>CAYZYG010000143.1:0-10031 GCA_964481395.1 uncultured Vicinamibacterales bacterium
CGTTCGACACCTGCTTCGCTAATCGGTACTGTCCCCGGTCAAGGGCGACAACGGCCAAGTCGGTCCGCCAGGTGAGGAATGTCGAAGGGTCGTCTGCGCTATGTTCGTAGCGAAGTGCCCAGAAGTCCGGTGCCTCCCCTCCACTCGAGTCAAACCGGTGAGTCTGGACTACGATCCAGCGATTACCCACGTGCCCTGAGTGCCGACCCCCATCGAAGAACCATCTCCTACCGATGGCGTCCGTCACCTCCTGGGCATTCTCCTTTTCACGAATCCAGGCACGGATGGTCTTGAGCAGTGTGGGCCAGCCCTGCTCCGAGCCTGACACTAGCCGAAGGTCGAAGACGCACCGAAAGTGCAGCCGCCATGCCGAGGAGAGCCGGTCGAAGTCCGCCATGGTCACCTCCCGGTCAGCCGACTCCAACGCACCCGAGTGAGGGTGCCTGAAGCCACGAGAGCGAAGTATACAGCGGCACTTGTGACAGGGTGGGTCACTCTGAATTCCCCGCATCCACGAAAAAGGAGCCTGACACGGGTCAGGCTCCGAAGAGTTAACGGGCGGATTCCGAGACGGAATCCTCCTCGTAGACGGCGTACGCCTCGAGGATGAGGTCCCTCAGCCGGTCCTGCGCGGCGGCGTCCACGACGGGTCGCAGCAGGGCGAAGGAACGGCGCTCGCCGTTCACCGAGTACTGCCGGGCCGGGAACGTGACGTTCCGGCCGGCGTGGTTGCGGCGCTCCCAGACGGCGAAGCCGATGAGCTTCAGGCCGTCCAGGGTGCCGTCCTGGAAGTGCAACTCCGCGTCGGCCAGCTTGCCGGGCGGGTTGCCGCGGTCGTTCGGGGCGAACTTCACCACCATGACAGTGTCCTTTCGTTGGGAATCGGTACCCGAGATTGCGGGTCTGGAGAGGACCTACTCGATCGCGATGAGCGTGGCGTCGATCTGGGCCTGGTCGCGGAGACAGACCGGTAGGTAGTCACACCAGCTGCACCACTTGCCGGGGCGCTTGTAGAACTGCGCGCCTGCGATGGCCTTGGCGACAAACTGCACCTTGCCGAGGTAGTCGGTCAGGTCGGCCCCGGTGCGGGTCGTGACGTGCCACTCGATCTGCGGCGTCCGGGTCTTCACGAAGACGCAGAGCGCTGCTTGCGGGATGCCCGGCGCCGCGAGCCGGTAGGCGGTGAGCTGGTCGGAAAGGACCACCTCGTAGGGCTGGTAACCGGCGCCGGCGGTCTTGAAGTCGATGACCGACCGGACGCCGTTGAGCGCCGCGACGAGATCGATGATGCCGACAAACGGCAGATCGAAACCCGTCACCTGCAGCTCGAACTTCTGCTCCACGGCTTCGGGCGCGCCGAGCCGGGGCAGTTCGTCATCGACGAACCGGGCGAGTAGCGTCTGCCCGGCGTCGAGTAGCGTCTGCCAGGAATCACGACTGCCGTATTCCAGTTCGGCGTCCCGCATCGCGGCCCAGGTGTCGGTGAACGCCTCGGCCGGGTGCCGGCCATGCTCGAAACAGGCCGCCAACGACTGATGGACGATCTGTCCGAAGAGCAGACTGGCCGACGGCACGCGCCGCCGGAGATGCTCCACGTAGTAGAGCCGGTACTGTTCCGGGCAGTGGAGATAGCGCGACAGCCGGGAGTGCGAGAGATGTGGCGTGGCCGGGTTGACGAACCCCTCCTCGCCGTCGATGGCGAGGGCGACGCTCATGCCGACCTCCGGTTCGGAACGGACGTGTCCGGGAAGACCTGCACGATGTTCAGATAGCGGCCGTCCGGGCTCGGGGCCGCGATGACCTGACACGGCAGGTTGAGGGTGCTGCCTTCAGCGACGGAAGCGTCCGGATAGCCGGCGGTCGCAAGCGCCGCCTGGAGCTGCTTCGGCGAACCGAACAGCTTGGCGGTGCGGCCGTTCACCTGCACGGTCAGGAACAGGCGTCGGCCCCACTTGCCATCCATGCCACCCACCGTGAGCAGCGTGGCCGGTACGCGGCCGGTGTCGGCCGCAACCGGTGCGGACTCGGGTTTGTCGTGCCCGTTGCCACCGTTCGACGGCGGCTTCGACGGGACGAAGGCGCGGATGATCTGGGCCTGCAAGTCGAGCGTGCTCGCGGCCCGGGCCAGCATGCCATCGGGCGTGAGACTGTCCACCGGGCAGATGAACTCCACCGACAGCGAGTCGATGCGTCCGTCGGGGCTGACGCTGCGCTTCAGCATCATCTGGGTCGGCAGGTGACCGTGTCCGTTGCCGTCAGCTGCGGCGCCGTTGCCGCGTTTGCGGGGCTTCGCCTCCGCCTGGATGGCCGCGCGCTCCTCCGCGAGTTCGCGGGTGGTCTGTGCGTCGGCCGTCGTGTCTGGCGGGAAGACGGCGAGCATGTGCGGACACCGGTAGCCGGCGTCCGACTGGTGCGCCCGGGCGTCCGGGCAGGTGCAGGTGGGGTGCTCCGGTGCGCCCGCGACCAGGTAGACATGCTGGGGATCGGTCGCGGCGTACACGAGGCAGCCATCGTCCGTGCGCGAGAGCACAAAGCGCTCCGGCGCCCGGCGCGGCCGTGCGACGAGGGTGGGTCGAGCCATGCGGGTTCCTCCTTGGTGAACCGCTGTTGAGAGAGGGACTGTGAAGGGACTGCGGTCAGCTTAGGAGGCGGAAGACAACACCCCAAGGCGGTCAATTGTGCCGGCAGCGGCACGTCTGGCGCCCTTGGGCACGGGACCGGGAACTGGCAGCCTGAGGGCATGCTGCCAGATGATGAACTCACGTTTCTGGGCCGAACGACGGCCCGCAACGCGCGGCGACTGTTCGGCATCCGGCACGCCGACCGACGCCATCATCTGCACATCATCGGCCAGACCGGCACCGGCAAGTCCACGCTGCTACAAACGCTCATCCGCCAGGATCTCGTGCGCGGTCACGGCCTGGCCCTGCTCGATCCGCACGGCGATCTCGCCGAACAGGTGCGCGCCGGCGTGCCGCCATCCCGACGGGCGGCACTCACTTACCTGGACCTGCCGGATGTGAACCAAGCCTTCACCTTCAATCCCATCGAGCGCGTGCCGGCCGCCCGTCGCACGCTGGCGGCGGCAAGTGTGCTCGATGTGTTCAAGAAGCTCTGGGCCGACTCCTGGGGTCCGCGCCTGGAACACGTGCTGCGCAATGCCCTGCTCGTGCTCATCGAACTGCCGGAGGCCACGCTGGGTGACATCCTGCGGCTGTTCGATGATCCCGACTTCCGGGAGAATGCCGCAAAGCGCTGCTCGAATCCGCAGGTGCGGCGCTTCTGGCTCAGGGAGTATCCCCAGTACCCCGCGCGGTTGCGGGCGGATGCCATCGCTCCGGTGCAAAACAAGGTGGGCGCGTTCCTCGCGCACGCGCGCCTGCAACAGATTCTCGGATCTGCCCGCAGTTCCTTTGACCTGCGCCGTCTGATGGACACGGGCGGCATCCTGCTCGTCAATCTGTCCAAAGGCCGCGTCGGCGAAGACGTCGCCGCGCTCTTCGGCGCGCTGCTGGTGTCCGCGATCGGACTCACGGCCCTGGGGCGTGCCGAGCAGCCGGAGCCGGAGCGGCGACCGTTCTTCCTCTATCTGGATGAGTTTCAGAGCTTCACGACGTTGAGCCTGGCCGGCATGCTGGCCGAACTGCGCAAGTACGGCGTGAGCCTGACACTGGCCCACCAGTACCTCGCGCAACTGCAACCGGAGATTCGGGATGCCATGCTGGGCAACGTCGGCTCGCTGGTCACATTCCGGGTCGGGACGGCCGACGCGGAATTGCTGGAGCCGGAATTCGCCCCGACGTTTGCGGCCGAGGATCTGGCCCGACTCCCCAACCACGAGATCTATGTGCGATTGATGGTGAAGGGCTCGGTGGCGGCCCCATTCAGCGGCCGAACGCTCGTGCTCCCGGTGCGAAATTCTCTGTGCAAGGTCGCTTGACAACGCCTTCAGATTGCAGAGAGATAGGCGTCGCGCTGGAGTTGCCCCCGCTTCCAGCGCCTCGTACCGTCGTCGGCATTCCAACCCACTGTCTGGAGGAGGCACCGTGGCAGTCAAGACCGACATTCTCGCGCACTGGTATACGCTCCTCGGCGACATGCAGGCCTCCGGCCTGGAGTTCTACAAGTCCGTGGAGGCCAACGTCGCCAAACGACAGGTCCCCGAAGCGAAGTCGAGCCGCGTCGAGTTCAAGGAGGGCGGCGTGCTCACCGCCAAGCGCGAGTACCTGCGCGTGACACGCGGCAAGCTCGTGTTCGACATCTGCGCCGCGCCGTACGGCACCGGGTTCTTCATCTCGTGGTGGATGGGCCGGCCGATTCCGAAACTCAACCCGCTGATCCTGCTGGGCGCGGCTCTCGGCTCGGTCGTTGTGCTCGCCCTGCTCGTGTACCGCATCGGATTCTTCCTGGGTCCCCTGATCTTCCTGGCGGCAATTCCGACCGGCATGTGGTTCCTGGCCTATCTGGCCGACGAGGGCCAGGTCGACGACGACTGGATGTTCGCCATTCCAATCCTCGGCCTGATCTACGCCAAGTACTTCGCCCCAGACACGTACTACAAGATGGACACAGCGCAGATGTTCCAGGAGTCAGTGCGTGCGGCCGTGCTCGAGGCGGTTGACGGGCTCACCACGGCGAAGGGGCATCGGGCGTTAACAGAACTGGAGCGCAAGCCGATTCTGAGGGGTCTGCAAGGGCGCTGAGCCCAAGCGCACGGGTGCAGCGTGGAGACCTGCACTCCGTCAGGCGTCCGAAGGAGAGACCACGTGCCTGGTCTGGAGTGCATAGAATAGTGTGGTTGATTCTCCCCTTCCAGCTAGTGAGGTCGCCGTGAGCGATGAAACCACCGGTGTTTCTCTTACCGCGTTTCCTATAGACGAGCGACCCGTTGTGTTCGTGATGGACACGTCGGCCAATACGCGCTTCCTGGACGGCATCGATCCGCTCTTCTGGAGCGATCTCGCGGAGAGCCATTCGCAATGGCTCAACACTGACGACCCGTCTCGTCGTCAGCGAGCCGCAGCGGCGCTTCGACTGGCTTATGGACAGGGTCTCGAGACACTGTTTGCACTTCTCGGAGCACTGACTCAGGCTCCTCAATTCCCGCTCGCATGGGTGGCGACCTATCGCAATTCAGAACTCCGGGCAGTCGTGCGGAAGATCCACCAGGGCACGGCTGTGTTATCGCCACTTAAGCGTCGAGCGACCTGGCACGACTTGTCCGAAGTTGTTCACGAGTTCGTCCCCGAGCCGACTCGCTCAGTCGTAAGCAGTGGCTTCGAAGGTGCCTGGAGACGTATGGCGGGAGAGTTCTTGGAGGATACGTTCGAGCCCGAGTACAACAGTCTGAAACACGGAATGCGCGCCCTCGTAGGAGGCTTCTCGGTCGCGTTCGGCAAGCAACCCTCTCCTGGAGAGCCAGCCCCACCCGAAGCAATGCAGACCGTCGGGAGTACAGATTTCGGAAGTACGTTCTGGATGCCGCCAGAGAAAGTCCAGGGATGCGAGCGCACCTTCAACTTTGGCAGGCATGTCTCCCGCGCATGGGTGCCCGATCGATTTGTCGCCGGGTTGCATCTAATCTCGATGTCGATTAGGAACATTGCGTCCCGTGCGCTTGTCCACGCAGGAAGAGACCCGTCGGGGCTTCAGTTCTCGTGGCCAGCGGATCCCGAGCTGTACGCCGCCCCGTGGAGGCGCCATCCATCGATCACAAATCTGTCCATGGGTAATACCGTGCATCTCGGTGATTGGGTCGAGCCAACAGCCGACAGAATCCGCGAGTCGTTCAAGTTCGCGATGGGACCGGAGTCGGATTGATGCGGCGGGTGGGGGCCAACACGGCACGGTTGGATCCTGACGGCCTGCCTGTCCTACAGCGGCGGGAGTAGGCTATTTGTCGGAACCGTCAAACCTGCCGTTCGAGATCTCCTCTTCGAGTTCCTCGAGCGGCGGCAGGATCGCCGCGATGGCAGACCGAACGGCGGGCAAGTCCTTGGTGGCGGTCGTCCACACCTTGTTGATGTCCACACCTTCGTAGCCGTGTATCAACACGTCACGGAATCCCGCCATCGTCTGCCACGGGATCGACGGATGCGCGGATCGGAACGCCGGGGGAACGCGCTTCGCCGCTTCTCCAATGACTTCGAAGTTCCGGATGACGGCGTCTTGCGTCTTGTGGTCGGTAAGGAAGGCATCGTGGCCGTCGCGGACGTAGACCTCAATGCGATTGGCCCGCTCCAGGATGTGTGCAAGATAGACGCGGGGGTCCTTGGTCACAGCGGCCGGGCCTCGCGCAGGATGCGCCGCTTGAGCAACCAGTAGAGCCCGTCTTCGGTCACGACATCGACCCTGCGCCCCAGCAACTCCTGGAGCTCGAGCATCAGGCCCGCCGGGAACCACGGGCTGGTGTGCTCGGTGGTGGAGACCAGGAGATCGAGGTCGCTCGCCTCCGTGGCCTCGCCACGGGCGACGGACCCGAACACGCGGACGTTCCGGGCGCCGTGGCGCTCCGCGATGCGGAGGATTTCTTCGCGCTTCGCCTGAACGAGGTCCGTGGTGGTCATGGCTGGCCCTATTTTACGCCCGGACGGGTCTGTCCTAAGCGATCTTCGTGCCGACGACCTGCGGACAGGTGCGCTTCGTGTGCCCCGCCTGGCTGCACACGGCGCAGATTCGGCGGCGAGTGGCCGCCGGTTTCTCGCCGCCCAGCGCGATGAGCTCGCCGCGCAACGCCGCCAGCTCCCTTTCCTTTTCCGCAATCCGCGTCCGCAGCAACCGGGCAAATCGTGTCCGGGCCCCGTCCAAGGATTCCGGCTTGCGATCAGCTCCCGTGCGCCGCGTGATCGTCCGGTCCACGCTCGAGCTTTCTGTCGTGTCCAACATACGCCCTCCAGGCGATGGCCATCTCATCAACCCGACGGGGCGGGCGGCGCACCTTGTGGCCAGCAAGGGCGCCCTCCCGTCCGTCGTCGTAACCGCGCTTGCGTCCACCCGCCGGAGCCATGCTCCGGCCGGCCCTCAAGACGTCACCCTGCCAAAGGTGCTGTGATCGTCCTGGTCCCCGTGCTTGGCGAGTTCCTGGGCAACACTGCCGAGGAAGGTCACCATGGCTGCTTCGCGCCCATGCCTGGCCGCCAGCCGTTCCTTCGGGCTCTGCCCCTCAGCCGGGCGCTGTTCGCCGACGACCTCCACCTGGCTCTGGTCCAGCTCCAGCACGACCCGTCCGTTCGCCGCCGAATACCATTCGATGTAGGGATACTCGACGTACGGGTAGTAGAGGTCCCCCGCCTCGATGTGCTCGCGGCATTCCTCGGCGAACTTCCGCCGGCGCTCTTCGCGCTCGGACTTGGGAAGCTGCGAGGCCTCCAGGGCGGTGTCATGCTCGTGGCTGAGCCGCTCCGCGATCGTCTGCGACCACGGGCCGAGCGAGCGCCCGGCGGTAATGTCGCCCACGTCGCCTGCCTGGATTCGGGAGAACCCTTCCATGTACGTCTTCCCCCTGCCGAACGTGTCCGCACGGTCGGAAGGCGTCGCGTTGTGCAGCCGGATCAGCGTGCCGCGGATGTCATCGTGAAAGTCCCCCGTGAGGTTGAAGGCCACCCGGAGCGGTGTGGCGTTCTTGCGATGGAAGCGCATCCAGCCGGTCACCTGGCCCGGCGTTCGGTTGTCCAGTTCCCCGTCAATGAGGTTCTCATACGGTCTCCACGCCATTGTTGTGGATGTATGAAGCCCGGCTCGACTCGCACCGGGCGGCTGGACACAAGCACTGGTCACGGAACGAGCGTAGTGCGGCGGTGCCACGAACGGAATGGGGCCAATGTCGCAGATCCCGCACAAGCCGCAGGAGCGAGCTGCCGCCCCCGGGCCTTCCGGAAACCCAGGGGTGAATGGGTTTCCGGGCCTCGTGAGTTGTTGTGGTTAATTAGTCGAAGTTGCCTTGCATGGAATACGAATTGCCCTGTACGTTGTGCACCAGGCGGTGCCAACGGAAGCCGAGATCCAGGTCGAAGTGATCGTTCTCGGTGTGCTGGAGGATGCCGCGCCCGTAGACTTCGCCTTTGCGCGGTCCCCGCTCGTAGTGAATCACCTCGTCGACCTGGTGATGTCCGTCCAGGCCCAGCACGCGGCGTGTCGCGTGCGTCGCCCATCCCTTCGCCACATCGGCCTGGAGCTGGCTCGTGGTGAACGATGTCGGGATCGCGAACCACTCGCCTTGGCGACGGACGGTCTGCCCGCGCGCCTCCGCTTCGCGAACAGGGTCGGGTTTAAGGAAGTCGTAGGCCTCGGCCACGGAGCGGGGCGTTCCCGGCCGGCGGAGTTGAGCGAAGAAGTAGGTGCCCCGGCCGCTTCCGGTTTCGTCGACGCCGGACAGGTACAGGTGCTGTTGCACGCGTACCACGCTTTCCCCCAACGTGTGCACGTTGCGGGTTTCCTTGCGGCCGTGCTTGTCCTTCGTCTCGACCTCCCGCCAGGTCTCGCCCGCGCTGGGCACGACAACCTGCACGTCCTTTCTGAGCTGCTCAACGGTGAACGGAGCGCGCGACCAGTCGCTGACCTTGCCGTCGGTGAGCGCGGCCGTGAGGGAACCGAACGGCACCACCGCAAACGGCTCCGATCCGGCTTCGGCCTCCTCGAGTAGTGCCTCCTGATGCTTCCGCGTCGGCCAGCCGAACATCTCACCGTTCACGAGGATGCCTCCGCTCGACGGACGAATCGCGAGGGGTCGCAAGGGCTCGGTCGGCCCTGCAGTCCAGCCCCGACTCGAATACAGTCCGAGCGGATTCGATACCACGGAGTGCCCGGTGGCCTTTCTGCCGTGGTGGTGTACGAAGTCCCGAATGACTTCTTGATGTGACTTCATGTTGTGGAGAGGCCCATCCCCACCATTCACCCCTTCGACGGGAGTTGTCGCACACCAGACGGGCGTGTTCAATCCCCGGTTCGGCTTGTGCGCGACTGGCGTGATGTGCCCGGCCGAGTCGGCGCACAGAACCGAGCTGGGATCATTGCCTTGCGGGAAGCGCTGCGGCATGATCGGCCGCATCTGCCGCCTGAGGGCCGGCTCCATCAGGCGCGAGGTCGACGCCCATGACCGATGACGACCGCCCACTGACTCGCGCGGAGCTTCTGACCCAGCAGTTCTACGAATGGGAGCTGCGCGGGCGCGGCTGGCTCATCTGGAATGCCCCCGTGGAACTGGAACCGCCGTTCCGGCCGTTCTGGGGTCACGTGGTGGCCGGCGACCCCGGTGCGTCGCGCGATGACGTGCGCCGGGCGACTGGCCTGACCTCGTTCGTCGAGCGCACGCGGCGGAGCCTGACAAATCTCATCACGCCCGGGACGCCGATCGAGGCCCCGACTCGCCCGGACCAAGTGGACGAGGAACCGCTGCCGCAACCCTTCGAGAACGACGACCCGATCGTCGAGCTGGCGGTGGTGCTGCCGCCCACCGCCGTTGTGAAGCACGACGCCATGGAACGGCTGCTCTTGGCGCTGCGGTACGCAGGGGCGCCGATGGCGTTCGAGGTGGTGGGCACGTCGGCTGCGATCCGGGTGCAGTTCGCGTGTCGGGAGACGGCCGCGCCCATGCTGCGCAATCAACTGCGGGCGCACTTCCCGGACGCGGCCGTGCGCGAAGAACCGGACTGGCTCGCTGCGAGATGGACCGACCTGGACGGCGCCGACACGGTGGTCGCAGACTTCGGACTCTCGCACGAGTTCATGCTGCCGCTCGCCATCTCCCGAAGCTTCGAAGTTGATCCATTGATCCCGCTGACCGCCGGCATGGCCGACCTGGAGGACGGTGAACTCGTCGTCTTTCAGGTGCTCTTCCAGGAAACCTCGGCGCCTTGGGCGGAGAGTGCGATCCGGGCGGTGAGCGGCACCGACGGCGGGTCGTTCTTCGCGGACGCGCCCAGAGTTGATGCGCTGGCGCGGGAGAAGATGCAACGGCCGCTCTTCGCCGCCGTGGCCAGGGTGGCCGTTCGGAGCTGGAGCGACGACCGCGTCTGGCAGATCCTTCGGGCGGT
>CAYZYG010000144.1:0-7775 GCA_964481395.1 uncultured Vicinamibacterales bacterium
TTTCCGCCACAACCTTTCCCTCCGCTGAGGCTTCACAATTTGAGCGGCGCATGAAGGAACCGACGAGGATTACGCCGCGGGATTGGCTGCTCTTGGTGGTCCTGATGGTGGTCGGCGTCGCCTTCGAGGCCGTCATCACCTCCCGCCGCGAGCTGGCCGGTGTCAAGACCGACGCCGAGCTGAAGGCGCAGGACTGGGAAGTGGTCACTCGCCGCTTCAAGGAAATCTATCGCACCTTCACGCGCGGCGACTTCCCGACCGACCCGTATGAGCAACTGCGGCTGGCCACGGAAGCGGTCTTCAAGTCGTGGAACGGCCGCCGGGCTATCGACTACCGCAACGCCGCCGGCATCGCCCACGACCTGGGCACAGCCGTCAACATCCAGACGATGGTCTACGGCAATATCGGCGACAACTCCGCCACCGGCGTGGCCATGTCCCGCGACGCCTCCACCGGCGAGAAGGAACCGGAAGGTGACTTCCTCGTTAACGCTCAGGGCGAAGACGTTGTCGCCGGTATCCGCGCTACCCAGCCGCTGCAAGAACTGAAGGACATCATGCCCAAGGCGTACCAGGAGTTCCTGGACATCGCCGCCAAGCTGGAGAAGCACTATCGCAACATGCAGGACATGGAGTTCACCATCGAGAATGGCAAGCTCTGGCTCCTGCAGACCCGCGACGGCAAGCGCACCGCCCAGGCGGAAGTGAAGATCGCCGTCGATATGGTCGAAGAAGGTCTCATCACCAAGGAAGAGGCCGTCTGGCGCGTGAAGCCGGCGCAGGTGGACTTCTTCCTGCACCCGCAGCTGGACAGCGAAGCGCTGAAGGCCTCCAAGAAAATCGCCTCCGGTCTGAACGTCTCCCCCGGCGCGGCCGTCGGTGTCGTCGCCTTCGACGCGGACACCGCCGAGCGTTGGGCCAAGGAAGAGAACCGCAAGGTCATCATGGTCCGCCCGGAGACCAAGCCCGACGATGTCCACGGCATGTTGGCCGCGCAGGGCATCCTGACCAGCCGCGGCGGCCGCACCAGCCACGCTGCCCTCGTCGCCCGCCAGTTCGGCAAGCCGGCCGTCGTCGGCGTCGTAGAGCTGGAGATCGACCTCGACCTGCGTCAGATGACCATCGGCGAGCTTGTCATTAAGGAAGGCGATTGGATTTCGCTCGACGGCACACTGGGCAATGTCTATACGGGCCAGATTCCGACCGTCGTGCCGGACATCAAGAACTCCTATCTGATCAAACTGCTCGGCTGGGCGGACGAAATCCGCCGGCTGGGTGTCTGGGCCAACGCCGACTACCCGCGCGACGCGCAACGCGCCCGCGAGTATGGCGCGCAGGGCATCGGCCTCTGCCGCACGGAGCACATGTTCTTCGAGACCGAGCGCCTGCCCATCGTCCAGAACATGATTATGGCCAAGAACGTGACTGAGCGGAACGAAGCCCTCGACAAGCTGCTGCCCTTGCAGCGCGGCGACTTCGACGGTCTGTTCCGCGCCATGGACGGCCAGCCGGTTATCATTCGCCTGATCGACCCGCCGCTCCACGAGTTCCTGCCCTCCTATGAGGAGCTGGTGCAGCGTCTGGCCGACCTGAAGGTGCAACTCCAGCACTTCCACACGCTGAGCGAGATTGACGAGGCGCTGGCGGAGATTCGCGTGAAGCAGGCCTACCTGGAGCGCGTCGAAGCGCTGCGGGAGCAAAACCCGATGCTGGGCACGCGTGGCGTCCGTCTGGGCATCATCATCCCGGAACTGACCAAGATGCAGGTGCGCGCCATCTTCGAGGCGGCCTGCCAGTGCGCCCGCGACGGCGTGGACGTGCAGCCCGAAGTGATGATCCCGCTCATCTTCCACGTCAACGAGCTGAAGGTGCAGCAGACGACGCTGGAAGCGGTGGCCAAGGAAGTCATGGACGAGTACGGGATGGAGATCAAGTACAAGTTCGGGACGATGATCGAGATCCCGCGCGCCGCGCTGACGGCGGACGAGATCGCCGAGGTGGCGCAGTTCTTCTCCTTCGGGACGAATGACCTGACGCAGACGACCTACGGCATCTCCCGCGATGACGCGGAGTCCGGCTTCCTGGTCGAGTACCAGCAGCGCAACATCCTGGAAGAGAACCCGTTTGCCACGATTGACGCCAACGGCGTCGGCAAGCTGATGAAGATGGGCGTCGAACTCGGCCGCGCCACCCGCCCCGACCTCGAAGTAGGTATCTGCGGCGAGCACGGCGGCGACCCGAAGAGTATCGCCATTTGCCATCAGTTGGGTCTGAACTACGTCTCCTGCTCGCCGTTCCGCGTGCCGATCGCCCGTCTGGCGGCGGCGCATGCGGCCCTGGCCGAGAAGAAGAGCAAGTAAAAGCGGTCAGTTGAAAGTTGATAGTTGAGAGTTGATAGTTAAGAGTTGAACTCTCGACTATCAACTCTCAACTATTAACTTCTGAAGGAATTGCTATGACGACAAACATGATCACCATTGACGCGAATGAGGCCACAGCCAGCGTTGCGCACAAAGTGAACGAGGTGATCGCCATCTACCCCATCACGCCCTCGTCGGGCATGGGGGAGCTGGCCGACCAGTACTCCGCCCACGGCGACACGAACATCTGGGGCGCGGTGCCTCTGGTGATCGAGATGCAGTCGGAGGGCGGCGCGGCCGGCGCGGTGCATGGCGCGCTGCAAACGGGCGCATTGACGACCACCTTTACAGCCTCGCAAGGGCTGCTGCTGATGATCCCCAACATGTTCAAGATCGCCGGCGAACTGACCGCGACCACGTTCCACGTGGCCGCCCGTTCACTGGCGGCCCAGGGATTGTCCATCTTCGGCGACCACAGCGACGTGATGGCGACGCGCAACACCGGCTTCGCCCTGTTGTGCTCCAACTCGGTGCAGGAGGCCATGGACCTGGCGCTGGTCGCCCACTCGGCGACGCTGCGGGCGCGCGTGCCGTTCATTCACTTTTTCGACGGCTTCCGCACGTCGCACGAGATCAACAAGATTTCCCCGCTGGGCGACGACGTGCTGCGGGCGATGATCGATGACGACCTGGTACGCGAGCACCGGCAGCGCGGCCTATCGCCCGATCACCCCATCATGCGCGGCACGGCGCAGAACCCCGACGTCTACTTCCAGGCCCGCGAGAGCGCCAACCCGTACTACGTCGCCTGCCCCGGCATTGTGCAACAGACGATGGACAAGTTCGCCGGGTTGACCGGACGTCAATACCACCTGTTCGACTACGTGGGCGCGCCGGACGCGGAGCGCGTCGTCGTGATCATGGGGTCGGGCGCGGAAGCGGTCGAGGAGACGGTTGACTACTTGAGCGCCCGCGGCGAGAAGGTCGGCCTGGTGAAGGTGCGGCTGTACCGGCCGTTCGACACGGCGGCGTTCGTGGCCGCCCTGCCGGCGACGACGAAGTCCATCGCCGTGCTCGACCGGTGTAAGGAGCCGGGGTCGGCGGGCGAACCGCTCTATCTCGACGTGGTATCAGCGCTGGTGGAGTGCGTGGCCGACGGCAGCGCGCCCTTCGCGGTGATGCCGCGCGTCATTGGCGGTCGCTATGGCCTGTCCTCGAAGGAGTTCACGCCGGCGATGATCAAGGCGGTCTTCGACGAGACGGCCAGGCCGGTTATGAAGAACCACTTCACGATCGGCATTGACGACGACGTGACGCACACCAGCCTGGACTATGACCCGAACTTCTCTACGGAGTCGGACGACGTGGTACGGGCGGTGTTCTTCGGTCTGGGCTCCGACGGGACGGTCGGCGCGAACAAGAACTCGATCAAGATCATCGGCGAGAACACGCCGAACTACGCCCAGGGCTACTTCGTGCTGGACTCCAAGAAGTCGGGGTCGGTCACGGTGTCGCACCTGCGCTTTGGGCCGCGGCCCTTCCATTCGCCCTATCTCATTGACCGGGCCAACTTCGTCGCCTGCCACCAGTTCGGTTTCCTGGAGCGGTTCGACATGCTGAAGCTGGCCCAGCCCGGCGCAACCTTCCTGCTGAACAGCCCCTACGGGCCGGACGAGGTGTGGGAACACCTGCCGCAGGAAGTCCAGCGCGCCATCATCGACAAGGGACTGCACTTCTACGTCGTCGATGCCTACGCCGTGGCCGACAAGACTAACATGGGCCGGCGCATCAACACCGTCATGCAGACGTGTTTCTTCGCCCTGATCGAAGGGGCTACGTCCGTGCCGCTGCTGTCGCGCGAGCGGGCCATCACCGAGATCAAGGAAGCGATCGCCAAGACGTATGGCAAGCGGGGCGAACTGGTGGTGGAGCAGAACTACGCCGCGGTCGACGCCTCATTGTCCCAACTGCATGAGGTAACGGTCCCGCAGGCGGTGACCAGCGTCTTCACCCGGCCGCCCATCGTGTCCGCGCGGGCGCCGGAGTTCATCCAGACCGTCACCGCGCCGATGATGGCCGGTCTGGGAGACACGCTGCCGGTCAGCGCGCTCCCGGTGGACGGCACGTACCCGACGGGCACGACCAAGTGGGAGAAGCGCAACATCGCCACCGAAGTCCCAGCGTGGGACCCGGAGATCTGCATCCAGTGCGGCAAGTGCGCGCTGGTGTGCCCGCACGCGGTCATCCGGTTGAAGATCTACGATCCGGCCGTTCTGGAAGGAGCGCCGCAGGGCTTCAAGACGACACCGGCCCGCTTCAAGGAGTACAAGGACCTGGCCTACACGTTGCAAGCCTCGGTGGAGGACTGCACGGGTTGCTCGCTGTGCTACGAGGTCTGCCCGGTGAAGAACAAGCGGCAGCCAAAGTTCAAGGCGATCAACATGATCGACTACACGCCGGAAGTGCGCGAGACGGAGCGCCACAACTGGGATTTCTTCCAGTCGCTGCCCAACGTCGACCGCGCCGAGCTGCCGGTGAACCAGGTCAAGTACAACCAGTTGCTCGAGCCGCTGTTCGAGTTCTCGGGGGCGTGCGCCGGCTGCGGCGAGACGCCTTACCTGAAGCTCGTCACGCAGCTGTTCGGCGACCGGATGATCGTCGCCAACGCCACCGGGTGCTCGTCCATCTATGGCGGCAACCTGCCGACGACGCCGTGGGCCAAGAATGCCCAGGGGCGCGGCCCGGCGTGGTCGAACTCGCTGTTCGAAGACAACGCCGAGTTTGGCCTGGGCATGCGCGTGGCGCTCGACCAGCGTATCGACGAAGTGACCAACGCCGTTCGCGGCCTGCGCGAAGTAATCGGCTCTGAACTGGCCGACAGTATCCTCTACAACGATCAGTTGACAGAGACCGACATCCTGCAACAGCGCAAGTATGTGCAGTTGCTAGTGGAACGGTTGCAAGGTCTCTTGAGTAGCGCCGACGCCGCGGTCGAGCCGCTGAAGCCGGCGCTCTCCAACTTGCGGGACAAGGCGGACGCGCTGGTGAAGAAGAGTGTCTGGATCATCGGCGGCGACGGCTGGGCCTATGACATCGGTTACGGCGGTCTGGATCACGTGATCGCTTCCGGCCGCAACGTGAACATCCTGGTGCTGGACACGGAAGTGTACTCCAACACCGGCGGCCAGATGTCGAAGTCCACGCCGCGCGCGGCGGTAGCGAAGTTCGCCGCCGCGGGCAAGCCGCTGCCCAAGAAAGACCTGGGCCTGCTGGCTATGACGTATGGCAACGTCTACGTCGCCCGCGTCGCTTTTGGCGCGAACGACCGGCAGACGGTTCAAGCTCTATTGGAGGCCGAAGCGTACGATGGCCCGTCGCTCATCATCGCCTATAGCCACTGCATCGCCCACGGCTACGACATGAAGTTTGGCCTGGAGCAACAGCAGGCGGCGGTCGATTCGGGGCACTGGGCGCTCTATCGCTACAACCCTGAACTGGCGCACGCGCCGGTGGAAGGCGGGACGAACGGCCACAAGCAGAACCCGTTCCAACTCGACTCGAAGCCGCCGTCGCTGCCGCTGGAGAAGTACATCTACCGCGAAGGCCGGTATCGCATGTTGCAGCAAAGCAACCCGGAAGCGGCCGAGCGGTTGTTGCAACTGGCGAAGGCGGACGTAGAAGAGCGATGGAAGAATTATCAGCGGCTTGCCGTGAGCAGTGAGCAGTAAGCAGTGGTCAGAAAGCAGTGGTCAGTGGTCAGTGAGTGACTGACCACTGACCACTGATACGAGGAGAATCGAGATGGACTTGAGAACGACTTATCTCGGCCTGGAGCTGAAGAACCCGCTGGTCGCGTCGCCGTCGCCGTTGAGCCGCGAGTTAGGCAATATCCGGCGCATGGAAGACTCTGGCGTGGCGGCCATTGTCCTGCACTCACTCTTCGAGGAAGAGATCAACCAGGAGAGCCATGCGCTTGATCGCTACCTGAGCGACGGCACGGAAAGTTACGCCGAAGCCCTGACCTACTTCCCCGAAGCGCCGACCTACCGGGCCATTGGGCCGGATGCCTATCTGGAGCACATCTTCCGGGCCAAGCAGGCGGTCAACATCCCCATCATCGGCAGCCTGAACGGCGTCTCGACCGGCGGCTGGATACGCTACGCCAAGGAGATCGAGGGCGCGGGCGCGGACGCGCTGGAGCTCAACATCTACTACGTGCCCACGCGCATCGATCTGCCCGGGACGGAGGTGGAGCAGATCTACCTCGACCTGGTGCGCGACATCAAGGCGTCGGTGCATATCCCTATCGCCGTCAAGCTAAGCCCCTACTTCAGCGCGACAGCCAACATGATGCATCGGCTGTCAGAGGCCGGAGCCGACGGGTTGGTGCTGTTCAATCGCTTCTACCAGCCCGACCTCGACCTGGAGAATCTGGAGGTCGTGCCCAACCTGGTGCTCAGCCGGTCGGAGGAGATTCGGCTGCCTCTGCGCTGGATCGCTATCCTGTATGGGCACATCTCGGCCGACATGGCGCTGACGACCGGCGTCCACTCGGCTCAGGACGCGCTGAAGGCCGTGGCCGCCGGCGCGAACGTGGCGATGATGACCTCGGAGATTCTGCGCAACGGCATCGGGCGCTTTGGTGAGGTGGTGAAGGAGATGGCGCTGTGGCTGGAGGAGCGGGAGTACCGTTCCATCCAGGAGTTGCACGGCAGCCTGAGCCAGATCAACGTCGCCGCGCCGGCCGCATTCGAGCGGGCGAACTATATCCAGATCGTCCGTTCGTACACGCCGTCGTTTCGATAGAGTGGTAGGGTGGGTTGGCAACCCGCCCTACATCACAGGTGTCAGTCAAAACGGAAGAGGCCCAGGAGTGATCCTGGGCCTTTTCTGATTGTAGCGCGGGGTGGCAACCCGCCTCTTGTCCTTCTCAGAAGCGGGATGGCATCCTGCGCTACAGGGAACGCCCGTCTCCGGGGTTATTGTAGGCCAGCGAGCAGGGAATGCCGGCCATATTGCATTCGATGGCCGCGGAACAGACGTGTTCGCGAACCTGGCCCCGGTTGTCTACTGTCAGCAAGAAGTCAGACGCGGGGTAGACCCGGCGCTCTTTGATCTCGATACTCCGGCCGACTCGCTCGCAGTACTTGGCGCTCACGACGACCCAATTTTCTGTTGCCATTTCGGCCTCCCAATAGCTTCCCTCGCCCCTGAGGAGAGGGCTAAGGAGAGAGTAAGGGCGCGGATAAAGATGGTTGCGCCACATTCAGTGAGAGGATAGTCGATGAGGGGGCGGCGCTCCAGTGTCATCCGTCACGCGATCTCATGACATTCGTCATAAGCATTTGTGAAAGAGATCACTAAGCGGGCGAGGGGTTCTCCTCTACACTATGACAGGATAGTTCAGGTGCAACC
>CAYZYG010000144.1:7875-9938 GCA_964481395.1 uncultured Vicinamibacterales bacterium
AAGTGGGTTGCACCTCGCGGGACAGCATCCGCGCTACAACGAAGGAGTGGGTTAGCTATGCTCAAAGCGGATCGGATTGTGCCAACCACCTGCCCCTACTGCGGGGTGGGCTGCCAGGTCGATTTGCACGTGAAGGACGGCCTGCTCTATCGGGTTAACGGCCGCTTCGACAGCCCCGTGAATCGCGGCAATTTGTGCGTGAAGGGGCGCTTTGGCTTCGACTTCGTACACGCGCCGGATCGGCTGACAGAGCCGCTCGTCTGGCCTGGCCGGAAGGCGGGTTGCGGGATACCATCCCGCGCTACATGGCCGGAGGCGCTCGATTACGTGGCCGCGCGTCTGCACGATATCCGAGAGGAGAGCGGCCCGGACAGCATCGCCTTCCTCGTCTCGGCCAAGTGCACCAACGAGGAAAATTATCTGCTACAGAAGTTGGCCCGCGCGGTGGTCGGGACGAACCACGTCGACCACTGCGCCCGTCTCTGACACAGCAGCAGCGTGGCCGGTCTGGCCGCGACACTCGGTTCCGGCGCGATGACTGACTCGATCAGCAACATCACGCGCGCCGATCTGCTGTTCGTCACCGGCTCCAACACCACGGAGGCCCACCCCATTATCGGCCTGGAGATGAAGCGCGCGGTGCGCCAGTTCGGGGCAAAGCTCATCCTGCTCGACCCGCGCGAGATCGAACTGGCGAACTTCGCCTATTTGCATCTGCGCCACCGGCCGGGGACGGACGTAGCTGTGTTGAACGCGATGGCCCACGTCATCATCCGCGATGGGCTGCGCAATAGCACGTTCATCGAGGGGCGCACCGAGGCGTATGAGGCTTTCGCGGCGTCGGTGGCTGATTGGACGCCCGAGCGGGCCGAATCCATCTCCGGTGTGCCGGCGCAGGACATCGTCGACGCGGCCTATCTCTACGCCCATGCCCGCAACAGCATGATCTTCTGGGCGATGGGCATCACCCAGCACACGACGGGCACGGACAACGTGAAAGCGTGCTCCAACCTGGCGCTGCTGACGGGCCACATTGGCCGGCCGGGCACGGGGCTGAACCCGTTGCGCGGGCAGAACAACGTCCAGGGCGCGTGCGACATGGGCGGGCTGCCCAACGTCTTCCCCGGCTACCAACCGGTGGCCGACGAGACCATCCGGCGCAAGTTCGCCAGCGCGTGGGGCGTGCCCTACGAGGCGCTGGGGGCCAAGCCGGGCCTGACGGTGACGGAGATCATCCACGGCGCGCTGGAAGGGCGCATTCGGGCCATCTACATCATGGGCGAAAACCCCATGCTGTCCGACCCGAATCTGAACCACGTGGCCCAGGCGCTAGAACAGGTGGAGTTTCTGGTCGTCCAGGACCTCTTCCTCAACGAGACGGCGCGGATGGCCGACGTGGTGCTGCCGGCGGCGAGCTTCGCCGAGAAGACGGGTACGTTCACCAACACGGAGCGGCGGGTGCAGATGGTGCGGCCGGCGCTGGAACCGCCGGGCATGGCGCGAGCGGACTGGGAGATTATCCTCGACCTGGCGAACCGGCTGGGCGCGGGCTGGCAGTACGAAAGCGCGACCGACGTTTTCGCCGAGATGGCGACGGTGACGCCGCAGTACGCCGGCATGAGCCACGCCCGGCTGGAAGGGAACGGGCTGCAATGGCCGTGCCCGACGCCCGATCACCCCGGCACACCGGTGCTGCACACGGCCCAGTTCACCCGCGGCCGCGGACTGTTCTGCGTGCTGGAGTACCGGCCGCCGGCTGAGCTGCCCGACGAGGAGTACCCGTTTCTGCTCTCCACCGGGCGCATCCTCTTCCACTGGCACGGCGGCACGATGTCGCGCCGCTCGCCCGGATTGGAGGCGGTGGCCCCAGAGGCCGAGGCCGAACTGCACCCGCGGGACGCGGCGCGGCTGGGGATCGTGGATGGCGATCGGCTGAGCGTGCGGTCGCGGCGTGGCTGCGTGGTGGCGGCGGCGCGGGTCTCACGCCGCTCCGCGCCGGGCATGGTGTTCATGACGTTCCATTACGCCGAATCGGCCACGAACTTGCTGACGATTGACGCGGT
>CAYZYG010000145.1:0-9859 GCA_964481395.1 uncultured Vicinamibacterales bacterium
TGGTGGCGGAAGCCATGGTCGGCGACACCGGCATGGGCCTCGCGAGCGGCCCGCACGTGGACCTGCGCTTTCGCGCCGCCTACGCGCTCGCGAGCTGGGCGAGCCCCGGCGAGGCCGTGCGCGTCAGCGCACGCTACGACCGCTTCCGTAACGACGACCGCGACTCCGTCGCCGAGCCCAACCAGGAGTCCGGCTGGGCGTTCACGCTCTCGGCGCTCGGCGCGCCGCGCCCCTGGCTGCGCGTCGGCGTCGAGTACCTCGAGCTGCGGGGGGACCGCCCCGCCGCGGAGTTCTCCGGCGCCGGGAAGAGCGCGGACGGCCGCCGCGCGCAGGTCGAGCTTCGCCTCCGCTTCTAGCCCCCGCCCGCGGAGGGGTCCGGGCTAGAATGCCGCCGCTCCGGAGGCTCCCATGCGATCACAAAGCGCCCGCTTCGCCCTCGTCCTCGCCACCGCCACCGCCTTCGCGGCACAGAACCCGAGGCCCGCCAGCTCCGCCGACCAGGCGAGTGGCGACCGCCTGCTGGTCGACGCAGCCGCGACGGGCCCGGAGATCAACCCCTGGATCTACGGCCAGTTCATCGAGCACCTCGGCCGCTGCATCTACGGCGGCATCTGGGCGGAGATGCTCGAGGACCGCAAGTTCTTCCATCCCGTCGGCGACAAGGCGTCGCCGTGGACCATCGTCGGCAACCCGCGCAGCGCGTCGATGACGCGCGTGTCGGCGTTCGTGGGCGAGCACTCGCCAGAGTTCGTCGTCGGGCCGGGCGCGTCGGGCGGGATCGGCCAGTCCGGTCTGGCGCTCATGGCCGGCGCTTCCTACACCGGACGCATCGTGCTGGGTGGAGATGGGGCCGGCGCGGCTGTTGAGGTCAGCCTCGTCTGGGGCGAGGCTGCGGGCGATCGACAGACGGTCACGATTCGAGGTGTCCGGAGCGCGTTCAGGACTTTTCCGCTTTCGTTCACGGCGCGGGCGGCGACTGAGGAGGGCCGGCTCCTGATCACGAGCGCGGGCGAGGGTACGGTTCGGATCGGCGCGGTCTCGCTGATGCCCGCGGACCATGTCGAGGGCTTCAGACCCGACGTGCTGCGCTTGCTTCGCGAACTGGACGCTCCCGTGTATCGCTGGCCGGGCGGGAACTTCGTGAGCGGGTACAACTGGCGCGACGGGATCGGCGATCGCGACCGCCGTCCGCCGCGGAAGAACCCGGCGTGGCAGGGCATCGAGCACAACGACGTCGGGATCCACGAGTTCATGGCGCTCTGCCGCCTGATCGGCACCGAGCCGTACATCGCCGTGAACAGCGGGCTGGGCGATGCGGCCTCGGCCGCCGAGCAGGTCGAGTACGTGAACGGAGCCGCGTCCACGCCCATGGGACGCCTGCGGGCTGCCAACGGCCACCCGGAGCCCTTCCGGTGCCGGTGGTGGTCCATTGGCAACGAGATGTACGGCGACTGGCAGCTCGGCCACATGCCGCTCGGCGACTACGTGAAGAAGCACGCCGAGTTCGCGGCGGCCATGCGCGCGAAGGACCCGTCGATCGCACTGGTGGCCGTTGGAGCCGTGGGGCCCTGGAGCGAGGCGATGCTCGCGGGCAACTCCGCGAACATGGATCTCATCAGCGAGCACTTCTACGTGCAGGAAGGCGCGGGGCTGATGGGTCACGTGGCGCAGGTGCCGCGTGCGATCCGCCGGATTGCCGACGCGCACCGCCGGTATCGGCAGACGATCCCGGCCCTGGCCGGCCGCGACATCCGCATCGCGCTCGACGAGTGGAACTACTGGTACGGGCCGCACCTCTACGGCGAACTGGGCACCCGCTACTACCTGAAAGATGCCCTCGGCATCGCGGCGGGGTTTCACGAGTACGCGCGCCAGTCCGACATCATCTTCATGGCGAACTACGCGCAGACGGTCAACGTCATCGGCGCGATCAAGACCACGAAGACTGCGGCGGCGTTCGATACCACGGGCCTCGTGCTGAAGCTCTATCGATCGCGTTTCGGGCAGATTCCCGTCGAGGTGCGGGGCGCGCCCGAGCCGCTGGACGTGGCCGCGGCGTGGCGCGCGGACGGGGCCGCGTTGGTGCTGTCGGTGGTGAATCCGACGCGCGAGAGCCAGCGTCTGACGTTGTCGATCGAAGGCGCGGCGCTTGGAGCCAGGGCGACGCTCTGGCGGATCGCGGGAGACGATGAGCGGGCCTACAACGAGCCCGGGAAGCCGCCGGCCGTGTCGATTGTCGAAACGCGGGACGTTCCCTTGGGCGACATCCTCCCCGTGCCGCCCATGAGCGTTTCTCTCTACGAGGTCGCCGCCGGCAGGGGCCCGAGCCTGCCTTGAACATCCCATGGAGACCTTCACCGAACCGCGAGCCCTGATCGCGCGGCCCGCCTTCGAGGGCGACCGGCGGGAGGCGCTGCGGTTGCTGAATCTCGAGGCGATCGATCCGCCGATCGTCGACATCATCACGGCGTTTGCCGAGTTCGCGCACGTGTTCACGATCCAGTGCTGCTTCGGACACTTCGTGTGTGGGGCCGAACAGGATGTGCACACGCTCTCGCCGATCCCCGACGACTACGCAGGACCGGTCCGCTACCGGATTGCCTACGTGGCGTTCTGTCTCGAACCGAGCGAGCGGGGCCGGGCGCTGTACGACGCCATGGCGCGCGTGCCGCAGGTGGATCCCGGCTACATCCAGTTCGGGTGCGCCACGTGGTTCTGGGATCGGTGGCCGAACTCGTACGCCCTCCAGGTGGAGCCCGCCGCGTTCCGGTTCCAGGACGAGGCCATGCTCGACGTAGAACAGGCCCGCCGCACGGCCGCGGTTCGCGACGCCTTCTTCGCCAGGCTGAGGACGGTCCTGGCCGAAGAGCGCCGGCGCGTTGCGCCCGCGTAAATTCTCAAGCGCACACGTCCCGGAGGGCGTCGGCAACCCTGGCCGACCCGTACAATGAGATTCGGGAGGCACCATGCGTCGCATTTCCGAAGCCATTCGTCACCCGTTGCATTGGGCCCAGCCGAAGCTGTTCGACCAGCGATACGAACTGCAGAGCGGAACCGATGTCGTGGCGACGCTCACGTTCCGCAGTGCCTTCGGCACCATGGCCGAGGCCCGCAGTGCGGACGGATCGTGGACCTTCAAGCGGGTCGGGTTCTGGCAGACGCGTGCGACGGTGCGCCGGGAAGACGAGAGCCACGACCTGGCCGTGTTCGAGCACAACACGTGGAAGGGCGGCGGCACGCTGCGGATTGCCGGAGGGCCCGAGGTCCTCATTACCACGAACTTCTGGCAGTCCAGAATCGAGTTCCAGCTGCCCGACGGTGACGTCCTGTTTCGCTACCTGACGGAGGGCTTCATCCGGCACGAGGCTGGGTTGGAGGTGCTGCCGCGGGCCGAGCGCATGGCGGAGCTGCCGTGGCTCATCCTGTTCGGCTGGTACCTGGTCGTCATGATGCACCAAGACGCCGCCAGCGCCAGCGTCATCGTGACTTGATCTGCCCCGCCGTTGATCTGGGAGCGAGACGCTCGCCGAGGTGTCGGCGTGCGCGCGGGCGGGCATCATGATCAACACGTTCATGCTGGCCCGCGATTCCGACCTCGTGGCCTTCGTCCGGCGTGTGGCCGCCATGTGCAGGGGCAAGGCCTACTTCACGACGCCCGTCACCCTCGGCCAGTACGTCCTGATGGACTACATGGACAAGAAGACCAGGACGGTTCACTGATGCGGGCGCTTTTCCTTGCCGAGTGCCGGCTGAACCATCTACACTCGCCGACCACGGCCGGTCCAGTCGCGGAGGATCGCGCCCCGCACTCATGCAGACACGCGAGCGAGTATCCTCATGTCCTTGACCTTGAAAGTGCTGGCCGCTCTCGTCGGCGGCTTGTCTGCCGGGTTGGCGATCACGGCGTCTGGCGTGTCGTGGCTCGGGACACTGGCTGCCTGGATCGAGCCTCTGGGACGGATCTGGGTGAACGCCATCCGCATGACGGTGCTGCCGCTGGTCGGCTCCCTCCTAGTGGTGGGGGTGGTGGGCACCGACGTCCGGGCGGTCGGCAGGATCGGGGGACGAGCCGTTCTCCTCTTCGTGAGCCTCATCGCCGTGGCCGCCATCCTGACAGCCCTGGTGACGCCGCCTCTGGTGGCGTTGCTGCCGTCGGACCCCGACGCGGCAGCGACCCTGAGGCAGGGCCTTGCCGGTGACGGGGGCGCGGCAGCTCAGACCCGGGTTCTCACGGTGCGGGAATGGATGGTGAGCCTGGTGCCCACGAATCCCGTGGGAGCCATGGCGGAGGGAGCGATGCTCCCCTTCATCATCTTCACGTTGCTCTTCGCCCTGGCGGCGGCGCGCCTCGCCCCGGAGCGGAAGACACTCCTGACGGACTTCTTCAGGGCCGTGTCTGACGCGATGCTGGTGCTCATCAACTGGATCCTGGAACTGGCCCCCATCGGGGTGTTCGCCTTGGCGCTGAACCTGGGCGCGAACATGGGGCTGGCCGCTGCCGGGGCCATTCTCTATTACGTGGCCATCCAATCTGGCCTGTGCATCGTCCTCCTGCTGGCGGTCTACCCGCTGGCGGTGTTCGGCGGACGACTCTCCCTCAAGGAATTCAGCGCGGCCAGCCTGCCGGCCCAGGCCGTGGCCTTCAGTTCCAGATCGTCGCTGGCCTCCCTTCCCCCGGCGGTGGAGGAAGCCAAGAACCGGCTGAAGCTTCCCGACGCCATCAACAGCTTCCTGCTACCCTTGGGGTTCTCCACCTTCCGGATCACCGCGCCGGTGCCGATGATCGTCGGGGCTTCCTTCATCGCCTACTTCTACGGGATCACCCTGGGGCCCATGCAGATGGCCACCATGGTGGTGACCTCCGTCCTCGCGAGCTTCACGGTGCCTGGCGTGCCGGGCGGCGGCGTTATCGCGGCGTTGCCGGTCCTCATGGCCGTGGGGCTTCCGGCGGAGGGCATCGGGATCCTGCTGGCGGTCGATACGATCCCCGATCTCTTCCGGACGACGGCCAACGTCACGGGCAACATCGGCGCGGCCGTCGTGTTGGCCCGGGGTGAGCGATCGGGGGGCCGATAAACGCTCCCGGCTGGCGTGGCCGGCCGACCGCCTGCATCCGCGTCCCGGCCGTCGCGGTGGGCGCACGCGGGAAGAGGAATCACGTGCAGGCGATTGACGACCGGCTGGTTGCGGGCGATCAGACCAGTCCGGCGAGTTCGGCGAGCAGGAGCAGATACCCCAGGACGAACAGCAGGCCCTCCCAGGGCGACACGCGGCGGTCCTGGGTGAGCAGGTAGAAGAGGATTGAGCTGCCGATGAACGCGGGCACGGGCAGCACCATCAGCTCGTGCGGCACGATCACGCGGCCGGCGAGCGAGGCCGCCCCCACCACGGTCAGCGCGTTGAAGATGCACGACCCCAGGATGTTGCCCACCGCCATCTCCGAGCGGCCGCGCAGGGCGGCGGTCACGCTCACGGCCATCTCCGGCAGGGTGGTTCCCAGCGAGAGGATCGTGACCGACGCGATGGCGGTCGAGATGCCCATGCGGGTGGCAAGGGTCATCAGCGCGTCCAGGGTGAACGAGGCCCCCAGGTAGATCGCGCCGACGAGCACCGCGAGCAGCGCCACGTCCCGCGCGCGCAGCGGCGGGCGCCTTGGGGTGCCCAGCGCCTCATCGAACTGGGCGCTGGCGCTCGCCGTCCGGCCGTCGGTCAGCAGGTGCCCGATGTAGGCGGCATAGGCCAGGAGCAGCAACGCTCCCTCGAGGCGGCTGACGCGCCCGTCGTACATCACGAGCGTCAGGACGGCTGCCGATCCGACCATGAAGTTCAGGTCGATCGCGATGTAGCGCTCACCGAGGTGGATGCCGCGTCGCGACGCCAGCGCCACACAGCCGAGGACCAGCAGCAGATTGGCTGTGTTGGCGCCCAGCACGTTGCCGCTCACCACCTCGGAGGCTCCCTGACTCGCCGCCAGCAGCGATGCCGCCAGTTCCGGCAGGGACGTTCCGACGGCGACGATGAAGATGCCGACCGCGAACGGCGAGAGGCCGAGCGCCAGGCCCACGCGCTCGGCTGTGGTCGTGAACGCCCGCGCAGCGCCGGTGAGCGTCGCGAGGCCGCCGATGAGCAGGCCGACGACCAGCACGGTGTGTGCGCCTGTCAGGTCCATGAGTCTGCAGCGTATCCTAACCCCCGAAACCGTAATCCCCCACACAATTCCAGGGCTGGTCCGGCCGTGTCTCGCGGTCCGCACGCGCGGCAACCCTGGCTGGACAGTCCCACTCCGTGCTGTGAGGGTCGTCATCGACCCAGACGGTTCCTCCCGATTACCTGCCGAACGATCGGCTCGGCTCCGCCGACGAGTCCCACGACCGTGAGCGGTGGATCCGGGAGAGCTTCACCCGCGTACAATGTGCCCGATGGCCGCACACCTGCTGCTCCGGGGCCTCATGGCGCTCGCGATGGCATTCGGGCCGGCGGCAGGCTTCCAGCCACAGACCCCCGGGCGGAAGGACCGCGCGGCGGAGCGTCCGTGCGCGCACGAGTGGTTCGACCGGTTGCAGTCGTGGAGCGCCTCCGTCGAACAGCACGATCCGGGCGTGCCAGACGCGTCGGTCGGTCGCGTCGCGTGGTGGAGCGCCCGGGAGGTCGACGAGGTGGTCGAGGACTACCTCTCGCTGAGCGCCGCGTGGCGAAGGGGCGACCGCACCGTGCGCCATAGAGGCTGCACGCTCGTCGCCGACGACTTGCGATCGTGGCCGGTGTTCGCCGGTCCGGGAGCGACGGCCTTCAACCGCGTGCTTCGCCGGGCCGCGATGTTCCATGCCGACGTGGCCCTCCTAGGACCGGACGATGCCAGTACGCACGCGGGGCGCGATGCCACGGTCATGGTACTGGATGGGGTGGTGGTTGGCCGCAGCGGTCTGTCAGCCCACTGGCCTGCCGCCCGTCGTCTGCTGGATGCGATCGTGCCGAGCCCGCAAGGGGACCTCTTCGTCGCCGCGTGGTACAACGCGACGACGGCGGCCCTGCTTCTGAGCGGCAATCTGGTTGGCGGGAAGCAACACGTCGAGCATGCGCTCCGGCTGCTGCCATCCGACGCGAACCTGCAGTTCCAGAGCGGCTACTTCCACCAGGTCAGTGCCGTTCCGTCCCTCGAAGCCTTCGTGCGTCAGCGGGCGCACGAGTTGCGCGACACAGCACGCGGCCGTTCTCAGGCGGGTGCCGTCCTGTTGCAGCTCGACGAGCACCGGAAGGCGGCAGAACGGAGGTTCCGTGAGGCCATCCGGCTGGATCCCTCCCACCACGAGGCTCGCGTCAGGCTGGGGCTCGCGCTGATCCAGCTGGGACGCCTGGAGGACTCAGTCCCCTACCTCCGGCAGGCCGTGTCGTCCAGCGCAGGCGCCGAACTCTCCTATGTGGCTCAGATGCTGCTGGGCCAGGCCGAGGAACGGCTCGGGCGGAGAACGGAGGCGGAGGCGTGTTACGAAGAGGCGGCGGCCCTGTATCCGCTGGCTCGCTCCCCGCGCTTCGCGCTCGCGGCCCTCCTTCGAAGCGCCGGGCGCACGCCCGAAGCCTGGTCGATCGTGGAGAACGTGACGGCGCCGCCGGTTCCGGAACAGATCGAGGCCGACCCCTGGTGGACGTTCGACCAGTGGCAGGCCACGTCCGACAGGGTGCTCCTGGACGCCGTACGCGACATGGTGCGAACCGAGAGGCAGCCATGACGTCCATCTGGAGGCCGATGGCACGGACGCTGAGCGCAAGGTGGGTCAGGCGCGGCACCCTCGTCGTGCTGGCGGCGCTGTCAGCGTGCGGCATCGCCTTGAGAGCGGCTCGCGCTCAGGCCCCGCCACCCGTGTTCTCCAGCGGCGTCGACATGGTGCGGGTGGACGTGCTGGTCACCCGGGGGGGACGAGCCGTGGCCAATCTGACGGTCGCGGACTTCGAAGTGACGGACAGCGGCGTGCGCCAGCAGGTCGAACTGGTCAGCTTCGATGAGGTTCCCGTCAACGTCGTGATCGCCCTCGACGTCAGTTCGAGCCTCACGGCGCAACGGCTGTCCCAGTTGCAGGCCGGCTGCTCGTCGCTCGCCGCCGTGCTGAAGAACGACGACCAGGCGGCGCTCGTGACGTTCGCCGAAGCCGTCGTCCTTACGGCGCCGCCCACGGCCCAGCTCGACGCCGTGCGACGGGCGATCGGGACCGTGAGGCCTGCCGACCACCAGCGGCCGACGGCGCTTGTCGATGCCGCCTTCGCGGCCGTGCTGGCCGCCGAGTCGGAGCCGGGCCGGTCGCTCGTGGTGGTGTTCAGTGACGGCGTCGATACCGGCAGCTGGCTGAGACCGCCTGCGGTGCTCGAGATCGCCAGGCGCTCCGACGCCGTCGTCTACGCGGTCACGGCCGAGCACGAGGGGCGCGACTCGTTTCTCGCAGACCTGGTCGAGGCGACCGGCGGTGCGATGACGCGGCTCGAATCGACTGACGACCTTGGCGCCGTGTTCCTGAGAATCCTCGAGGGATTCCGGCACCGCTATCTCGTGAGCTACAGACCACGTGGCGTGCCCCTGGGCGGCTGGCACGATCTCAGCGTCCGTGTGAATGCTCGGGGCGCGAAAGTGACGTCACGTTCCGGCTATTGGAGTGGCCGGTAGCGGGTTCGCATCCGCAGGCGACGCGCGCCCGTCAGCGTCTGGGTTTGAGCGCGACGATCCGGGCGATGAGTGCCTTGTCGTCGGGCAGTTGGCCGGCGGCGGGCAGACGCGGGACGAGATCCGCCCAGTACGGCTCTTTCTCGAAGACGCGCCGGAAGATCGGTTCGGCATCCGCGAAGCGCCCGACGACGGTGAGCGTGACCGCCTGCCAGAAGGGCAGTTCGAGGATCTCCGGTGCGAGTTCCGCGGCGGCCGCGTACTCCTTCAGGGCCTCATCGATCTTCTTTTCCGCGACCAGCTCATCGCCGTGGTTTGCGCGCGCGTACGCCCGTTGCAGACGGATCAGGCGCTTCAGCTCGACGATCGGGTCCGGGTGATCCTCGATGCGAAGATCGAAGAGGCGATCGGCGCCCGCCCACGGCTTGCCGGTGCCCTTGGCCTTGACGATCAGGATGGCGGCGGATTGCTTGCCGCGGATGTCGCCGCCTTCGCGCTGAGCGGCTTCGAGTGCCGCGAGCAGCCGATCGGCGAGGTCGCCCTTCGTGGTTTCGTAGGCTTGGGCCATCGCCGGCCAGACGCGGGCGTTTTCCATCAGATTGGCCTGCACCGAGTACTGCGTGCCCACGTGATGGCCGGCGGCGGCGATGGCCAGCTTCCCGGTGATGGCTGCGACGCGTCCCTGCGCGTCGATCATCGCGACCTGACGGACTTCGCGCTGCGCATCGGCGTCGGCCAGACGCTTCAACGCGTCAGGGGCCGAGACGCCGGAGCGCATCAGCTCGAGTCCCTTCGGACCGTAGGCGGGATCGACGAACGATTGCGTCGCGATGGCGCCGACTCCGGCTTCCGCCCACGTCACGATGGAGCCGACCGAGAACCAGTGCGACTGCACGGCTACACCCAGGTCGCCCGTCACCGGGTCGCGCGCGACGATCGAATAAGTGTGGGCGAGGGGGCCGGGCTTACCTGTGACTTCGGCGGACGCTGGAGTCGCGGTGGCCGGCGACTGGGCGATGACTGGGACGCCTGCAACCGCGGAGGCCACCAACACGAGGAAAGTCTGTCGCATCATGCGCCTACTATGCCGCACGTCGAGGACCTCAGTCCACGCTGGACGGTTTCGCGAGGACAAGCGTTTGAAAAGGGACGTATCTACGACGCCAGCTACCTGTGGGTCGCCGGCTTCGTCGGCGCCGACCTCGCGAC
>CAYZYG010000146.1:0-9786 GCA_964481395.1 uncultured Vicinamibacterales bacterium
GGTTCGCGATTCGCGAGGGCGGCCGGACGGTGGGCGCCGGGACGATTACGGAGATTCTGGAATAGCAGGGTCCCGGGGCCCGGGACCCGAGTGAGATGCAGTCATGGCTACAGCATTCGGCGACAAGATCCGCATCCGGCTCAAGGCGTACGACTACCGCGTCCTCGATCAGTCGACGTCCGAGATCGTGGAGACGGCCAAGCGCACCGGCGCGAGGCTGGCCGGTCCGATTCCGCTGCCGACGGAAATCAACAAGTGGACCGTCAACCGGTCGCCGCACGTCGACAAGAAGTCGCGCGAGCAGTTCGAGATCCGGACGCACAAGCGGCTCATCGACATCTTTGAGCCGACGTCGCAGACCGTCGACGCGCTGATGAAGCTGGATCTGCCGGCGGGCGTGGATGTCGAGATCAAGGCCTTCGGGAAGGATCGGAAGTGACCATGGTCACAGGAATCATCGGCAGAAAGGTCGGCATGTCCCAGCTGTTCGGCCCCGACGGGACCGTGCAGCCGGTGACGGTGATCAAGGCCGGCCCGTGCGTCGTCGTGCAGGCCAAGTCCGTCGAGAAGGACGGCTATCAGTCGGTGCAGCTGGGGCTGGTCGAAGAGCGGCCGGCCCGTGCGGACAAGCCGACGGCCGGGCACTACAAGAAGGCCGGCGTGCCGCCGACCCGGGTGCGCCGCGAGGTGAAGCTGGCGAAGGGCGCCGAGGCGCTCAAGCCGGGCGACCAGGTCCTGGTGGCTGCGGTGTTCAAGGGCGGTGAGCGGGTCGACGTGATCGGCACGAGCCGCGGCCACGGGTTCCAGGGCGTCATCAAGCGCCATCACTTCCGGGGCGGCGCAGCCACGCATGGGTCGATGTTCCACCGCGCGCCCGGATCGATCGGCGCCTCGTCGTACCCCTCCCGTGTCATCAAGGGGATGCGGGCCGCGGGGCACATGGGGCACGAGCGGGTGACCACCCGCAACCTGCGGGTCGAGCGCGTCGACGGTGACGAGCACCTGCTGATGCTGCGCGGCGCCGTCCCAGGCGCGCGCGGATCGTACGTGATCGTCCGGCGAGCCGTGGCGCCCAAGCCGGAGCCGAAGCCGCAGGTCGAGAAGCCGAAGAAGGGCAGAAAGTAGCCATGACGCTCGACATCGTGAACGTGCAGAACGAGAAGGTCGGCTCGCTGGACCTCGGCGACGCTCTGGCCGGCGGCCGCGTGAAGGACGCGCTGGTCTGGCAGGCCGTGGTCCGGGAAAACGCGTCCGACCGTCGCGGAACCCATAAGACGAAGACCCGCGGTGAGGTCAGCGGCACCGGGCGGAAGCCGTGGCGCCAGAAGGGCACCGGCCGGGCCCGCGTCGGCGAGGCGCGCAACCCGCTGTGGCGGAAGGGCGGCACGGTGTTCGGACCCCAGCCCCGGAGCTACGAGCAGGGGTTGCCGCGCAAGGTGGAGCGGGGCGCGCTGCGCGAAGCGCTGCGGGCCAAGCTCCAGGCCGGGGGCGTCATCGTGGTCGACGAGTTCGGGGACGTGCAGAAGACCAAGGCGGCCGCCGAGCTGCTGGCCCGGCTTGGCGCCGACGGGACGGCCCTGCTGGTCGATGTCAAGCCGGCCGAGAGCCTGGCGCGGGCCGTCCGCAATCTGGCCGGTGCCCGATGCCTCGCGAGCGGCCGGCTGACGGCGCGCGACGTCGCCGGCGCGAAGCGGCTCGTGGCCTCGAAGGCGGCCATTGAGCGGCTGCAGGAGGTACTGGGGTCATGAACATCACCGACGTGATCCGGCGTCCCCTCATCACCGAGAAGACCTCGATCCTCCGGGAAGACGGCCGGACGATCGTGTTCCAGGTGGCAGCCGGGGCCAACAAGATCGACATCAAGCGGGCAGTCGAGACGCTGCTCGGCGCGAAGGTGGCCGACATCCGCACGTCTATCGCCCACGGCAAGGTGAAGCGTCAGGGACGGTTCGCCGGGCGCCGCCCGGACTGGAAGAAGGCCTACGTGCGGCTGCGGGACGGAGAGAAGCTGCCTGAGTTCCTGGAAGGCGCGTAGAAGCGGGGTAGAGTGATGGCAATCCGCAAATACAGACCGACATCGCCGGGGCGCCGCTTCCAGACGGTGCAGGACTTCTCGGAGCTGACGGCGACGCGGCCGTACAAGCCGCTGACCGAGTCCCTGAAGAAGTCCGGCGGGCGCAACAACCACGGCGAGGTGACGATGTGGTGGCGCGGCGGCGGGCACCGTCGCCTGTACCGTCTCATCGACTTCAAGCGGGACAAGATTGGCGTGCCGGGGAAGGTCGTGACCGTGGAGTACGACCCGAACCGATCCGCGCGCATCGCGCTCGTGCAGTACGCCGATGGCGAGAAGCGGTACATCCTGCAGCCGGCCGGGCTGAAGGTCGGTGACAGCATCGTCGCCGGCGATCAGGTCGACATCCTGCCGGGGAACGCCCTGCCGCTGAAGAACATCCCGCTGGGCACGCAGGTGCACAACGTGGAGTTGCGGCCCGGCAAGGGAGGGCAGCTCGCACGCAGCGCCGGGTCGTCCGTGCAGCTCGTGGCGAAGGAGGCCGAGTACGCGTCGGTGAAGCTGCCGTCGGGCGAGGTGCGGCGGGTCAACCTGGAGTGCCGGGCCACGATCGGCCAGGTGGGCAACCTGGACCACGAGAACGTATCGATTGGCAAGGCCGGCCGCAGCCGGTGGCTGGGCAAGCGTCCCCACGTGCGCGGCGTGGCGATGAATCCGGTGGATCACCCGCTGGGCGGCGGTGAAGGCAAGACGTCGGGTGGCCGCCACCCCGTGACGCCGTGGGGCATGCCCACGAAGGGATTCAAGACGCGCAACCGCAAGGCGACGGACCAGTTCATCATCCAGCGGCGGCGCAAGTAGCAGGGCCGAAGGTCGTTATGAGCAGATCACTGAAGAAGGGGCCGTTCATCGACACGCACCTCCTCGAGAAGGTCGAGGAGATGAACCAGGCCGGCGACAAGAAAGTCATCCGCACGTGGTCGCGGCGCTCGACGGTCGTGCCCGAGATGCTGGGGCACACGCTGGCGGTGCACAACGGCAAGAAGTTCATCCCGGTGTACGTGACCGAGAACATGGTGGGCCACAAGCTCGGCGAGTTCGCGCCGACGCGGGCGTTCAAGGGGCACACCACGAAGTCGGAGAAAGCGGCCGCCGCGGCGCCGGCGAAGGGGTAGGCAGCCATGATCGAAGCGCAGGCAACCGCCAAGTACGTGCGGACATCGGCCCAGAAGGCGGGTCTCGTCATGGATCTGATCCGCGGGCGGGGTGTCGACCAGGCGCTGGCCACGCTGCGGTTCTCGCGCAAGCGCGTGGCGCGCGACATCGAGAAGGTGCTGCGGTCGGCGATCGCGAACGCCCAGCAGAAGCCCGGGTTCGGCGGCGACGCCGACCTGCTGGTGGTCTCGGCGTGCTACGCGGACCAGGGCCCGTCGCAGAAGCGAGTGCGGCCGGCGCCCATGGGCCGGGCGTACCGCGTGGTCAAGCGCACGGCGCACCTGACCGTGCAGGTCAAGGAGCGCGAGGGCGCGGCGCCGGCGCGTGCGGCCCGCACCGCCGGAAAGACCGCTCCGGACGGGGCGGCGCCGAAGGCGAAGAAGACGGGGGCGGCGCGCCCGCGCGCGGCCCGTTCGGCCGGGGCGAAGAAGGGCGGCGGCACGGCCGCCGAGGAGTAGGAGCGAGACGTGGGGCAGAAAGTACACCCGTACGGATTCCGGCTCGGGTTCAACAAGACCTGGCGCTCGCGCTGGTACGCGGACCGCGACTACGCGAAGCTGCTGCACGAGGATCTGAAGCTGCGTGACGCGCTGAAGCGGCGCTTCCAGCACGCCGGCGTGTCGAAGATCGACATCGAGCGGGCAGCCAACAAGCTGAAGATCGACATTCACACGTCGCGCCCCGGGATCATCATCGGCCGGAAGGGCACCGAGGTCGACAAGCTGAAGCAGGAGATCCAGAAGCAGACGAAGCGCGAGGTCTTCATCAATATCCAGGAGATCCAGAAGCCCGAGCTCGACGCCCAGCTCATCTCCGAATCGGTCGCGATGCAGCTCGAGAAGCGCGTGGCGTTCCGGCGGGCGATGCGCAAGGCGGTGGAGTCGGCGCTCCGCTTCGGCGCCCGGGGGATCAAGGTGCGCGTGTCGGGCCGGCTGAACGGGGCCGAGATCGCGCGGTCGGAGTGGTACCTGCACGGGCAGCTGCCGCTGCAGACGCTCCGCGCGGACGTCGACTACGGCCAGGCCGAGGCGACGACGACGTACGGGCAGATTGGCGTCAAGGTCTGGCTCTACAAGGGCGAGCGGCTCGTGCCGCGGACCGGGCGCGAAGAGGAATACCGCACGCCGCGGCGCGCCCCGCGGGCGACGGCGTAGCGGCGAGGCTGTAAGCCATGTTGATGCCGAAGAAGGTCAAGTTCCGGAAACAGCAGCGCGGCCGCATGAGCGGCAAGGCGTGGCGCGGGTCCGATGTCTCGTTCGGGGAGTACGGCCTGAAGGCGATGGAGCCGTGCTGGCTGACCGCACGGCAGATCGAAGCCGCCCGCGTCGCCATGACCCGCTTCGTCAAGCGCGGCGGCAAGATCTGGGTGCGGGTGTTTCCCGACAAGCCGGTGACGAAGAAGCCCCAGGAAACCCGCATGGGCAAGGGCAAGGGCGCGCCTGAATTCTGGGTGGCGGTGGTGCGTCCGGGCAAGGTGCTCTTCGAGATGGAGGGCATCACCGAGGCCGAGGCCCGGCGCGCGATGGAACTGGCCGGCGCCAAGCTGCCGATCAAGACGCGCTTCGCGACGCGCTTCGCCGAGGAGAAGGTGTCATGAAGGTCGAAGAGATCCGCGAACTCGGCGTCGAGGACCTGCGGCACCAGGTGAAGGATCTGCAGGACCAGCTCTTCCGCCTCCGCATTCAGAAGGCGATGGGCGGTCTGGACGCGCCGCACAAGGTGAAGAGCGTGCGCCGCGACCTGGCGCGGGTGCAGACGATCCTGAAGGAAAAGGAACGGTAGGACGATGGCTGCGAAGACTGAACTGACCGGCGTCGTGGTCAGCGACAAGATGGCCAAGAGCCGGGTGGTCGCCGTCGAGCGGCAGGTGCGGCACGGCGTCTACGGCAAGATCCAGCGCCTGACGTCGCGCTTCATGGCCCACGACGAGACCAACGAGACGAGGACGGGCGACCGCGTGGCCATCGTGGAGAGCCGGCCGCTGAGCCGCCGGAAGCGGTGGGTGATCGCCCGTGTGGTGGAGCGGCCGGCCCTTGCGGGTGCCGCGACCGCGGGCGAGCCCAACAAAGGAGACTGACCGATGATCCAGATGCGGTCGATCCTCGACGTGGCCGACAATTCCGGAGCCCGGAAGCTGTCGGTCATCAACCCGATCGGCGGGTCGGTCGGGCGCTACGCCCGGCTGGGCGACATCGTGACGGCGTCGGTCAAGGAAGCGACGCCCGAGTCGAACGTGAAGAAGGGGCAGGTCGTGAAGGCGGTGATCGTCAGGACGCGGAAGGAGCAGCGCCGCAAGGACGGCAGCTACATCCGCTTCGACCGGAACGCCGCCGTGCTGGTCAACGACCAGAACGAGCCCATCGGGACGCGCGTGTTCGGCCCGGTGGCGCGTGAACTGCGCGAGCGCCGGTTCATGAAGATCATCTCGCTCGCGCCGGAGGTGATCTAGTCATGGCCCGGTTGCAGACGCCGATCCGGCGCAACGACAGCGTCATCGTGACCGCCGGCAAGGACCGGGGCAAGCGCGGGCGCGTGCTCAAGGTCCTGCCCGAGAAGAACCGCCTCGTCGTCGAGGGGATCAACTTCGTGAGCCGTCACACCCGCCCGAACCCGCAGCGGAACATCAAGGGCGGCATCATGAAGCGCGAGGCCCCGCTGCACGCCTCGAACGTGCAGCTGGTCTGCCCCGAGTGCGGCGCGCGCACGCGCATCGGCCACCGGACGCTCGGCGACGGGCGCAAGGTCCGGATCTGCCGGAAGTGCGAGGGAGTGGTCGACAAATGAGCCGGTTGAAAGAACGGTACGCCAAGGACGTGGTGCCGGCCCTGATGAAGGAATTCGGCTACACGAACGTGATGGCCGTGCCCAAGATCACCAAGGTGGTCGTGAACATGGGGCTCGGCGAGGCCACGCAGAACGCGAAGCTCGTCGATGTGGGCGCGGACGAGCTGGGCCGGATCACCGGCCAGAAGGCCGTGGTGACCCGCGCGCGGAAGTCGATCGCCCAGTTCCGGGTGCGCCAGGGCATGCCCATCGGTGCCATGGTCACGCTGCGCGGGGAGCGGATGTTCGAGTTCCTGGACCGCCTGATTTCCATCGCCCTGCCGCGCGTGCGCGACTTCAAGGGCGTGTCGGGCAAGGGGTTCGACGGCCGGGGCAACTTCACGCTCGGCCTGCGTGACCAGCTGATGTTCCAGGAAATCGACTATCTGAAGGTCGACAAGGCGCGAGGCATGAACGTGTCGGTCTGCACCACCGCGAAGACCGACCAGGAGGCCAGGCGGCTGCTCCAGCTGATGGGCATGCCGTTCCGGGCGAACTGACAGGGCATATGGCCACGACCGCGAAAATCGCCAAAGAACGCAAGTCGCTGAAATACACGATCCGTCACCGTCACCGGTGCCAGCGGTGCGGGCGACCGCGCGCCTACCTGCGCAAGTTCGCCCTCTGCCGCCTCTGCTTCCGCGAGCTCGCGCTCCGGGGTGAAGTGGCCGGCGTCATCAAGAGCAGCTGGTAAGCACGACAGAGTTGAGAGCCATGACCGATCCGATTGCTGACATGCTTGCGCGCATCCGCAACGCCGTCCAGGCGAAGCACGCGCGCGTCGACGTCCCGGCCAGCCGTCTCAAGACCGAAATCGCCCGCATCCTCCAGCACGAGGGGTACATCAACGGGTTCAAGATGGTCGAGGAGCCGGCCGCCGGCCCCGGGACCGCGCCCGCCGCGCGGATCCGCATCTTCCTCAAGTACGGACCGCACGGCGAGCGCGTGATCAGCGGGATCGAGCGCATCAGCCGGCCGGGACGCCGCGTCTACTACGGTCGCGACGACGTCCCGCCCGTGCTCGGAGGCCTCGGAATCAGCATCCTCACGACGTCGCGCGGCGTGATGACCGGCCGGGAGGCCGTCAAGAACGGCGTCGGCGGTGAGGTGCTGTGCAACGTGTGGTAGCGAAGGCGTAGGAACAACGTCATGTCCCGAATTGGCAAGAAACCTATTCCCGTGCCCAAGGGCGTCACCGTCACGATCGAGCCGGGCGCGATCGGCGTCAAGGGTCCCAAGGGCACGCTGCGCCAGCCCGTTCCCGCCGGCATCGTCTTCAGGCAGGAGGGCGGCGGACTGGTGGCGACGCCCGAACGCGAGGACAAGGCTCTCGGCAAGTTCCACGGCCTGGCCCGCAGCCTCGTGGCCAATGCCGTCGAGGGCGTGACCAACGGCTTCAAGAAGGAGCTGGACATCGTCGGCGTCGGCTACCGGGCCGAGCTGAAGGGGCGCGAAGTCGTCTTCGCCCTCGGCTACTCGCACCCGATCGTGTTTCCGATCCCGGCCGGGATCGAGATCGCCGTCGACAAGCAGACGCACCTCACCGTGACCGGTGTCGATCGGCAGCTGGTCGGGCAGGTCGCCGCCAACATCCGGCGGCTGCGCAAGCCCGACCCGTACAAGCAGAAGGGCGTGCGGTACACGGGCGAAGTGCTGAAGAAGAAGGTCGGCAAGACCGGCGCGTAGAGGTCGCGAGCGTATGAAGATCAAGACGAAGGCGGACCGCCGCGAGCGGATTAGCCGGCGGATTCGCAAGCGGGTGACGGGGACCGGCGCACGGCCCCGCCTGGCCGTGTTCCGGAGCGTGCAGCACATCTACGCCCAGGCCGTCGACGACGGTACCGGCCGGACGCTGGCGGCGGCGTCGAGCGTCGAGCCGGCCCTGAAGGCGGCGCTGGCCGAGGGCGCGAAGGGCGGCAACCTGAAGGGCGCCGCGGTGGTCGGCAAGGCGATTGCCGACCGGCTGATCGCCCTGGGCGTCAAACAGGTGGTCTTCGACCGTGGCGGGTTCCTCTACCACGGGCGGGTCCGCGCCGTGGCCGAGGCCGCGCGCGAAGCGGGACTGGAGTTCTAGATGTTTCGAACGCGGGAACGGATCGATGCGTCGCAGCTCGAGCTGAAGGACACCGTGGTCGCCATCAACCGGGTGACGAAGGTCGTCAAGGGCGGCAAGAACCTGAGCTTCAGCGCCCTGGTCGTGGTCGGCGACGGCCACGGGATCGTCGGCTTCGGCATCGGCAAGGCGCGCGAGGTGCCTTCGGCCATCAAGAAGGGCATCGAGGCGGCGAAGAAGTCGCTCGTACGGGTGCCCCTCGTCGGGACGACCATCCCGCACGCGATCACCGGGCGGTACGGGTCGGGCAGCGTGCTGCTGAAGCCGGCGCCCGAAGGCACCGGGATCATCGCGGGCGGGGCCGTGCGCGCCGTCGTGGAGTCGGCCGGCATCCAGAACGTGGTGACCAAGTCGCTCGGATCGGCCAATCCCCACAACGTCGTGCGCGCGACGTTCACGGGCCTGTCGACGCTGAAGGACCCGGTGACCGTGGCCCGGCTGCGCGGCCGCGATCTGGCCGAACTGGAGAGCGCGTCCGCCTGACCCTTCGACTCGGCGCCCCTGACGGGCGTCTCGCCCAAGGGCGAGGTGGATGAGACGAGGCTGAGTGATGACAGCGAAGAGTGGTGGGAAGCAGACGCTGAAAGTGACGCTGGTGAAGAGCACCATCGGCTTCAACAAGAAGCAGGCGGACGTGGTCCGCAGCCTCGGGCTGCGCCGGATCCGCCACACCATCGAGGTGCCCGACACGCCCGAGATGCGCGGCATGATCCACAAGGTGCGCCACCTCGTGACGGTCGGATAGCGGAAGGTCGGACGATATGGATCTCAGCAATCTGAAACCGCCGAAGGGCGCGACCCGGAAGCGGAAACGCGTGGGGCGCGGTCCCGGATCCGGCCTGGGCAAGACGGCCGGGCGCGGCAGCAAGGGCGCGAAGTCGCGTTCGGGCTTCAAGCGCAAGCGCGGGTTCGAGGGCGGCCAGATGCCGCTCCACCGCCGGGTGCCGAAGCGCGGCTTTCACAACCCGTTCCGCGTCGAGTACGCGGTGGTGAACCTCGACGACCTGGCGTCGCGGTTCGAGGCGGGGACCGTCGTGACGCCCGAGCTGCTGCGGGAGCGGCGCTTGGTGCGCACGGCGCAGCCGATCAAAGTGCTGGCGCGCGGGGAGATCGGGATCGCCCTGACGGTCAAGGCGCACAAGTTCAGCGGGAAGGCGGCCGAGCGGATTGCGGCGGCCGGCGGGACGGTCGAGACGCTCCAGGGCGCGTGAGCGGAGGCCCCATGGGACAGAGCATCCAGCGCATCCTCGTGCTGCCTGACCTGCGGACGCGGGTTCTGGCGATGCTCGGTCTGCTCATCGTCGTTCGCATCGCGATCCGCATGGCCGAGGCCGTATGGTAGAGAGCATCAAGAACATCCTGGCCGTTCCCGATCTGCGCAAGCGCGTGTTCTTCACCCTCGCGCTGCTGGCGGTCTACCGCGTGGGCAACCACATCCCGACGCCCGGGATCAACGCGGAGGCGCTGGCGATCCTCGCCGAGCAGACGAAGAACACGATGTTCGGGCTGTACGACATGTTCTCGGGCGGGAGCCTGTCGAAGGTGACGATCTTCGCGCTCGGCATCATGCCGTACATCAGCGCGTCGATCATCCTGCAGCTGCTCACCGTGGTCTGGCCCT
>CAYZYG010000147.1:0-9549 GCA_964481395.1 uncultured Vicinamibacterales bacterium
GCGGTTGAACCCCTCCGGCACGTCGTTCTCGGTCTTGCACGCCACCACGCAGTCCATGCAGCCGACGCAGGTCCGGGTGTCGATGGCCATTCCGTAGCGCGCCATGGCCCTAGACCTCCGCCTCGATGGTCACGAAGTTCACGTTCATCCCGGTGCCGCCCATCAGCGGATCGGTCTCGTACCGGGTGATCAGCTGCGAGTCGCTGGCACCTCTGTTGAGCGCCCGGCGCAGCCGGACGGCCGAGTGCCCGAATCCGTGGACCATGTAGACGCTGTCGGTCCGGATCCGCTCGGTGACCTTCAGCTTCACCCGCCCGCTCACCACGTCGTCCTGGTTCCGCAGCCGGACCATCGTGTTGTCGGCCAGGCCCAGGCGGGCGGCGACGTCCGCGTTCACCCAGACCTCGTTCTCGGGCATCATCTCGTGGAGGATCGGGTTCGTCTGGGTGCGCCCGAACGAATGGACGGGCGATCGGCCGTAGAGCAGGCGGAAGGATCCGGGCGGCGGGTCGGCGGGCTTTCGGTACTTCGGCACCGGGTCGAAGCCCTTGTCCCGAAGCTCCGTCGAGTAGAACTCGATCTTCCCGGACGCCGTCGGGAACTCTGCCGGGATGCCCTGATCGAAGTAGATGGGCTGCGGCGTGCCCTTGACGATGCCCGTCTGCTTGAGCTGCGCGAGGCTCATCCCGGCGGCCTTCAGCCGGTAGTCGAGGAACTCCTCGATGTCCTTCCACGGATAGAACGCCTCGAGCCCCAGCTTCTTCGCCAGCTCACGCGCGATCCACCAGTTGGGCTTCTGGTCGTGCGGCGACGGCACGACCGGCTGCCGCAGCGCCACGAACGGCTCGCGGAACAGTTCGACGTTCAAATCGTCGTAGCGCTCGAGATAGGTCGACTCCGGCAGGACGACATCCGCCCATCCCGCCATCTCCCCAGGAATGACGTCGACGACCACCATCAGGTCGAGGTTCTGGATGGCCTTGATGGTCTCTGCCTCGTTCGGGAGCGCCATCATCAGGTTCGTCGCGTAGGTCATCCAGCCCTTGATGGGGTACGGCTGGCCGGTGAGCGTCGCCTCCCGGATGCCCGTCGTCACCGTCTCGAGGGCGTAGGGGTACTTGCCGCCCGGGTTGTCGGCCTTGCCCCGCTCGGAGGTCGGGTACGGCGGGTAGGTATACCCGGGCACGTCCATGCTGGTCGGATAGTAGAACCCGCCCTTGCGCCCCCAACTCCCGAGAAGCGCGTTGAGCAGGGCGATCGCGCGCGAGCGCTGCGTGTCGTCGCCGTACCAGGTCGCGTGCCGCCCGGGGTGTACCAGCGTGGCCGGCCGGTGCCGCGCCATCTCGCGGGCGCTGTCGCGGATCAGCTGCGGCTCGAGGCCCGTCTCGGGAAACGCCCACTCTGGCGTGAACGGTGCCACCTCTGCCGCGAACGCGTCGAAGCCGAATCCGTACTGCGCCACGTACTCCTTGTCGTACAGGCCCTCACCGACGATGACGTTCATCCAGGCGAGGAGGAGCGCAGTGTCGGTGCCGGGCTTGATGGGCAGGTAGTACTTCGCCTTGCCGGCGGCGATCGAGAACCGCGGATCGACGACGATGACGCTCGCGCCGGCGGCAATCGCCTCGCCGAACTCCTGCACCTGGGTGTTGTGCATGTTCTCGCCCAGGTGCGAGCCGATGAGCACCAGACAGCGGCTGTTGCGGATGTCGGTGCGCTCGGGCGAACCGATCTCCTCGCCGAAGGTCAGGTAGAACCCGACGTCGCGCGGGCCGCGGCACTGCGCGAAGGATGGCGCGGCGATGTTCGGCGACCCGTAGGCCTTCAGCGTGTGCTTGAGGAAGTTACCCCCGAGCCCGTGCGAGAAGAGCGCCACGGCTTCGGGACCGTACTGCTGCTTGATGCGCTGCATCCGCTCCGCGATGTAGCTGAGGGCCTCGTCCCAGGTCACCTGCGACCAGGCGTCCTCGCCGCGGTTCTTCGTGCGCAGCAGCGGCGTCCTCAGGCGGTCCGTGTCGAAGTGCGCCCCGACCCCGCCCGTGCCGCGGGGACACAAACGGCCACGGCTGAGCGGATCCTCGGGGTTGCCTTCGATCTTCCAGAGCTTGCCGTCGCGGACGTGGGCTATAGCGCCGCACTTCCAGAAGCAGATGTCGCAGAAGGTGGGGATCTTCTGAATGCCCGTGGCCGGCGCGGATCCGCCAGCCACCTGGCCCACGAGCTGCGCCACGCCGCCCGCGGCGGCCGACGCGCCGATCGTCGCGGCGGAAATCTGCAGAAACCGCCGGCGAGAGAGGGGGTCCATGCGGTCCTCTCGACAGAGGGACCGGGGCGGCTGGCGGATAGATGGATGAAGGCGGTCAACGTCCCAGCGCCGCGGTCCAGTTACCGGAGCAGAGCTCCTCGTTGAGGGGATTCAGATCGGCGGGGAATGGTTACAGGGCCATCAGCAGAACTGCTTGCATATCCGACACTTATGGTCGCGTATGCACCCCCGTCGCGTATGCACCCCCGCTCTAGAGCGGGGGTGTTGGACCGCCTACGGTACGGCTACCGTTACACGCTCCTCGGCAGCCGGCCGGTGGCATAGGATTCGGGCGCGGAGGACTCAGATGAACCCAACACGTGTCGGTGCCGGTCTCACGGCGGTCGTCTGGGCCGCCCTTGTCGTGCAGGCCTGCTCTCAGGAGTCATCCACGCAGCCGGCTCCGGCGGCCGGACAGGCCCCGCCCGCACAACGGGAGGTCGCCGTCAACGCCGATGGCAGCGTCACGGTGAAGAACGCGACGGTCCCGTTGCCGGGCATGATGACCGAAGGCAGCAAGCAGGTCCTGATGCGCACGACGCCGACGGAGGGGCCTGGCGCACCGGTGCCGGTCCCGGGCGACATCCCCGACATGGCCGAACTCAGGCGCGTGTACAACGAGAACCTGAAGCCGAACGTCGATCACATGCGCGAGGTCTTCCCGGTCGACATCGAAGAAACGACGATCGGCGGCATCTCGGCTGCGATCATCACGCCCAAGGGGGGCGTACCCGAGCAAAACCGGAACCGGCTGTTCCTGAACGGGCCGGGCGGCGGATTCCGTACGGGTGTCCGTGGCAACGGCCTCCTGATCAGCATCCCGGTCGCGGCCAAGCTCGGCGTGAAGGTGATCAGCATCCTCTACCGGCAGGGTCCGGAGTACAAGTTCCCGGCGGCCAGCGAGGACCTGCTGAAGGTCTGGGACGAGGTCACGAAGACCTACAAGCCCGAAAACATCGGCATGGTCGGGTGCTCCGCCGGCGGCTCGCTCATCACCCACACCACCGCGATGCTGATCGAGGTCGGTCGGCCGACGCCGGGCGTGCTCGGCGTGTACTGCGCGGGGCTCGGCGCACCAGGGCCCGGCGATTCACAGTTCCTGGCAGCCCTGTCCGTCACCAACGTGCCGCAGCGCGTCACCCAGTCGGGCGGGGCCGCGCCGGCGGGGGACCGGCCGCGTCAGCCGGGGTACATGGACGGCATCGACCGCAATCAGTTCATCGTGAATCCGACGGTTGATGAAACGCTGCTCGCCAAGTGGCCGCCGACCATCTTCTTCACGGCCACCCGCGACGGCGCCATGAGCACGGCGCTCTACAGCTACCGCAAGCTCATCAAGGCGGGTGTCGACTCCCAGGTCATGGTCTTCGACGGCCTCTACCACGGCTTCATGACCAACCCGGACTTCCCGGAGGCCCAGGAAGGCTACGCGATTGCTGCGGCGTTCTTCGACAGGCATCTCGGCAGGTAACGCGAGAATCACTCCCGGAGTGATTGGAGCGCACGACGAGCGCAAATCACTCCTGGAGTCTCCGGGAGTGATTATCGGGATCGCGTATCCGGATCAATCGATCCAGAGCGGGACGAACTCGAACCGGTTCACGTCGACAAGACCCTTGTCGGTGAGTTTCAGCGTCGGGATGACCTCGAGCGCCAGGAAGCTCATCGCCATGAACGGATCGTGCAGCGGAGAACCCAGCTCCTGCGCGGCACGGACGGCCTGGTCGAGTTGCACGCGGACTGTCTCGACGGGCTCCTGACTCATCAGTCCGCCCAGCGGCAGGGGCACTTCGGCCACGACCTGCTCGCCGACGGCCACGACCATGCCGCCGTGCAACGCCGACACGCGGCGTGCCGCGGTCATCATCGAGGCATCGTCGGCCCCCACCACGACCAGGTTGTGGTGATCGTGGGCGACCGACGAGGCCATCGCCCCCATCTTCAGGCCGAGTCCCCGGACGAACCCCTTCCCGACGCCGCCGGACGACATGTGGCGCTCGATGACGGCCATCTTGAGCAGGTCTCGAGCCGGGTCGGCCAGCGCCGTTCCGTCGATGCGCAGGGGCTCGTCGATGAGCGATTCCGTCACGAGCTGATGCGGCTGCGCGCCGATGACGCGCGCGCGGCGCCCCTCGGCGTGGATGCGCAGATCGACCTGGTCCCACGCCACGTTCATCGATCCTCGGAGGGAACGCGCAGGGGGGCGGGGCGGGACGGCCATCCGCCCGTCGCGGGCCACGAGCTGACCGTTGCGGAAGACGATCCGGGGCAGCGGGGCCTGCAGATCGTCGAAGACGATCATGTCGGCCCGGCGCCCTGGCGTCAGCGCGCCGCGGCTGTGGAGACCGAAGTGCTGGGCGGGATTCCAGGACGCCATCCGCAGGGCGATCACCGGATCGACGCCGTGCGCGATGGCCGTCCGCACGATGTAGTCGATCCCGCCGCGGTCGATGAGATCCGCCGGCTGGCAGTCGTCGGTGCAGAAGCAGATCCGATGGTGGGTGGCCGGGTTGATCAGCGGCAGCAGCCGGTCGAGATCGCGCGCCGCGGTCCCCTCGCGGATGAACACCATCATCCCGAGGCGCAGCTTCTCCAACGCCTCCTCGGCCGTCGTCGATTCGTGGTCCGATCGCACGCCGGCGGCGACGTAGGCCTGCAGATCGCGACCCGTCAGCGCCGGGCAGTGCCCGTCGATCACGCTGTCGCGGAACGCTCCGATCTTCTCCAGCACCGCGTCGTCTGCCGCGATCACGCCCGGGAAGTTCATGACCTCGGCCAGGCCCAGCACCCAGGGGTCGGACTTGAGCGGGAACAGGTCGTAGCCGTGCAGGACCGCGCCGTTGGTCGCCATGTTCGTCGCCGGCACGCACGACGAGGCCATGACGTACATGCTGAGGGGACCGTATTTCGCGCTGTCGAACATGAAGCGGATGCCCTCGAGGCCGAGGACGTTGGCGATCTCGTGGGGATCCGTGTTGACCGCGGTCGTGCCGCGCGGCACGACCGCGCGGGCGAACTCCGACGGCGGCACCAGCGAACTCTCGATGTGCACGTGCGCGTCAATGAAGCCGGGAGCCACGTACGATCCGCCGAGGTCGATCTCGGCGCCAGCGCGATAGTTCCCGAAGCCGGCGATGTGCTCGCCGACGATGGCGACGCTCGTCGGGATGATTTCGCCGCTCAGGACGTTGACGACGCGGGCGTTGCGGAGGAGGAGGTCGGCGGGCTCGTCGCCGCGGGCGTGACGGATGAGGGACTTGAGGTCCATGGACGATTGTGCGCCCCTCGGCGCGTGAATCGCAAGCGCAGGACGACGGCGACCGGGGACCGGGGATCGGGGACCGGTTATGGCGTCCCCAGTGCCCATTCGTGGCCCTCACTGGCTGCCCCAGGGCGGAGACTCGCGCGAGGGGCTGGTGGCGGGCGCTTGTATCATTTCGATACAGAATCGACCGTCGGACGTGCGACTCCGGGAAGGCCCAGCCGGACACGACCGGTATAATGGCCGCGCGCTCGCGGTGGCCGGGTGGTCGCCGGTCCACCTCGGTGACGACACGCATGCCTTCCGCAGATTCCCACAACGGCAACCAGCCCCGGCTCCCGAACGGCGCGTCAGACGCCCGCAGTGGCGCGAGCGGCGGGACCGCCAACGGCTCCGATCGCCTGACCGGCTGGAAGGAAATCGCGAACTACATCGGGAAGGGCGTGCGGACCGCCCAGCGGTGGGAGCAGCAGTTCGGGCTGCCGGTGCACCGGATCGGCGGCGAGGTCGTGTTCGCGCTCAGGTCGGAGATCGACGCCTGGTCGACCTCGAAGAGTGGCCAGCGCGGGCAGAACGGCGCGTTGAATATCCCGGCTGACGCCAACGGAGACGCGGAGGACGGGGCCGACACGGGACCTGCGCGGCTGACCGACCGTCTCCGCGCGCTCGCGGTGAAGCGGCCGCACGTCGCCGCGCTCGTCATCGCCCTGGCGGGTGTCCTGCTGACGGTCATCGCGTGGATCAGCGTCAGCGCGATTTGGCGCTCCTCCGCCACCATGGCTCCGATCGCGGACGTGCGCCTCGCCGGGAACCGCCTCGAGGCTCTGGACGCCGACAAACGCGTGCTGTGGTCCCAGCCGTTCGATGAGATTCAGAACCCGGACCGTGCGGCCAATCGGAAGACCCTGATCATCACCGACCTCACGGGCGACGGCGCGCCGGAGATCCTGTACGTCGCAGCGGATGACCAGGCCGGCCAGCGGCTGGTCGTCTTCAACAACGACGGGAAGGTTCGCTTCCAGCATCAGTGGTCGGGCCCGGTCCGCTTCGGATCGGTGGACTATCACGGTCCCTTTCAAGCCCTGTGGGTGTGGGTCACGAACCCACCGGAAGGTCACCCGATCATCTGGCTGTCGTCTCGGCACAGAGTCGAGTTCCCGTCAGTGCTCGAGCGCTTGGACTCCACTGGGAACGTGACCGGAGCGTACTGGCAGGGTGGCGAGGTCACGGCGCTGGCGACCGACCGCATCGCCGGCCGCGACCTGGTGCTGGTCGGTGGCGTGGCGAACGAAGGCCATGGAGCCTCGCTCGCGATCTTCGACGCGGACAGGTTCGGCGGAACGGCGCCTGGCCCGGATGCCGCGCACACGTGCGACACCTGCCTTGCAGGACGGCCGCTGCGCTTCTACATCATCCCGCGCGACGAAGTTGGCGACCTGATACACGCAGAGAGTGACGTGTGGACCATAGCCACGCAGGCCGACGGAGGATTCACGGTCGTCGTCAAGCACAGGCACCTGGCCGAGTCATCGGTCGGGGGACCGCTTCACGCGTTTACCGACTACACCTTCGGTGCCAACCTGGCGCCCGAACGCGCGGACTACGTGTACGAATACCGCGTCTTCCACGATGAACTGTTCAAGAAGGGCCTCGTCGACCACGACTTCGCCGGACACGACAAGAGCCTGCTCTTCCCGATCAAGGAGTGGAAGGACGGGAAGTTCGTGGAGGTCTGGCCGAAGGACAGGGGCCGGGGACCGGGGGCCGGGGGCCAGTTGGGAAGGCGATCGCCGAATCCTGCGCCGTAGTCTCGCGCGGCGCCCTCGCTGGCACTCGCGGGACACGGACGCTCTGTCGATCCTCACAGACAAACGCATGGCTCGGACTGCGCCCGCGTGCACCCGGCGCACGAGCCTGGTCCCGTTCACCACACCAGTGCATGCCGATCGGTCCGGGCTCTCTACGTGACAGCACCGGTCCCCGGTCCCCGATCCCCGGTCCCCGTCGTCCTATCGCGCGTATCTTCCGCGGATCGTCGGAATCAGGTACTCCGAGAACGCCCGGTCGAAGTCGTATTCCGGCTTCCAGCCCCAGTCGCGCCGCGCCGCTGAATCGTCCACGTCCGCCGGCCACGAGTCGACGATGCCCTGGCGCTTCACGTCGTTCCGGTACGTGATGTCAGCGCCGGGGAAGTTCTTCAGCACCACCTCGCGAACTTCGTCGGCAGACGGGTTGAAGGCGCCGACGTTGTAAGCCGTCCGTGTCAGGTTCTCGCGCGGAGCTTCCGCCAGCCTCAGCAGGACCTCGACGCCGTCCGGCATGGCCATGAACGGGATGCGCGTATCCGGCCTGACGAAGCAGGCGTAGGGCTCGCCCTTCGCCGCCGCGTGGATCATCTCGGGCGCGTAGTCGGACGTGCCACCAGACGGCACCGTGACCGCCGAGATGAGGCCGGGGAAGCGCACGGCGCGGAAGTCCACCTTCCCCGCCAGCGGCTCGGCCGCCAATTGCTTGTAGTGCCGCGCGTAGTAACGCCCCAGCAGCTCGCAGTACAGCTTGTTGCATCCGTACATGGTCGTGGGCGTGTTGTAGTCGTCTTCACGCACCCGACCGGCCTTTGCCTTGGTCTCCAGATCCGGCACGCCGTAGGCGGCAATCGACGACGGGTAGAGGAAGATCACCGGCCGCCCGTGGGACTCGGCCTGCTTCTGCGCGAACTCGAGCAGGTTCATCGTGCCTTCGACGTTGACCTGATGCGCGGTCACCGGCGTGAACTCGCTGCGCGTCGACAGGTACGCGGCCAGATGGTACACGTGGTCGACGTCGAACTCGGCGAGGATGCGATCCAGCGCAGCGGGCTCGGTAATGGAGCCCACCACCTCGCGATGCACCATCTTCGCCTGCTCGGGCTCGAGGGCCCGGACGTCGAGCGTGATGATGGTGGTGGACCCGCCTGCCGCAAGCCGGCCGATCAAGCCGTGGCCGATCTCCCCGCTGGCACCCGTAATGAGGACTCCACGTTTGCGCACGACATGCTCCCTTCGAACGTCGGAGACCGGGGACCAGGGACCGGGGATCGGGTCGGCCCGGATCCCGAATCCCGGGTCCCGGATTCCGGGCCCCGGCTATCTCGTCAGCTTTCGGTACTTGATCCGGTGCGGACGGTCAGCCTCGGCGCCGAGCCTCCGCTTCCGGTCCGCTTCGTAGTCCTGATAGTTTCCTTCGAACCACACCACCTTGCTGTCGCCCTCGAAGGCCAGCATGTGAGTGGCAATGCGGTCGAGGAACCACCGGTCGTGGCTGATGACCACGACGCATCCGGCGAACTCGACCAGCGCGTCTTCGAGCGCCCGCAGCGTGTCGACGTCGAGATCGTTCGTCGGCTCGTCGAGGAGCAGCAGGTTCCCGCCACCCTTCAGCAGTTTCGCCAGATGAACCCGGTTTCGCTCGCCGCCCGACAGGGTGCCGACCTTGCGCTGCTGATCGCGTCCCTTGAAATTGAACCACGAGCAGTAGGCCCGCGACGCGACCTCGCGCTTGCCGAGCTGGACCTCGTCTCGGCCCTCCGAGATCTCCTCCCAGACGGTCTTGTTCGCGTCGAGCGCGTCGCGACTCTGATCGACGTAGCCGATCTGCACGGTGTCGCCGACACGCAGCGTCCCGGCGTCAGGCTGCTCGAGTCCGGTGATCATCCGGAAGAGCGTCGTCTTGCCGGCGCCGTTCGGCCCGATGACTCCGACGATCCCGCCGCGCGGCAGCGTGAAGTCGAGGTTGTCGATGAGCAGCGTCTCGCCGTAGCCCTTCTTCAGGCCTCTCGCTTCGACGACGATGTCGCCGAGACGGGGACCGGGGGGAATGTAGATCTCGTTGTGCTCGATCCGCTGCGCGCCTTCCTCGGCCAGCATCGACTCGTACGCGTTCAGACGGGCCTTGCCCTTGGCCTGGCGCGCGCGCGGCGCCATGCGGATCCACTCGAGCTCGC
>CAYZYG010000148.1:0-9534 GCA_964481395.1 uncultured Vicinamibacterales bacterium
CCCCTGTCGCCCGTCGCCTGTCGCCTGTCGCCTGTTCTTCCCCTGTCGCCTGCCGCCCGTCGCCTGTCGCCTGTTCTTCCCCTGTCGCCTGCCGCCCGTCGCCTGTCGCCCGTCGCCTGTCGCCTGTTCTTCCCCTGTCGCCTGTCGCCCGTCGCCTGTCGCCTGTTCCTCCCCTGTCGCCTATCGCCCGTCGCCTGTCGCCTGTTCCTCCCCCCTGTCGCCTATCGCCCGTCGCCTGTCGCCTGTTCCTCCCCTGTCGCCTGTCGCCCGTCGCCTGTCGCCTGTTCCTCCCCTGTCGCCTGCCGCCTGTCGCCTGTCGCCTGTTCTTCCCCTGTCGCCTATCGCCTGTCGCCTGTCGCCTAGTTCACCCACCGCGCCATCCAGTCCAGGAACGTCCGGTACCAGAGAGCGGCGTTCTGCGGCTTGTTGATCCAGTGCCCCTCGTCGGGGAAGTACAGCAGCTTGGAGGGCACGCCCTGCCGCTGCAGCGTGGTGAAGAGCTGGAACGCCTCACCGATGGGCACGCGGAAGTCCAGCTCCCCGTGCGTCACGAGGGTCGGCGTCCTGAAGTTCCTGGCGTGCATGTGGGGCGACCACTTCTCGTACATCTCGCGGTTGTCCCACGGCGGCCCGCCGAATTCCCACTCCGGGAACCACAGCTCCTCGGTCACGCCGTACATGCTGGTCAGGTTGAACACGCCCGCGTGCGACACGATGGCCTTGAACCGGTCGGTGTGCCCGAGGAACCAGTTCATCATGTAGCCGCCGTACGACGCCCCCGCCGCGACCTTCTTCGACGCGTCCACGTAGGGCAGCTTCTCGGCGTAGTCGACGCCCTTCACCAGATCCTCGAAGACCCTGCCGCCCCAGTCCTTGCTGATCTCGTCCGTGAACTGCTGGCCGAAGCCGGTCGACCCGCGCGGGTTCGGCATGAACACGACGAAGCCCGCCGACGCGAACACCTGCGCGTTCCAGCGGTACGTCCACGCGTCGTTCCACGCGCCCTGCGGCCCCCCGTGCACGAGGTAGAGCAGCGGGTATCGACGCCCGTCCTGGAAGCCATTCGGCTTCACGATCCACGCCTGCACCGTCGCCCCGCCCGCGCCCGTGTACGTCACGCTCTCCCCGGCCTTCAGCCCGAACGTCTGCAGGAAGGCGGTGTTCAGGCTGGTCACGGCCGTCACCCCGGTGCCGTCGGCGTTCGCCCGGAAGATCTCGGCCGGGGCGGTCAGCGACGCGCGCGTGAAGAGCAGCGTCTTGCCGTCGGCGGAGACCTGCACGTCGCCGGATGAGCCTTCGCCGAGCACCAGCGTCCGCCCTCCGCCGCCGACATCCTGCCGGTACACCTTCGCAGATCCGCCGTCCTCGATGGTGAGGTACAGCGAGCGCGAATCCCCAGTGAACGTCCAGGCATCGACGGATCGGTCGAGATCCCGCGTGACGATGGTGCGGCCGCTGGTCCGCCGGTCGTGGAGCACGAGCTGCCACCGGTCGGCTTCGAATCCTGCCCTGGCCTGATACCGCCACGAGAGGTACCTGCCGTCCGGCGAGTACTGCGGCCCGCCATCGGCTCCGCCGTTCGTCGTGATCTGCCTCGGCGCCGACTTCGCGTCGGTCAGGTCGATGGTGAACACGTCGCTGTTCGTGCTGATGGCCTCGACCGGATCGGTCTTGCGCACGAACGCCATTTCCCTCGAATCGGGCGCGAACGCGTAGTCTTCGGGCCCCCCGAGCGAGAACGGCGGCACGTCGGACGCCCCCGGCGTCAGGTTCCGCGGCGGCGCCGAACCGTCGGACGGCACCAGGAACAGGTTGCTGTACCGCTCCTCCCGCCACGACACCCAGTGGCGGAACAGCAGGCCCTCGATGAGGCGAGCCCGCGTCTTGCGCGCCGCCTGCTCCTTCAGCCGTCCAGCGTTACAGGCCGCTTCGCCTCCGGCAGCGCCCGCGCAGCCGGGAAAAACCTCGGACACGAACGCGAACCACCGGCCGTCGGGCGACCAGAGGTGTCCCGCGGCCCCGGTGGGAAACGCCACGGTCTCGCGCGGCACCCCGGCGAGATCCGTCACCCAGATCGCGGGCTCCCCGTTCGCGCCAGCCTTGGTGAACGCCAGCCGCTTCCCATCGGGCGACCACCGGGGCCGTGTCGCGCCGTCGATGCTGGCCACGACACGGCCGTCGGCCAACACCTGAACGACCAGGGTGTTCGGCCGGGCATTCGCGTCGAGGTCGACGTCCGTGCGCACGAACGCCACGCGCGTGCCGTCCGGCGACAACTGCGGGTCCGAGAGGCGCTTGAGCTTCAGCATCTCCTCGACGGTGAACTGGGGTTGCGCCCATGCGGCGGGCGCGGCGAACACGCTCCAGACGACAGCGAAGGCGAGGATGTGTCGGACGGTCTTCATGATGCGCTCCGGATGGCGGTCCAGTCGGGGATTGGGGACGGGGATTGGGGATTGGTTGTCGTACTCCCGACGCCCGACTCCCGACGCCCAGGAAGGCCGGGCAGCATTCGAACTCCCGGTCGGGAGTTCGCCGCCAGCCCGGCGGCCCTCTGGCCGAGGATAGCACGGAGATTGCCAAGGCATGGGACGACGATGCGGTTCGAGGCCGTAATTCGCGGCTTCCGCTCGCCGGCATGGCAGTTCCTGCACACCGGACCGCCCGTCGAGGTGGAAAAAGGTGCAACCTTCCTCGTCTCACTCTCCAGGCGATGTCGTCCGCGTGCGGGGGCGGCTCTGGCAGATCCAGACGGCCCGCGTCTTCGACGGCGGCGAAGCTCTCCACCTCGAGGAACTGGCAGGCCCAGGCCCCGCCCGTCGTCTGACGCTGCTCACGCCCTTCGACCGCCCGCAGCCGGCGGGCCGCACGTCGTCGTTCCGTGTCACCTCCCGGCGGAGCTGGGTCCGTCACCTGGCCGCGCTGCTCGTACGCTCGCGACCGGCGGACGCGCTTCTCGCGCCACCCGCGGCGCGGGCCGATCTCCTGCCCTATCAACTGGAGCCCGTCGTGGCCATCGCCCTCGACGGACACCCGAGGCTGCTCATCGCGGACGCCGTCGGCCTGGGCAAGACGATCCAGGCGGGGTTCGTCGTGCTGGAGCTGCGCCTGCGCCACCTCGCCAGCCACGTGCTGGTCCTCACGCCTGCCGGCCTCCGGCAGCAGTGGGCGCACGAACTGCGCCGCCGGTTCCGCCTGCCGGCTGCCGTCATCGACGCGCCGGCGCTGGCGGCACTGCGGCAGACGCTGCCGCTCTCGGTGAATCCATGGTCGGTCGAGCCCGTGGTCATCACGTCGCTGGACTTCGTAAAGCGCCCCGACGTCGAGCGCGGCGCACTCGACGTCCCGTGGGATCTCGTCGTCGTCGACGAGGCGCACCTCGCCACGGAGAGCACGGCTCGCCGCGCAGTCGTCCAGCGCCTGGCCTCGCAGTCGCCGTACGTCGTGCTGCTCACCGCCACGCCCCACGCAGGCGACGATGCCGCCTTCAAGGCGCTCTGCCGAATCGGTGATGTTCCGCCGGAACAGCGCGGCAATGCTTCCGCCCGGGCATCGCAGGACGGCTCGCCGCTCGTCGTGTTCCGCCGCACGCGCCGCGACGTCGGACTTCCGTGCGACCGCCGAGTCCATCTGCACCAGGTCACGCAGAGCGCCGTCGAGCAGCGAGCCGTCGCTTCGCTCCTGCGTCTCGCCAGGACCGTGTGGAACGAACGGACCGGACGCGGGCGGGCCGAGGCCCGCCTCGCCATGACCGTCCTGCTCAAGCGCGGCCTGTCGAGCCCGGCCTCGCTGGCACGGTCGCTCGAACACCGGATCGCGGTCCTCGAGGGCCGGCCGCCCGTCGACACCGTCCAACTGGATCTGTTCGGGCAGGACGATGACGAACCGCGCGACGGCTGCTCCCCTTCGAGCGTGGCAGCCCCGGGTCTGCTCGAGCCCGCACGGGAAGTGGAATGGCTGCGCCGCATCGCCGCCGATGCGCGGGCGGCCGCCACGTCGCCCTCCAAGATCGCGGCGCTTCAGCGGCTGCTCGAACGCGTCCGCGAACCGGCCATCGTCTTCACGGAGTATCGGGACACGCTCGGCGACGTCGCCGATCGCCTCCGCGCCCTGACGACGTGTGCCGTCCTCCACGGGGGGCTCGACGGCCCGGCGAGATCGGAGGCGCTGAGGCAGTTCACCAGAGGACGCGCACGCATCCTCATCGCGACCGATGCCGCGGGCGAGGGCTTGAACCTTCAGGCCCGCTGCCGTCTGGTGCTCAATCTCGAACTGCCGTGGAACCCGGTGCGTCTCGAGCAGCGCATCGGCCGGGTCGATCGCCTGGGACAGACCCGCCGCGTGCACGCGGTTCACTTCGTAGCCCGGGACACCCTCGAGTCGCGCGTGCTCGCCCGCCTCGCCGCCAGGCTCGAGCGGATCCGCCGAAGTCTTGGCGACGTGGACGACGTGCTGGGAGGGTCGGCGGAGGCTCGCATTGTCGAGGCATGCGTGACGGACTCAGCGGTTGAAGGCATCTGGGGGATCCGTGCGCCGCGCCCGGCTGATGCCGTCCGTCAGATTGCCCGGCCGGCGACGGTCGGCTGGAGCGCACGCGCGGCGGATGAATGCAGACGCGCCGACGATCGGCGGCGGCTTCTCGCCTGCCGTGCGAGGCGGCCGTCGCCCCATCGCGCCAGCACCGGCCGGGACCGTGAGTGCCCGGTGATCTGGATGGACAAGGGGCGACTGCGACGCTTCGCGCTTCGACTCGGTAGTCCTGCGATGGGCAGGCTGATCGTCATCTTCGAAGCCTGGATCGTCGACGACGGCGGGCAGTTCGTCGAGTCGATGCTCGTGCCCGTCGCGCTCGACGGCGGCCTCGCTGCCCAGACCCCACGTCGCCTGAGGCTCACGGCGATTCAGCGACGCATCGAGGCCGCCGGGCCCTCGCTCCGCGCCGCCGCCCGGAATGCGGCGGTGCAGCGCGCGGCCCACCTCACGACAGTCCTCGGACCAGCCGTGAGCCAGCGACGGCGCCGCCTCGCAGCCATAGCCTGGAGTCACGCCGCTGGCGAACCGGTGCAGCCTGGGCTATTCGATCAGCGGGCGCTGCGAGAGGCCAGGCTCCGGATTGCGCGCAGTCTGAACCGCACCGTAAGCCTGGACACCTCGGTCGTGCTCCCCGGCGCGGCCCTTGATGGAGTTCCTTCGGGGCAATTGTGCGGCGCGCCACCGGGTCCGGATGTCCGGGCCCCGGACCCCGGCGGCGCGTACCGCCTCGCCGGCGATCCCGTTCCTGTCTCGGTTCTGGCCCTGCTCACCGACGAGGAGCGCGCGTGCTGGCGGGCGTGAGCGGCGACCTGCTGTCGCAGACCTTCAGCGCCCAGATCCTGCCGGAGGCCTTTGCCGGCCGGCTGGGAGAGGAAACCCGCGCCTCTGGTCGCCGAGCGCTGCGATCGTGGTGGCGCCTCGCAGCCCGGCGGCTCGGCCCGTCTTCGAGCATCCGGGATCTGTTCGACCTCGGCGCCGCTCCGCTGCTGGAGATACTCGGGCACCAGTCGGTCGGCTGCGCCATCCAGGCAGACCCTCCACGGGCGGCCGCCCTCCTCAACCAGGGGGCGGCCCACCGGGCGAGCCTGGCCGTGCTGCCGTGGGGCGCGCCTCTCGCGGGGTGGCGCGCCCTCCTGGCCCGTGAGGCTGCGGCCTCGGGCGCACGGTGGGGCGTCGCGTTCAACGGGACATCCGTGCGGGTCCTCGATCTCGGCCGGGCGTACGCCCGGGGCCATGTCGAGTTCGACATCGAAGTCGCCCTGGAGCATCCGCCCTCGTTCAACCTGTTCTGGGCCTGCCTGCGTGAACCGGCCTTCGCGGGACTGCTCGAGTCGATCGTGGCGGCGTCTGCGGAGCACGGTGTCGGCGTGTGCGTGGCGCTGCGCTCCGGCGTCGTCCAGGGAGTCGAACTGCTGATGCGGGCGCTCCTCGGGCGACGACCGTCGACGGTCGCTGGTGAGCCGCTGCGCGCGCGGCTGGCCGACGGCTACGAACAGGCCATCGCCGTCGTCTACCGACTGCTCTTCCTGCTGTTCGCGGAATCGCGGGCGCTGCTGCCGCTCTGGCATCCGGTCTACCGGGACGGCTACTCGGCCGGAGCGCTGAGGGCCGCGGCGGAACGGCCCGGCGCCAGACGGGGATTATGGGAGGCCCTTCAGGCCGTGTCGCGGATGGCGCACGCGGGATGCGGGGCTGACTCGCTCCGAGTCACGGCCTTCAACGGACGCCTGTTCTCCCCGGCCCGCGCCCCTCTTGCCGAACGCTCGGTGGTCGATGACGACCTGGTGGGTCGGGCGATCGTGGCTCTCACGACGCAACCGAGCCGGTCCGGCCGCGTGCGGATTGCCTTTCGGGATCTGGGCGTCGAACAGCTCGGGGCCGTGTACGAGAGCGTGCTCGACTTCGAGCCCGTGGCTGCGCCAGCGCCTCGGGGAGACACAGGAGCCGTCTCACACCGCGCACCCCAGTTCACGCTCGAGGGCACCGGCATACGAAGAAAGGCGAGCGGCACGTTCTACACGCCGCTGGCAATCACCGATCATCTGGTGCGCACGACGCTCGGCCCGCTGGTGGAAGGCGCCGCGCCCGAGGCCGTTCTCGCCCTGAGAGTGCTCGACCCGGCGATGGGAAGCGGCGCGTTCCTCGTCGCGGCATGCCGGTACCTGGCGGACGCCTACGAACGCGCGATCGTGCGTGACACCGGCAGGATGGCGGCCGACGTCACGGACGACGAGCGGGCGGGCTACCGGCGGCTGGTCGCGCAGCGATGCCTGTACGGCGTCGACGTGAATCCCATGGCAGTTCAGGTGGCGCGGCTGTCGATGTGGCTGACCACGCTGGCCGCGGATCAGCCGCTGACCTTTCTCGACCACCATTTCGCGACCGGAAACAGTCTCCTTGGCGCGTCGCTCGACGATATCGCGCGCCAGCGCCCGGGCCCGTCCCGCACGCCATGGACCGGAGAGGCGTTTCTGCCGTTCGAACCGGGCGAGGTCGGCCACGCGCTTCAGCGGGTGCTGCCCGTCAGGGACCGTCTCGCCCTCGAACTCGACTCGGCCGCCTCGGTCGTGCGCGAGAAGGAATCCGCACTCAGGCAACTCGCGGGACATGACGGTCCGCTGGCTTCGCTTCGCCGGCTGGCCGACGCCTGGTGCGCGTGGTGGTTTTGGGATGACGGGAGTGTCGATCGTCCGCTGCCTGGCGAGTACGCCGACGTGATGCGCGCGGCACTGGGGCTTGAGGCCAGCCTGCCACAACGGGTCGTCGAGCCGAGGCTCGACGCCATCGGCCGCGCGGCACGGCGGCACCGGTTCTTCCACTGGACGCTCGCGTTCCCTGAAGTCTTCTACGATTCGTCGGGCCAGCCGCGCCCCGACGGCGGATTCGACGCGGTTCTCGGCAACCCTCCGTGGGAGATGGTCCGGGCCGACGCCGCCGGAGCCGGGGATCGCGCGCGCGTTCGGCAGGAGGGGAAGCGCATGGTGAGCTTCGCCCGCGAGTCGGGCGTCTATCGCGCGAGCGGCTGCGGACAGGTCAACCTGTATCAGCTGTTCGTGGAACGCGCGCTGAGGCTTGCCCGTCCCGGCGCCAGGGTCGGTCTGGTCGTGCCGTGGGGCCTGCTGTCGGATTCCGGGACCGCGGCACTGCGACGCTATCTGTTCGAGCGCTGCGATACCGGTGAGGTGGCGGGCTTCGACAACGCCGGCGGCGTTTTCCCGATCCACCGTGGCATCCGGTTCGCGCTGCTCACCGTGTCACCTGGCCGTCCGACCCGTGGCACGCGCTGCCGGCTCGGCCTCCGTGATGTCGCGGATCTCGACCGTCCTCCGGCCGACGGTCCCGACGGACCCAGCGAGGCACCGACCGTGATCCCACCTGATCTGCTCGCGGCGGTGTCAGGCCCGTCCCTGGCGATGCCGTGGTTCAGACACGCCGAGGATCTCAGGCTGCTCGAGGCACTCACGAGCCGCTTTCCCGCGCTGTCGGATTCGTCTGGATGGCACGTCCGGTTCGGGCGCGAACTCAACGCCTCTGACGACGCCCACCTGCTGGAACCGCGCGAGCGCGGCCAGCGCGCGGGGGCGACGGGATCGTCGAGACGGCGCCGTTCGACAGAAGCCCTGGTCGTCGAGGGCCGGCACATCGAACCGTTCGTCGTCGATCTCGATGCGGCCCGGCGGCGGCTGAAGCGCGGCGTCAGGCCCGGGCACGACGTGGCGGCCGCGATGCGGACCTGGCGTGTCGCCTACCGGGACGTCGCCTCCGCCACGAACCGCCTGACCGTCATCGCGGCGCTCGTGCCCCCCGGATGCGTGACCGTGCACACCGTGTTCTGCCTGAAATCGGAGAAGAGCCTGCCGGATCAGCACGCCCTGTGCGCCGTGCTGAACAGCCTCGTGTTCAACTTCCTCGCGCGCTTCTGGGTCACCACGCACGTCACGACGGAGATCGTCGGGCGGCTGCCCGCGCCCTGCAGGAGCCACCAGGCTGCGGCGGTCGACGAGGCGGCAGCCCTGGCGTCCCGCCTGGCGCAATCGCCTGGCGACCGCTCAGCGTCACTGCGAGTGCAGGCCGTCGTGGGACGGATGTACGGGCTGTCCCGGGACGAGTTCGCGCATGTCGTGTCGGGCTTTCCCCTCCTCGATGCGAGCTACCGGTCAGGCGTGCTCGCGGCATTCGGGGAACTGGTTTAAGGTATAACTGTCTCGCCCCCGAGTCGAACGGCCGCCATGCCGGCGGTCTGATCTACAGCCAGGAGTCGAGGACATGAAGGGCAATCCTGAGGTCATCGCGGCGTTGAACGATCGGCTTTCCGAGGAGCTGACCTCCATCAGCATGTACATGGTGCACTCCGAGATGTGCGCGAACTGGGGATTCCAGAAGCTGCACGAGGAGATCGAGAAGCAGGCCATGGATGAGATGCGGCACGCCGAGCAGCTCATCGGCCGGATCCTGTTCCTCGAGGGCCAGCCCACGGTGAGCAGGCTGGGCCAGATGAAGATCGGCTCGACGGTCGAGGAGATGATCTCGACGGACGAGCATGCCGAGGTGGATGCCATCAAGGGCTACAACGAGACGATCGCCCTCGCAGTCAGGGTCGGTGACAACGGGACGCGGGAACTGCTCGCGAAGATCCTGCTGGACGAAGAACGCCACGTGGACTGGGGCGAGACGCAGCGCGAGTTGATCTCGCAGATGGGGCTGCAGAACTACCTGGCGAACCAGGCGTAAGGACAGGGACCGGGGCTCGGGGACCGGGGATCGGTTGGGCCGGTGTTGGTGCGGCGCGTTCTCGAACGGCGTGCGGTGAGGCTGGCATTGGGTGCCGCGCTGGTGCTGGCCTTCCCGGCATCCCCCTGTTCCCTGTCGTCTGGTCCACCCCTGTCGTCGTCGCCTGGTCCCTCCCCGTCGCCTGTCGCCTGTCGCCTATCGCCTGGTCCCTCCCTGTCGCCTGTCGCCTGTCGCCTATCGCCTGGTCCCTCCCTGTCGCCTGTCGCCTGT
>CAYZYG010000149.1:0-9286 GCA_964481395.1 uncultured Vicinamibacterales bacterium
AAGAGAATCCTCGCGCTACAGCGGGGAGCGTGAGTCGGCACTGCCACAGCCGCAAAATAGCCGCTACGCCGGCGTTCGCGTCGGTTCCTCGGGCAGCCAGAGCGCGGAGAGCTCGAGGGGGACCTGCTCGAAGGGCTCCGCCCTCACCACCTCGTCACCGACGTGCGTCTCGACGATGGCCCAGTGACACCCTTCGAGACGGAGGACTTCCAACGTGCGGAGCCTGGGATCGATCAGCCAGGCATGACCGACGCCATCGGCCGCGTACACGCGGAGTTTCTTCGCGCGATCGAAGGATGCGGTCGACGCCGACAGGATCTCACAGATCCAGTCGGGCGACAGGGCGAACCAGGCCACGTCAGGGACTACGGGCATCCGTACCCGTCGCCATCCGGCCAAGTCGGGCACGACGATCTGTGTGCTCAGGTGCAGCTCGGGCTCCTGCAGAATGACCCAGCCGCCCGGCCCGCCGCGGCCTTCGTCGAACGCCGGTACCAGCCGCGCGCCGAGCCGGCCGAACGTGTAGGTGTGAGGAGACGCCGGGCGCGGCGACGCGTGCAGTTCCCCATCCACGATTTCCCCGACCACGTGGGGCGGAAGCGCCTCGAGATCCGCGTATGTCGCGGGGCGATCGAACGGCGGGACACGCGGCACGGGACGCATTGTACATCGTCGTCTTTGCACGGAACGTGCCCACGCGCCGGAAGCGGCCGACTCCGCAGAATCCGGTCCAATCGCGCCGCCGCACCGCGCGACCGTGGCAGGAACTGCAACGCCGCGGGCCTTCGGTCGGTGCAGTTCCAGCCATGCTGCGACCAACCGACGAGCGCCAGCCTCGCGTGCTCCGCATCGGCAAGTGGCCCGCCTACCGCCCGATCCAGTAGGTGAGCTTCACCTGGAAGATGTTCACCGGACGGTGGTCGAAGATGGCGTTCCCCGCCCGATCGAAGTCGAAACTGCCGGCAGAATCGTAGCTGGAGCGGTACTGGGTCCAGACGAAGAAGAGCGTCGACCCGGGTCGGTATTCCCACCGCAGGACGGCCGTGCCACGCAGGGCCCCGGTGGTGAAGTCCGGGTTGCCGAAGGAGAAGGAGCCGGCGGGCCCGCCGCCGTCCGGATCCACCACGTAGCGGTTGTCCTCCGCCAGGTATTCGATGGTTCCCATGTCCACCCCGTAGATTCGCTTCTCCATGGTGCGGGGCGCGGCGAATTCCCGGAAGGACGAGTAGTCTCCGCTGGCCACGAAGGGCTGGGCGAAGAGCTCGAGCGTCAGGTTCGGGGTGAAGGTCCAGTTGAGGCGGGTGCTGAGGGACACCGTCCGGGTGCGGATGGCCCCGAAGACGTAACGGCTTCCGAAGAAATCCGTGGCGGTGGAATCGGTCACCGCCGTCACGTACTGAGCGTCGCCTTCATCGTAGTCGAAGGTGGGCGAGAACTGGATGAAGACGCTGGAGGCGGGCTTCAGCGCCACGCCTGGGGCGAAGGTGAACGACCGGGTATCGGCACCGATCCCCCGGGAGCCGCGAATCTGGACGTCGAAGACCACCTGGGCCCGGGCGTCGGTGGAGACCTGGAAGTGCCCGAAGTCGTATCCCGTGCGCTTCACCACCGGTCCGCCGCGCGTGAGGCGATCGTCGAGGGCTGGCTCCTCGTGAATCCAGAACGTCCTGAGGTTCCAGTAGTTCAGGAACTCCATCCCGTAGTACGCCTGAAGGGCGGCCCTGGTGAGGTTTCCGTCGTAGTTCCGTTCAGACGCCCCGCCGATTGAGGTGAAGATGCTGCGGTACACGCGCGTGGGTGTCGTGAAGCTCGCCCCGACGTTCCCGTTCACCCACAGGTAGTCGGTCCTGCCCAGGAAGGCGATATCGTTGTTCTCGAAGCCCGGGCTCCGGACGTTGCCCATGATCTCCCACCGGAGGATGCCGCCGCTGTCCTTCCCCACCCGGGTGTAGAGGCCGTAACCTCTCAACGTCGTCGCATCGGGGTCGTAGCCGACGTCGAAGATGCCATCTCCCGTCACCTTCCGGTCCGGCCGCTGGAAGTAACGGGCGCTGGACCTCTGTGTCAGATCGACGGCCTCCGGCGACCCCGCCACGCTGGAGAAGAGCGTGCTCCCCATCCAGGAGTACTCCCGTCCGTGCCACGTGTGGTACCAGTCCATCCCCACCGCCTCGGAGTGGCGGTGGAGCTCGGCCTCCACCACGGGGTCACCGGTCTGCCGCGCTACCGAGGTCACGATGCCCCCGACGGTGGTGGCTCCGCCCCGGAGCTCTTTCTTCACCCGCCCCACGAAGTAGTTGCTGAGTGGCTCCACGATCTGGGACGCGTCCGGGGCGCCGCCGTCGAGACGGTAGCGGGCGGCCTCCTCTCCAGTGACGGCATTGAGGATACCGACGGTGTAGCCGGCGGCTGTGCGCCCCGTGATCTTCGCCGCCGCAAGGATGGAGGTGGTCTCCGGAACGTCGGCGGAGTCCGAGAGATCCTCCGCGTACCCGGCGAGCTGGGGCGGCCGGCCGATGCGTCGCGAGTAGAAGGCGTTGAGGCTGGAGCTGTTGCTGCAGAACATGCAGCGCATGCCGCCGAAGCTGAAGGCGCTCCTTCCCGCCACGAAGAACGGCCGCTTCTCGTCGTAGTAGGTCTCGAACGCGCTGAGGTTCAGCACGGAGGGATCCACCTCCACCTGACCGAAGTCCGGGTTGACGGTCGCGTCGAGGGTCAGGTTCGTGGTGAGGAGGTACTTGAGGTCCCCGCCGAAACCGTAGCGGAACTCCCGCGCGTCAGCGTCGGGATCCCCGCCGGCCGCGCCATCGAACCGGCTTCCGGTCACGGCATACGGGAGCACTTCGAGCTGTCTGGGCTGCCTCGGGATGGCCAACCCCTCCAGGTGGCCGTAGAAGGCGGGCCCGCTGGCGGCGTCCCGAGGCCGGAACGACCACATGTCCTGCTCGTTCAGGCTGTCGACGTAACGCCAGATCTGGAGCCCCCAGGTCTGGGGAGAGACGGGCGAGAAACGGAGCTGACTGAATGGGATGCGCATCTCCGCCGTCCATCCGTCCTCGTCGACGTGGGTGGCCACCTCCCAGACGGGATCCCAGGACGGATCCCCGTTGAACTGCTCCCCCTTGGATCCGCTGGGATTCACTTCGAACCAGGCGTCGTCCAGGTGGTTGTGGTACGGATCCAGACGGACGATGATCTTGTCAGTGGTCAGGGAGTTGAAGGAACCGTTGTCGCCGCTGGCGTCGAGCAGCTGGTCCCGCCGGGCCAGAGGAGCGATGACGCCCCCGGGCTGGATCATGCGGGCACCGATGTAGAGGGCCCGGTCGTCGAAGAGGAATCGCACCTCGGTGGAAAGGGACTCCGGATCGCCCTCATCAGGCTGATACTGACGCAGCCCGGTCGCGGCCGGAGCCTTCAGCCAGGCCTCCTCGTTCAACCGCCCGTCCACGGTGATGGCCGTCTCGAGCCTCACGGCCTCCAGAGCCGGGGGTACAGGCGCGGTGCTGGAAGCGCTGCCCTGGGCAACGGCGAGGGCCGGCACCGCCGGGAAGGCGAGAAGGATGGCGACGACGGTTCGTGCGGCATTCATGGGGCAACTCCGGGGGCGGATGCGACGGAAGCAGAGGATCACTTCATTTGACGGAATCCGGACCGCTGAGGTTGTCCCGTTGGCGGTGGCCAGCATGTCATCCTGAGTGGGTTGCGACGGCAAAGGGAGACACGATGAGTCACGATCCCTGGGATCTATCCGGCTGCATCGCGCGGCTGATGGCCTTTCGACGAGCGCGCGACTGGGAGCAGTTCCACCGGCCCAAAGAACTCGCGGCCGCCCTCGCCATCGAGGCCGCCGAACTCCAGGAGGTGTTCCTCTGGAAGCCTGAGGAGTCGGCAGCGCAGGTGCGGGCGGATCGGGATCGCTTCGGGCGGGTCGAGGAGGAACTGGCCGACGTCGCGATCTTCGCCGTCATGCTCGCCCACGACCTCGGCATCGATCTCTCCGGCGCGATCGAGCGCAAGATCGAACGGAATGAGCGGCGTTACCCGGTCGACGAACATCGCGGCATCGCGCGCAAGGCGGTCGACAAGTAGGTAATGGGAAGTCCTGGCGCCTTCTCGTGTGGGCGCGTTTTCCTGGACGGCCGGGATGGACGGTGCTACTGTGGCGCCATGCCTTCGCGTTGAAAGCGGACGCTCCCGGAAGCAGGACCCGGACAGGAGGCATGTCATGCGCAAGATCGTGCTCGTCGCGGCCCTTCTCCTGGCGCTCGTGACCATCGGGTGCCAGACTCCCGCTCCACAACCAGCACCGCAACGCACCACCGACCAGGTCCAGGCGGATGCGGAGGCCTTGCGGGCCAAGTGGGTCGAGACGGCGAACGCCGGCAACGCTGCCGGCCTGGCGGCACTTTACACGGAGGATGCCGTCTACACCGACCCGTACGGCGCCGTCCACCAGGGTCGCGCCGCCATCGAGGCGTACTTCGCGCAGTCGTTCGCACGCGTGTCCGGCTACGACATCAAGATGGAGGCGACGTCGATTCACGGCGACGTCGCGATCGGCCATGGGACCTGGTCGGCACAGCCCAAGAGCCCGGAGGGCGCCCCGCCGATCGGCGGTCGCTGGCTCAACGTGAACGCCTACCAGCCCGACGGCACGACGAAGATCCGCTGGTCGCTGTCGATGATCCCGGCGCCGGTGCCTGGGGCGTGATCTGACTCGGTAAGGGCTGGCGCAAGGGTGCGGCCAGGGTTGATTCCTCAGGCCGCTGGCCGCACCATGAAGGCATGCCCTATCCCGTCGGAGCCGCCGTCGCCGTCACCTCGCTCAGGAAGAGCGGGCGGATCATCGAGGTCCTGCCGGGCGGACGATACCGCGTGGCGGTTGGCGGCATGACGATGGTGTGCGCGGAGACGGACCTGGCGTCGGTGTCGCACGCGAAGAAGGAGCACAGGCGCGAGCGAGAGGCGGCCGCGCGGGCAGCGGCAGCGCACGCGGCAGCCACGCCGGAACCGGCCGTGTCGGAATCCGACCGTGCGAGGCTCCAGTCGATCGACCTCCACGGCATGACGGTGCCCGAGGCGCTGGCAGCCTTGGGCCCCTTCCTGGACCGCGCCATCCGCGCGGGGCTGGAACGTGTCGAGATCATCCACGGCGTCAGCGGCGGGAAGTTGCGCGTCGCGGTCCGAAAGTACCTGGCCGAAACGCCGACGGTTTCGATGGCCTCAGCACACGAACGCAACCCTGGTGTGATGGTCGCGTACTTCTGACGATGCCCGGTCACCAGATGGAGGCTCGTCAGGCCCTCGGAGCGCGCGTACACCCGGAAGACATCCTGCGCTACGGCTCGGCCGCCTTCACCGCCCGGAACCCGAGGTAGCCCCACCGTGTGGCCGGCGGCAGCGGCATCAGGTGGCCGTTGTACGAGACGCGGAACCGACGGTCATCCGGCCCCGGCGTGGCGGTCCACCAGTAGATCACCTTCGACCGCGGGTTCCACAAAGGGGGCTCCTTGTCGGGTCTCGGCGGCTCCCCAGAATCCCCAGAGCCCGGCCATGGCCGTCACGACGATCACCATGAGCCAGCCGGTGAGCAGACGGGGCATCGACGGGCGGATGCCGGCAGGCACGACCGGTGCGTCGGCGGTCATGGCCTCTGTCCTCCCGTTCGTGTCGCGCGGGTGGGGTGACCTTCCGCATCGAGCCGGATGCGCTGCCCCTTCTTGAAAAAGGCCCCGCCGATCGTGACATCGGCCGACAGGCGGCAGTCGGCGAGCTTGCCGTTGGGATGGAGGTAGACCCCGCTCGGGTTCCTGCCGAACACGTCCGACCAGATCGAGAACCCGGCGCACGGGATGCCCTGCACCTCGCGATCCTCGGGCATCCAGCACAGCTTCAACGCCCCGCCGGGATGGAAGACGGTCATGAAATTGTGGCCCGATCCCCGGCACTGGAAGCCCTGTATCTCGGTGGTGCGAGGCAGGAACACGTACGCGTGGGACCCGTCCGGGTTGAAGGCCACCGTCGCCCCCTTGGGCAGCGCCGCACCCCGAACCGTCGCGTCGCGGTCAATCGTGCAGCGCGAGAGCGTACCATCCTCGAACCGCCAGAGATACCCCGCAGCGCAGGGCACACCCTCGACCTCCGTCGGCTCGGCCAATGTCGATCGGACGGCCCTCGGACGCGGCGACGCGACGACGGGAGCCGTCAGCCACACGAGCGCGAGGGTCACGACTGTCACCGGAACTGCCGCGAACAGGAACGACTTCGCCACCATCATCTCACCTCACGCCTACAAGATACGCCCCGCCTTCCCCACAGTTGTGAACGTGCGGTGAAGAACGCTGAGGAGTTCTCGGCATCATTCACGCCGGCTTCTGCTACACTGCGGCCGCAAAGACGCGTACACGGCCCCTGCGTTGGAGATCTGCCTATGCGTACGATTGCCTTCACCCTCAACGGCGCAGCCACGCGCCTCACGGTCGACGAGACCCGGATGCTGCTCTGGGTCCTGCGCGACGACCTGGGCCTCACCGGCACGAAGTTCGGCTGCGGCGAGGCCGTCTGCGGCTCCTGCACGGTGCTGGTGAACAACGAGGCGGTGCGCTCGTGCGCGCTGCCGGTCGGTGACGTCGCCGGCAAGCAGGTCCTCACCATCGAGGGTCTCGCGAAGAACGATCACCTGCACCCGCTTCAGCAGGCCTTCGTCGACCAGCTGGGCTACCAGTGCGGCTACTGCACGCCCGGCATGATCATGGGCGCCTACGCGCTTCTGCTGAAGAACCCGCGCGCCTCGCACGCCGACATCGTCAAAGGCATGGACGAGCACCTCTGCCGGTGCGGCGCGCACGTGCGGATCGTGAAGGCCGTCGAAACGGCCGCGGCATCCATGAAGGGAGGTGCGCGATGAATCCGCACGACGACCTCATGGAAGTCCCGGACGGCTGGGGGTTCGTCACGACGCTGGACCGCCGCGGATTCCTGAAGCTGACCGCGACGGGCCTGCTCATCTCGATCGTGGTCGAACCGCTGCTCGCGCTCGGGGGAGAAGACGCCCAGGGCGGCCGCGGAGGCGGATATCCATCCGATCCCAACGCCTACGTCCACATCGGGGCCGACGGTCGCGTGACCTGCTTCGTCGGCAAGATCGAGATGGGCCAGGGCGTCATGACCTCTCTGCCCCAACTCGCCGCCGAGGAGCTCAACGTCCCCCTCACGTCCATCGACATCGTCATGGGCGACACGGACGTCTGCCCGTGGGACATGGGGACGTTCGGCTCGCTCAGCATCCGTCAGTTCGGCCCGGTGCTGCGCCAGGCGGCCGCTGAGGCCAGGGCCATCCTCGTCCAGATGGCGGCCGAGCGGCTGCAGGTGCCGGCTGCCGACCTGACCGTCGAGAACGGCACGATCCGCCACGCCACGGACAAGACGAAGTCCGTCACCTACGGGGCGCTCACGGAGGGCAAGAGGATCGAGCGGAAGGTCGAGGCGAAGCCGGCAGTGGAACCGGTCAACGCCTACACCGTCGTCGGCAAGTCGGCCGCGCGACGCGACGCGCTGGAGAAGGTCACGGGCAAGGCCAAGTTCGCCGGCGACATCCCGCTCGCCGGCGTGCTGCACGCGCGAGTGCTTCGTCCGCCGACGCACGGCGCGACACTGCAGAGCGCCGACACGTCGGCCGCCGAGGCGGTTCCGGGCGTCCGCGTCGTGCGGGACGCCGACCTCATCGCCGTCCTGCACCCGCACTGGGACGAGGCCGACCGGGCGCTTCGCCTCGTGAAGGCCGCGTTCTCGCCGTCACCGTCCACGCTCGACAACGCGAACATCTTCGAGCACCTGGAGAAGGCGGCGCCGGCCGGCCGGACCATCCGAGAAGGCGGCGCACTCGCCGAGGGTGAGAAACTGTCGGCGACGGTCTTCGAACAGACCTACTACAACGCCTACGTCGCCCACGCCCCGATGGAACCGCACTCGGCGACGGCCACGGTCGAGAACGGCAAGGTGACGGTCTGGGCATCCACGCAGACGCCGTTTCCCCTCAAGTCGCAGCTCGCGAACGCACTAAGACTGCCACCGGAACAGGTCCGCGTCATCACGCCGTACCTCGGCGGCGGCTTCGGCGGCAAGAGCGCCTCGCTTCAGGCCATCGAGGCGGCCCGCCTCGCGAAGGCTGTCGGCAAGCCGGTCCGCGTGGTCTGGAGCCGCGAAGAGGAGTTCTTCTACGACACGTTCAGGCCTGCGGCCGTCATCAAGGTCCGGTCCGGCACCGACAAGGCCGGTATGCTCACCTTCTGGGACTACCAGGTCATCGGCGCCGGCGAGCGCGGGTCCGAGAACATCTACGACTTCCCGCACCACCGGACGGTGGCGCGCGGCGGCTGGAACGCGAACACGCCGGGTCTCCACCCGTTCGCCATCGGCCCGTGGCGGGCACCGGCCGCCAACTCGAACACCTTCGCGCGCGAACAGCAGATCGACATCATGGCGGCCAAGGCGGGCATCGACCCAGTGGACTTCCGTCTGAAGAACCTCACGGAGCCGCAGATGCGCGCCTGCATCACCGCCGCGGCGAGGACATTCGGCTGGACGCCAAAGCCCGCTCCGAGCGGACGCGGCTGGGGCGTGGCGTGCGGCGTCGACGCGAACACGCTGGTCTGCGCGATGGCCGAAGTGAAGGTGAACAAGGCCACGGGCGAGGTCCAGGTCGTGCGCGTCGTCACGGCCCAGGACATGGGCGTGTGCGTCAACCCGGAGGGCGCGCTCCAGCAGATGGAAGGCTGCGTCACGATGGGCCTGGGCTACGCGCTGACGGAAGAGGTGCGGTTCAAGAACGGCGAGGTGCTGGAGAAGAACTTCGGCTCGTACGACCTGCCGCGCTTCTCCTGGGTGCCGCAGATCGACAACATCATCATGCCGTCCGAGTTGCCATCTCAGGGCGGCGGTGAGCCGGCCATCGTCACGGTCGGCGCAGTCATCGCGAACGCCATCTTCGACGCCGTCGGCGCGCGCGTGGTGCGCATGCCGATGACGCCCGCACGAGTAAAAGCAGCAACGTAGGGGACGCCGGACGTCCTCACACGCCCACTGAAACGGGTCGCCGAACCAAGTCACTGAGCCCGCCCTTGAGCCGAGCCGACGGCGGCAGTCTGCAAAACGCACCGTGAGGGGGCGACACGCGTGGGGATGGGGGCCCCCACGCAGAACACAGAACAAGTCCCGGTAAGGTGCGTTTTGCCGGCGAGCGCGAGCGGGCCGGCGAACGTGACTGGGTTTGGCGAATACACGTTCG
>CAYZYG010000150.1:0-9249 GCA_964481395.1 uncultured Vicinamibacterales bacterium
GGCGTGCTGATCTGCGGCATCAGGCGCGAGTCGCGTTCCGCGAGCACGCTGACGGTGCGCCCCTCGCCCCGGACGTTCGACCAGACGCCAGGGTAATCCGTGAAGTGCTGCCCGGCAATGACCGCGAGCCGCGCGCGCGCCGCCTCGATCGAGACGTCGTCCCGGAGCCGTCCGATCAACATCAGTCCGCGATTGCCGCGTTCCTCGAGCGGGTCGCCGCCGAGGGCCTGCTGCATCGCCAACGGCACGAAGACGTCGGCGGCTACGCCGCGGATGAATCCGGTGAGACCCTCAGGGGCGATGCCGACGATGGTGTAGGACTGGCCGTTGAGTGAGATCGGCTGGCCGACAATGGAGGGCTCGGCGCCGAAGTGGGTCTTCCAGAAGGCATGGCCGAGCACGACGACCGGATGGCCGCCGGGCACCTGTTCCGCAGGGAGCAGGAGCCGGCCGTGGGCGGCCTGCAGTCCGAGCAGATCGAAGGTGTTCCCCGTCACGAGCGCGCCCATCGCGCGCCGGCTCTCGCCGCGGATGGTGACGAGCAGGGGCTGCAGCGTGTGCGCCGCGAGGTCCTCGAAGGCCTGGCTCCGGTCGCGGAAGTCGACGTAGTCGGGATAAGACGTGGCGCCGTAGAGCGGGCCGCTCGAGTCGCTCGTGTAGACGGTGACCAGCCGCGCCGGGTCGCGCCCGGGTGTGGGAACGAGCAGCAGGCTGTTCACCAGGCTGAAGATGGCGGTATTGGCGCCGATGCCCAGGGCCAGGGAGAGGACGGCGACCGCCGTGAACCCTGGGCTTCGGGCCAGGAGACGCGCGGCGAGGCGGATGTCGGGCCAAAGTCGAGACATCGGGGGCCTTTCGTGTGGGGCGGGAGCGGAGGTGCCCTCTTCCTGCTAGAACGTCGGGAGGGGGGCCGCGGTTCCAGGGGAGGGGCCGAGGGAAGCTCGCCGGCGGCTGCTGGTTGCGTCGACCAGAACCTCGGCCTGAGCGTATCTCACCTGTGATCCTTACCAGAATCGTCATTCCGGGGCCGCGTAGCGGAACCCGAAATCCAGCTCTGGATTCCCGCTTTCGCGGGAATGACGCCATGGGATCACACCCTCGCCTACTCCGGCCGCAGGCTGCGGCGGGCTCGTCAGCGAATGCCCGGCACCGGCATCGGTACTTCCTTGAGGCCCGCGGGCAGGTCGAAGGTCCCGTCCGGCGCCGACTCCTCGCGGACGTCGGTCACGACCATCTCCAACTCGTATCCGGGCAGCATGGACATCCGCATCAGGGACCGGAGCGTCAATCCCTGAAGCTCGGCGGCCGCACGTCCCATGTTGAACTGGGCCATCGGTCCCGTCGTCCACTGGGCCGCGATCGCCTTCGTGTAGCGCGCGAAGTCGGACGTCTGCCAGACGTCGGCATCGAACCCCAGTTCGCGCGGGATCTTCTCGAGCATCTCGGGCGGCATCTGCTCCACACCGGCCGGGAGCGGAACGGGCAGGCGCACGCTCATTCTGACCCGTTCGCCCTTCAGGCCGGCAATCGTCGCCGACTCGCCCGTGCGCGTCACCGACACGTCCGGGTTCATCTGCGCCATGAGGGCTGCCGTGGCCGGGTCGGTCGGCCCCACCGGCATCTTCCACCACGTGCCTGCCTTGGCGTCGTAGCCGACCCAGGTGCCATCGGTCCGGCCGAGCATGACCGTGCCGGCCGGAAGAAGGCTGCCCACGCCCTGCCGGTACTCGACACGGGCGCGTCCGTCCTCGTGGACCGTGACCACGGCTTCGATGCCGTCCGGCCCCCCGAAGAGCTTCTCGATCATCGGGCCCGCCGCCTCGGCGGCGGCCGCCATCACTTCATCGGCGGGCTCGGAGGCGGCCACCTTCTTCATCGTGGTTCTCGATGTCACTTTGAGCTCAGCAGCCAGGGATGCCGACCACAGGGTGACGATCACCACCGCGAAGCCGACTAACCGTCGTGTCATCTGGCGCCTCCTCATTTGTGGTCCCTGAGTCGGGGATTGGGGATTAGGGATTGGGGATTGGTTGGGCCTGAGCTGAAACACGAATGGGGACTGGGGACCTCAACAACCGATTCCCGGTCCCAGGCCCCCGGACCCGACCCGGATCACCGTCCTGTCCACTCCGGCCGCAAGCCGCGGCACGACGCAACTCAGGGCCGCCCCGAGGGAAGCCGAGTGGCGAAGCGGTACCAGGAATCCAGCCCTGGATTCCCGCTTCCGCGGGAATGACAACAACGCCGGGCACGCCGCAGTGTAGGCGGAGACAGCGACGGCTGCAAGCGGCGTGAGAATGTCCCGACGCCAGCCGCGCCATCCGGCGTGGGCGCCCGCGCCCGCCGCCGGTCCTGTTGTCGCAGCCTCCCCCGTCGTGGCACCATGCGCACGCCCCTGGGAGAGCCTGTCATGGCAAGCGTTCGAACACATGGCTGGACACGGCTGGGAGTGAGCGTCGCGATCGTGTGTGTCCTCGCGGCCGCGCCAGGCCGCGCTCGGCAGGGAGGCACGACGACGTCGGGCATCCCGTCCGGCCCGCTCACCTACGGCGTGTTCACCGCCGCCTTCAACGCGGACGGGTCGCTCTCGATCGAGGGCCAGGGGTGGCCTCCGCTCAAGGGAACCTGGAAAGTCAGCGGATCGGAGATGACGATCCTCACGCCAATCCGAGGGGAGGGCTGCGACGCCCCGGGCCGGTACCGGTTTCTCGTCGACGGCAGCCGGCTCGCCCTGGAACTCGTGACCGACGCGTGCGAAGGCCGCGCCCTCATCCTCAATGGCAGCACGTGGCGACCGGCTGGCAGCACCGCCCCTCGGCCGTCGCGCCGGATCACGCGCACGGGACCCGCGAAGCCGCCGTCACTCCCGCGCCCCGGATCCGCTGACGGCAGTTGGCCCTCGTTCCGCGGCCCCGTCGCGTCGGGCATCGCCGACGGCCAGCAGCTCCCGGAGAAGTGGGACGCCCCGGCAGGCACGAACATCCGCTGGAGGACGCCCATCCCCGGCCTCGGACACTCGAGCCCGGTGGTGTGGGGCGACCGCATCTTCGTCACTACCGCGGTCAGCAGCCTCGGAGGCGCCACGTTCAAGCCGGGCCTCTACGGCGACGGCGACGCGTCCACCGACCGATCGCGGCACAAGTGGGTCGTCTACGCCATCGACAAGCGGACAGGCAAGATCGTCTGGGAGCGCCTCGCGTTCGAGGGCGAACCGATCGACAAGCGCCACATCAAGTCCACCTACGCCAGTTCCACTCCCGCCACCGACGGCCGCATCGTCGTGGCGTGGTTCGGATCGCAGGGTGTTTACGCCTACGACGTCAACGGCACGGCCCTCTGGACGGTCGACATGGGACGGCTCGACCTGGGCGCGTACGACGTCCCCGCGGTCGAGTGGGGTCCGGCCAGCTCGCCGATCATCTGGGACGATCTGGTCATCCTGCAGTGTGACAACCAGACCGACTCGTTCATCGTCGCGCTCGACGCCGCCACCGGAGCGACGCGCTGGAAGACCGATCGGGACGAGCTGCCATCGTGGGGCACGCCCACGGTCGTGACGACCGCAGAGGGACCGCAGCTCGTGACGAACGCGGCGAACTTCATCCGCGGCTACGATCCGCGCACCGGTGAGGAGCGCTGGCGGCTCGGCCGCAGCTCGAAGATCACGGCGCCCACGCCCATCTTCGCGGACGGGCTGTTCGTCGTCGCCAGCGGCCGTGGCCCGGAGCGCCCAATCTTCGTCGTCCGTCCCGACGCGCGCGGCGACGTGACGCTGCCGGCGGGTGCGACGAGCAGCGAGACCATCGTCTGGAGCCGCACGGCCCGCGGGCCGTACATGCCGACGCCGATCGTCTACCGGGGGATCCTCTACGTCCTGGCCAACAACGGCATCTTCGACGCGTACGACCTGCAGACCGGCAAGGAGCTGTACCGCCAGCGGCTGCCGAACGTGGGCAGCGGGTTCAGCGCCTCGCCCGTCGCGGCCGACGGCCGCCTCTATCTCTCGAGCGAGGACGGCGACATCATCGTGGTCGAGGCGGGCCCCGTGTTTCGACACGTCGCAACGAATCCCATGGGCGAGCAGCTCATGGCCACACCCGCGCTGTCGGACGGCGTGATGTACGTGCGGTCGCCGTCGAGCCTCTTCGCCGTCGGCGCAGCGAGATAGAGACGCCGATCGGTCACCCGCCTCGGACTCGACGATGTCCGGACCGAGCCGCTCCGGGCGCGGCAGGGCGCTCAGCCCCCATATGCTGCGCTCCTTGGATGGGGTGGTCGAGGGGAATCCCGTTGGCGAGATGTGACCAGAGCCCGCGCCGGCAGGTATCAGTGGCCCTTCGGCACGATCTGGGTCTTGGAGGGGTTGTTGATGTCGAACGTCACCAGCCACGCGCCGACGTCATCCCAGGAGTCCTTCACTTCGAGGCTGATTTCGCAGGTCCCGCTGGGGGCGCTCCGCAGGACGATCAGTTCCGGCCCGGACGAGGGGCAACGCAGTGAGGCCCGCGTGCACGCCCCGGACGCCTCCGCCGACACGCAATACCGGCTGCCCCACAGGTACCCTTCATCGGGATCGCGGACCCAGCCGAGGAACTCGACGGACCCGCCGCTTGGTGCAACCCACGTATAGCCGATCCCGAATTCCGGCGGCCGGTTCGTGCCTGTCCCTGTGACCTCAGCCGTCGCCGCCAGCCCCTGGGCATCGGTCACCTCAACGGAGGCGGTGACATCGCCGAGGGTAGCCACCTGGCACTGCGCCCGAGGCGCACTGCCGGACGCGCAACCGGACCAGCGATAGGTGATCGGCCCACCGTCAGGGTCCGTCGCGAGAGCCGAGACGGTCAGCTCACACGGCCTGGTCGGCAGGGGTGAACACCCCGATGGACCGACGAAGGCCACGGCGACGGACGCCCCCCCCGCGTTCGCCGGCGGCGGCTCCGTTGCATTCGGCTGCGACGGCGACGGCGCGCTCGGCGCGCGACTGCACGCCAGGCACAGCGCGGACGTTCCGATCACCACCGACCACGACAGTGCGGTTCCCCTACGGAACATGAGATGCCTCCTGGACTTGCTCCCCGCAGCAAATCGTGAGGCGCCCCCCCGGAAGTGCCCGTGCCTCCTGAGGTTTGCCTTGGCCTTGGCCGAATCCCATTCGAACTGGATGTCCGGCATCCGCTTCCCTGAGTATCCACGATGTATTGACCACGCGGAAGCCCATCGATTTCGACGGCATCACGTCCTATATCCGGATGGAACCCAAGCAGGGGAAACGTGAGTTGCCATGGCCTTGGACCATGCGGACGTGTCGACGTGTGTCGCACCGTACTCTTGGAAGCCGACGCCGACGCCGACTTCGCGGACGCGCTCGACCGGATTGGCGCGGCCGACAGTGTCCCGGGGTACCCGTGGGCCTCGTAATCGATACGAGCGCACTGGTCGCCCTGGAGCGGTCGTCCGGCGCGTGGGACGAGGGATGGCCCGGCGACGAACCCGCAGCCGTCCCCGCCATCGTCTACGCGGAACTGCTCGTCGGCGTCCATCTCGCGGATCGTCCCCGACGTGCCGCGGCCCGACGCGCCAAGATCGACGCCCTCGTCTCGGCCGTTCCCATCGTGCCCTTCGGTGCCGCCGCGGCTGAGCACTGGACCGACCTCTTTTCCAGGCTGAGCCGGGATGGACGGCTGATTCCCGCGAACGACTTGACGGTGGCGGCCACGGCTCTGGAACTCGGGTTCGGTGTCCTCGTGGGGCCGCGCGACGAGACGCACTTCCGTCACGTGCCAGGCCTGCGCGTCGTCGTCCTGGGCGGAACTGCGTCCGCTGACGAGCCGGGTACCTCCTGACCCGGCGGCGACAATCGCGCGGCCTCGGGCAGGCCGCTCTCGGTTGCCACCGCAGCACCCGCACCTTTCCTATTGCATGCCAATAGGAGGGCGGCGTATGATTCGTACTGCGATCCAATATGAAACCCCAGGCCGACCCCGTTGACCGCGGCGACATCTGGCAGGGCACGCTGACGCTGATGATCCTCAAGACGCTCGAAACGATCGGTCCGCTGCACGGCTACGGCGTGGCCCGGCGTATCGAGCAGACCAGCGGGCAGCGCCTCTCGGTCAACTACGGCACCATCTACCCGGCGCTCGTGAAACTGGAACAGGAAGGCTTCGTCGCCGCGGCTTGGGGCGTATCCGACGCCGGTCGCAAGGCGAAGTACTACCGGCTCACGCGCGCGGGCATGAAGCACCTGGAGAAGGCCGCGCGCGAGTGGGAGCGGACCTCGGGCATCGTGGCGCAGTTCCTGTCGCTGTCCCCGGATGAGGATGGGTGATGCCGCGATTGAGGGCGGGGCTCCGGCGGCTGGGTGACCGCCTGTTGCGGACGCGGCGCGAGCGCGATCTGGCTGCCGAGCTCGACAGCCACCTGCAACTGCACATCGACGACAACCTCCGAGCGGGCATGACGCCGGCGGAGGCGCGCCGGCAGGCCGTGCTGGCCCTGGGCGGTGTCGAGCAGACCAAGGAGCAGGTGCGCGCGGCCCGAGCCACGTGGCTCGATGCTGCCGGCCGCGACGTGGCGCTTGCCTGCCGTCATGCGGTGCGGCGCCGCTGGCACGTGATCACCATCGTCGTCATGCTCGCCGCGGGCATCGCGGGGAGCGCGGCCGTCTTCAGCTTCCTCTACCAGATCCTCCTGCAGCCCATCGGCATCGCCGAGCCCGCGCGACTGGTGGTGGTCGACGAGACCACGCCGCCGAACCTGGCCAGACGGGGTGTCGAGGTCAGCGACCGCTTCCCCTACGACGCCATGGCCGCTCAGCGCGCGCAGAACCTCTCGTTCTCGGCTATCGGCATGGCGGCCACGCGCGACCTCGCGCTCCTCGCCGGCGGAGGCGAAGCTCGGCGGGTCGTCGCCGCCTTCGTCAGCGCGGGGTACTTCGAGGCTCTCGGCGTGCGGTTGCGCGCGGGGCGATCGTTCGAACAGGCCGACGACACGACGGCCGAACCGATCGCCGTCATCAGCGACCGGTTGTGGACCCGGGCGTTCGACCGGGACGGCGGCGTCATCGGCCGCGACATCCGGGTGAACGGGCGCGCCTGCCGGATCGTGGGCATTGCGCCGCAGGAGTTCATGGGCCACGACCTGGCGCAACGCGTCGATGTCTGGCTCGCGTGGGGCAGCCAGGCCGCGGTCGGGATGGCACCCTCCAGCAACGGGCTGGTCTTCGCCCGGCTGGCCGGCGACGTGACGATCGCGCAGGCGGCGGCCCGGGCGGCAGTTGTCGGCGACCGTTACCGCGCGACGCTGTCAGCCGAGGACCAGGACCGCGTCGGCCAGCCCCGTCTCAGGGCCTTCGACATGAACCGCAGCGACGTGCTCGCGTCGCTGCTGCCGCAGCCGTGGCTGCTCCTGACGGTCCCGCTGCTGATGCTGGCGCTGGCGTGCGCCAACGTGGCGAACCTGCAATTGGCCGACATCGAGACGCGGCAGCGCGAGTTCGCAAGCCGGGCGGCGCTCGGCGCGTCACGCGGCGCCATTGTGCGCCAGGTACTGAGTGAGGCGCTGGTGCCGGGCGTGGCGGCAGGCGCCGCGGGCCTGCTGCTCGCCTTCCCCTGCATGACGCTGCTGCAGCGCGTCCCCACGCAGCGCATGACGGAGCCGCGTCTCGATGTGGTGCTGCAGCCCGAGGCGGCGGCACTCGCCGTGAGCCTGGCGCTGGTGTCGATGCTGGTCGCCGGAGTGCTGCCCGCCGTGCGCGCGTCCCGGACCAGCCTCGCGGACGCCATCAAGGCGGGTTCCGGTGTGGTCACGCCGACAGGACGTCTGAAGGACGTCCTGGTCGTGGTGCAGGTGGCCCTTGCGCTCACGCTGGTGACCGCCGGCATCCTGGTGACCCGGAGCCTCGATGCGGCGAGACACCAGGATCTCGGGATGCGCCCCGAAGGCGTCATCGGTATCCGGCTGCAGTGGGGATCCGCCGGCGATGCCCGCGGGAACGCCCCGGGCGTACAGCGCCTCCTCGATGGCGCGCGTGCGCTGCCGGGCGTGCGCATGGCGACCGTCTCGCCGGGATTTCCGCTCGAGAACGTCGTCGCCACCGTCATCGGCTCGAAGGACCGCACGCAGATGGCGGCGCTGGTCGGCGCTGACCACTTTGCCACGCTCGGCGTCAGGCTGCTCGCTGGACGCGAACTGGGGCCCGAGGACGTCGCGTCCGGCAGCCCGGTGGTCGTCGTCAACGAGACCCTCGCCAGGAGCTGGTGGCCAGGCCTCGATCCACTCGGCCGCTCGATCGGCAGGTTCCGCGTGGTCGGCGTCGTGGCCGATCATGCCACCTTCGCTGGCGAAGACATGCACAAGCCCATGGCCTACGTCCACCTGCCGGACGCCGCGGGCAGGTGGCCGTGCCTCCTCGTCCGCACGGACGGAGACCCGCGCGCGCTGGCCTCGAGCCTGCAGCAGCTTGCCCGGCAGGTGGATCCGGGCGCCCCGATCCTCCGCGTGGCGACGCTCGCCGATCACCTCGACGGTTTGCACCATCACCTGCGAGTGGCGTCGTGGCTGCTGGGTTTGTGCGGGCTCGCCTCGCTCGCGCTGGCGGCCATCGGGATCTACAGTCTGCTGGCGTACCGCGTCGCCCGGCAGCGCAAAGAAATCGGGCTGCGAATGGCGCTCGGGGCGACCAGGCAGACGGTCGTCCGCCAGGTGGTGTCGCGCCTGCTGTGGGGCGTGGTGCCTGGGCTGGCGCTGGGCGGCGCCGGCTCCTTCCTGCTGAACCGGACCTTCCCGAGCCTGTTCGCCGGTCCGGCCGCGCTCGACGCGCGTGCACTGACACTCGGTGCCGCGGTCCTGCTCGGCGCGTCACTGCTCGCCAGCGCCGCGCCGGCCTACCACGCGACGCGCATCGAACCGGCGATCACGCTGCGCGGAGACTAGACATCTCCAACGGACTCGATCCTGTCGAACGAGGCAAGTCTCTCGCCACACCCGCGGAGGCGGGGGTCCAGTCCTGGATTCCCGCGTTCACGGGAATGACAACGGGAACGCTCGTCCTCGGCGGTGTGAGGCGACGCTTCACTGGTGGCCCGTATCGGCTGAATCGGTAGTGGAGTCCGGAGCGCGGCGCCCGCCTGGCAAGGCGTAACGACCGAGAATACTCCGAGTATTCGAGGGAGGAGCGACGCCGCCACCCATGATATCGTGTGACGCTCATCGGCCAGACTCCCCCTGGAGGCCCTCGTGCGCCCTGCC
>CAYZYG010000151.1:0-9138 GCA_964481395.1 uncultured Vicinamibacterales bacterium
GGCTCGTGTACGGCCTGCTCACGGCCGGTACGTTCGGCTGGCTCTGGCCGCAGTAGGCACCACGCTGGGAGACGGTGGCACGCTCCTTTTTCCGCCGGCCGGAAGCCAGGGCGTGTCACCCCACCCTGCCGTTGGACAGGCCCTTGCCTCCTGAACGACAATCCGCCTTATGAAGGACTTCCGGGCACGGCTGCAGGATCAGGAGATCGTCGTCTTCGACGGCGGAGTCGGAACCTATCTCTACGAGAAGGGCTTCTACGTCAATACCTGCTTCGACGAGCTGAACCTCGTCAATCCGGACATCGTCAGCGAGGTCCACCGCGACTACGTCAACGCCGGGGCGGATATCATCGAAACGAACACGTTCGGCGCGAACGCGTTCAAGCTCGCGCCCCACGGTCTCGAGAAGAAGGTCTACGACATCAACCGGCGGGGCGCCGAGCTGGCGAAGGCCGTGGCCGCCGACCGGGTGCTCGTCGCGGGATCGGTCGGCCCGCTCGGCGTCGAGATCGAGCCGCTCTCCGCCCTCTCCTACGACGAGGCGAAGGATGCCTTCAGGGAGCAGGTTCGCGGCCTGGTCGACGGCGGCGTCGATCTGATCGTGCTCGAGACGTTCGGGCTGGTGAAGGAACTCGAGCAGGCCATCCGCGCCGTGAAGGAGATCAGGCCGGGCCTGCCGATCATCGCGCAGGTGACGGTGAACGACGAAGGCGTGCTGATCCGCGGCGCGTCCCTCGAAAGCTTCGTCGCGGATGTCTCCGGCTACGAGCTCGACGCCGTGGGGCTGAACTGCACGATCGGGCCGCGCGCGATGCTCGAGGCCCTCGAACACCTGAAGACGCTGACGACCCTGCCGATCTCCGTGATGCCCAACGCCGGCGTGCCCCAGGAAGTGGGCGGGCGCTACATCTACATGACGTCGCCCGAGTACGTCGCCGAGTATGCCAAGCGGTTCATCCAGACCGGCGCGACCATCGTCGGCGGCTGCTGCGGCACGAACCCCAGCCACATCCGGGCCATCCGGATGGCCGTGCGCGCCCTCCACCCGGCGCAGCGCATGGACTCCAGGACGGTCGATCTTCAGGTCCGCGCGCCCGAGTCCGTCAAACCCTACGACCGCACCGAGAAATCGCGCCTCTCGAACAAGCTGCTGCGCGGCGAATTCGTCACGCTCGTCGAGCTGGTGTCACCCAAGGGCGTCTCGCCGGCGAAAGAGCTCGCGAACGCGCGGCACCTCTTCAACTACGGCATCGACGCGATCAACATCCCCGACGGCCCCAGGGCCTCAGCCCGGATGTCCGCCGCCGCGATGGCCGTGCTCATCCAGCGCAACATCGGCATCGAGGCGGTGCTGCACTTCGCCTGTCGGGACCGCAACGTGATCGGCATGCAGTCCGACCTGCTCGGCGCCTGGGTGCTGGGTTTGCGCAACATCCTCGCGGTCACCGGAGATCCGCCCAAGCTGGGCAACTACCCCAATGCCACGGCCGTGTTCGATGTGGATGCCATCGGCCTCGTCAACCTCATCAACCGCCTCAACCACGGACTCGACCTGGCCGGCAATCCCATTGGTGAGCCGACCGGGTTCAGCATCGGCGTCGGCGCGAATCCTGGCGCCATCAACCTCGACAACGAGTTGCGCCGCCTCGACTGGAAGATTGAAGCCGGCGCCGAGTACGTCGTCACGCAGCCGGTGTTCGACGTCGGAATTTTCGAGCAGTTCCTGCGGCGCGTGGAGCACACGCGCCTGCCCGTGCTGTGCGGCATCTGGCCGCTCACGTCCTACCGCAACGCGGAGTTCATGAACAACGAGGTGCCTGGGGCGAGCGTCCCGGATGACATCCTGGACCGGATGCGCCGGACCACGACTCGCGAGGAAGGTCTGGCCGAGGGCGTGGCCATCGCCCGGGAAACCTACTACCGTGTGAAGCCGGACGTCGCGGGCGTGCAGCTGGCCGCGCCGATGGGCCGGATCGACGGTGTGCTCGGCATCCTCGACCGATCACCCGCGTGAGAGGGCGCGTCGTCCGTTGGCAAGGCGCTGACCCACCCACACCGCCTCGGCTTCGGCGCGCACTTCACGCCACAGGTCGGCGAGACGTTCGTACCGCTCCTCGAGGTCGAATCCGATCAGCCAGTGCAGCTTCCGCAAGTCGATGGGACACAGGTGCAGCGGGCGGGTGTCGGCCTCGACAACGGTCGCCGAACCATTCATCAGGCACGTGTAGTAGACGCAGTGCCGCAGCCCCAGCACGTGGCCCGTCTCGTGGGCGATCAGACGGCACGCCCGGCAGGCGACTTTCCCGTCGGTCGACTCCGCTTCGGCGCAGTACGGCGGGCCGAACCTGGCCAGACTGCACACCCCCACCCGCTCGACGTGGGACGCCAGTCCGAACGAGTAATCGACCAGCGGATGAGGAAAGAGATCCGCGGTCGTGATCGCCAGCACACACAGTGCATCGTCTGGCCTTCTGGCCATGACGCCGTTCAGGATCTCCGGGGCGGACAACTGGTAGAGACCCCATTCAGGGTCGGTCCGCCGTGCCACCGACCCATCGTGCACGTTCCACGGCGCCAGCTCCCGCACCTCGACCGAAAAGAAGGCCTGGACGAACCGCCGCAAGCGGGTCAGGCACTCCGGCGGCACCGAGGACGGCCCCTCCAGCGGCAGCAGGTACATGCAACGGGCAGCCGAATCCGGAACGCCGATCTCCCGGGTGAACTCCTCGTAGGTCTGACCCGGCTCGATATGAAGGTCGAGCCAATCACCGTGCCCGGGGGCCACAATCGGACGAAAGCCTTCATCGGGGCGCAGGAACGCGCGCAGCCTGCGCGGCAGGCCTGTCAGGGCACCCAGGGCTTTCGAGCGCTCGTCGGCGGAAGGCGGGACGAAAGTGGCCATCATGTCGGGCCGTACCGGGTCGATGATCGCGCCGGAAGCGGCTCCGGGACGGGGCTGGCGACACGATACACCAGGCAGGACCTCCAAGGGCAGTCTGATGTCGCGTCCCCGACGCCGCGGCGTTCTCGGAGTGGAGGGGTCCGCAGGCTCAGAAACGCCCCGCGCGGGTCCATCGATGCGATTGAGGGATCGACATCCACCAAACAGGCGTAAACTGACGGCAGAACGACGTTCGCGGGAGGTGGCTCGTGGTCAGGATCGAGCGCATTCTCTGCCCCGTCGATTTCTCGGACTTCTCCCGCCGCGCCCTGCAATTCGCTCTGGCCATGGCGCAGTGGTACCGGGCCGAGGTGCAGGCCCTCTACGCCCACACCATCGCCGCGCCGGTCGTCCCGATAGCGGCCGTGCCTGAAGAGAACCCGTACGACTCCGCGGCCCTTGTCGACGACGCCCGCCGCGAACTGGCGGAGTTCGTCGGGCAGGTACGAGTCGATGGCGCAGCCGCGACGCCGAGCGTCGTGGTGGGATCACCCGTCGGCGCGATTCTCGACGCGGCCCGGAGCTGGCCCGCCGATCTCCTGGTGATGGGCACGCACGGGCGCAGCGGATTCGAACGCCTGCTGCTTGGGTCGGTCACGGAAAAGGTACTGCGCAAAGCCCCGTGTCCGGTGATGGCCGTGCACGGCCTCAGACCCGACGCCGGCCCGGATTCGCCACCGCTGTTCCAGCGCATCATCTGTCCGGTGGACTTCTCGGACGCCTCGCTCTCGGCCCTCGAGTACGCGTTTTCCTTGGCTCAGGAGTCCGGCGGGTGCCTGACGCTGCTGCACGTGGTCGAGGGACTCGACCGGGAGGCTCCGGCCATGGTGCGGTATCAGATTCCCGAGTACAAAGCCTTCCTGGAGCAGGAGGCGGAGGAACGCCTTCGCGCACTGCTGCCGGCCCAGAGTTCGGAGTGGTGCAAGCCGGACCTGCACGTCGCGGCCGGCAAGGCGTACGAGCAGATTCTCGGCCTCGCGACCGAAACGAGCGCCGACCTCATCGTGCTCGGTGTCCACGGGGGTCACGCCATGGGGGCGGCCCTGTTCGGCTCGACAGCGCACGGCGTGATCCGCGGAGCCGATTGCCCGGTGCTCGCCATCAGACCTCGCGCGTCGTGAACGCCGGCACGGTGGATTCCGCAGGGGCGTTTCCCCTGCCTGGGGGATGGCAGTCATCCCCGATGAACCGTAAACTGAGAACGCGAGGGCGGGCCGCGCCGTCACACCCGATCGCCTGGCGGAGGCCCCGTCTGGGAGGTTGACAGCATGCCGCACTGCCCGAGGATCCTGCCCGTGATCATGGCCGGCGCATGGCTCGCCGGTGCCACGCCGGCCTGCAGTCCTGAGCCGGCCAGTCCGCCCGGTGACCCGGCCGCCGCAACACCCGCGCCGGCAACACCCCCATCGACAGCACCCGCGCCGGACACGGCCACAACCGAGCCAGCCGCCGGCCAGGCCAGCGTCCCTGCGACCCCACCCCAAGGTCAGGCCGGAAGCCCGAGGTTCGTCCCGCCCGTCCGGGGCATCGCCGAAATCGCCTACGCCCCACCCAAGACGCAGGTGAAGAACAACGTCGTCATCACGACCATCCTCGTGAAGAACACGTCGACTGGCTCCATTGCGGGACTCACGATCGAGGAGTACTGGTGGGACAAGTCGAGCAACCCGGTCACCGGTGACTCGGTGCGCCTGCAGAAACCGCTGCTGCCGGGGGAAACCACCACGCTGACCCTGGAAACGCCGAAGGACCCGCGGATGTTCCGGAACACCTACGTCTTCCGGCACGCATTCGGCCAGGTCAAGGCCACGGCGCAGAAGTCGCTGGAATAGCTCCCCTGGCAGCCCGAGGTGCACGTCTGTCTGCATTCGACCGACGCTGCATCCCGCCTCGCGGCGTTGCTCAACGCTCAAATATGGGCCAATATTCTCGCGCCTCGCGCCTTGCGATCCGGGCGCACCGCCGGTCTCGGTGCGACGACCGACTTGCACCACGGGCTGCTAGGCGGTACCGCCCGCGCCATCGTGAGCGGGCACACTGGGTGCGAAGCGCTCCGGCCGGTAGGTCCTGAGCGTGAGGATGTGAATCGTCACGCCGGCCGCAACGGCCAGCAGGATGAGGTCGATCCAGAACCGGAAGTCGGCGAACACCACGCTGTAACCGATGCTCGCCCAGAGCACGCCGAGCGTCACGGCTTTTTCACGCACCCGCATCCCCCTGCCTTCCCGATAGTTGCGGATGTACTCCCCGAACAGGCGGTTGCGCAGGAGCCAAGCGTGGAACCGCTCCGAGCTGCGCGCGTAGCACCACGCCGCCAGCAGGAGGAAGACGGTCGTCGGCAGCAGGGGCACGAACATCCCCAGGACGCCGAGCACGACGAACACCGACCCGGCAGCGATCAGCAGGATCCGGAGCAGGGGGCCCATCCCCTTATTGTAGCGCCCTTGACCTCTGGGCGCTCAATCCGGGGCCGGGGACCGGGGACCGGTTCTGTTCCACCCGCGCCTACAGCAGCTTGGCGGCCAGTTCCGCGATGCGCGATCGCACGACCTCGTGCATCGTCAGGTGGGCGAAGCACGGTTCGCCCTTGAATCGCTCGACGACCTGCACGAGACCGTTCGAGAGCGACGTGATCTCCGCCCGGTCGATCTGATCGGGATCGCCGGTGAGGATGACTCTCGACCCTTCACCCGCGCGGGTGAGCACGAGCTTCATGTCCTCCTGCGTCAGGTTCTGCCCGTCGTCCACGATGATGGCGGCATCGTGAATCGAACGCCCTCGCAGGTAGTTGATGGGCGCGATTTCGAGCGTCCGGCTCTGCAGCAGGCTCTCGACTGTCGGGTGGGACGGCTCCCGCCGCTCCTTGTCCTTCTCCTTGTCCCGCTCGCCGTGGTGCTCGGCAAGCTGGTTCGTCCAGGCCTTCGACCCGTGGAGCCGGCGCATGATGAAGTCCATGTTGTCGAGGATGGGCTTGGCCCACGGCATCATCTTCTCCCCGACGTCTCCGGGCAGGAACCCGAGCTCGCGGCCCGCCTCGGCGTTCAGGCGGTACACCTCGATCTTCGAGACCTTGCCGCTGCGCAGCATCTCGTAGGCCGACAGGAGGGCGATCAGCGTCTTGCCCGTCCCGGCGATCCCCACCAGGCTGACGATGAGCGTCTGCTCGTCGAGGATCATGTCGCGGGCGCACGCCTGCTCCGGCGTCGAGGGGCCGAAACGATCGGAGGCCTTCGTGTTCACCCGGCGCAGGAAGTCGGTGCCGTCGAGCCGTTTGAAGATGCCCCAGGCGCTCTTGCCGTTCCCCCGCACCGCCAGCTCGCAGCACTGATTCGCCAGCAGCGCCGACGTATCGACGAACGGGTCCAGCGCATCGGCCGGCAGGCGCTGCTCGTGATGCAGCGTGGACAGCAGCGTGGCGTGCTCGGGCGGCAGCTCGATGCGAGCCCGGCCTGAATAGAACTTTTCGGGCGACGCCACCGGGCGGTCGCTCCAGTAGTCCTCGGCCGTCACGCCGCGCGCCCGCGCCTTGCAGCGCATGGCCGCATCGCGCGTCACGAGGATCACCTGATCGGCTGGATGCTCCGCCTGCTGCAGATCGGCTAGCAGGATGATCGCGTCGTCGGCGTACCGGGAGTTGAAGCCCGGCCAGGCGCGGTCGAGCGGCAGGGTGCCGTTGTGGAACCTGAGGATACCCTCGTTGAACGGAATACCGCTGCGCAGCTGTTCGACCGAGGCCTGTCCCTGGATCTCGTCGAGCAGCCGGATCGTGTTGCGGGCGGTAAAGCCGATGCCGTTGGCGGCGGTCCGGCGCCGATCCAACTCCTGCAGGACAGGGAACGGCACGAGAACGGTGTTGTGCTGCGTCAGGTTGTGAAGGGCGTCGGGTGCAGAAACCAGAATGCTCGTATCGACGACATACGTCTTGCGTGGAGAGCGTACGTCCCCATCTGCCATCCGGTCCTCCTCGGTCCGATGCTCAAGCCGCGCTGGGACACGGGAGCACCAGGCCGTTGTACCGACAGCATACTGCGCCATCGTGACGTTTCCGTCAACGGGGAAGTTCAGAGATCGTTGAGTCCAGATTGGGACCGGGGCCCCGGGACCAGGGACCAGTTATGGAGTCCCCCGTTCCCATTCGCGTCTTGGCTCAGGCTCAACCAATCCCCAATCGCCAATCCCCGATCCCCGATCCGTGGCACCGAATCAGCGCGGCGGGGTCACCCGCACGAGGACGACTTCGTGAGAGGGGACCTTGGCGCTGAAGCCCGTTTTCACCGCGCCGTGGTCCTGTCTCGACCAGAGATCGCGGACCTGCGGCGCCGAGGACAGCGGCCATCCGAGTTCCGTCCAGGCGATGCCGATCTCAGCGGCGTCCCGGCCTCGGTTGAGCAGGGCCACAGCCCAGTCCCCGCCCTGGAGCGGCCGTCCCCACACCTCCGTCTGGCCGTCGTCCCGGATCTTGCGTCCCTGGCGTCCGAGCGGATCCTGATCGATGGCGATAATGTCGCGGTTGGTGAGGATGTCGCGGATCTCCGGCGTCATCGCGCGCAGGTCGTTGCCGGCCATGAGCGGCGCGGCCAGGATGGCCCACAGGCTGAAGTGCGCCCGGTACTCCGGTACGGTCATGCCGCCGTTGCCGACTTCGAGCATGTCCGGATCGTTCCAGCCGCCGGGCCCGGCGTACCGTTCGAGGCCGACCTGCTGATCGAGCAGCCGCGTCCAACTGTCCCACGTGTCGCGGATGTCGCCGGTCGTTCGCCACAGGTGGCCGACGCCCCTCGCCCATTCCCACGGCTTGCTGCGCCCCCACTCGCAGAGGCTGAACACGATCGGCCGGCCTGTCGCCCGCAGGGCATCCCTCATGGTCGGGTACGCGATCTTCGGATCCACACCGTCCGTGTTGCACCAGTCGTACTTCAGGTAGTCGACGCCCCAGGCGGCGTACGTCGCGGCGTCGAGGCTCTCGTAGCCGTTCGATCCAGGCCGGCCTTCGCAGGTGCGGGCGCCCGCGTCGGAATACAGGCCGAACTTGAGACCCTTGTCATGGACGTAGTCCGCGAGCGCCTTCATGCCGGACGGGAAGCGTTCCGGGTCGGCGACGATCCGTCCCTGTCCGTCACGGGACACCTGCCAGCAGTCGTCAATGACGACGTACAGGTAACCCGCGTCCTTCATGCCGCTGGCCACCATGGCGTCGGCGGTCTCGCGGATGAGCTGCTCGCTGACGTTGCAGCCGAACTTGTTCCAGCTGTTCCAGCCCATCGGCGGGGTCGGGGACAGCACGGCGAAGGGCGGCGCCGACTGGGCCAAGCCGGCCCCCTGGCCGGACACGAGGAGCGCGATGCACAGGGCACCGATGGCGAGCGAAGACGAGCGGATCACGGGAACCTCCCTTCCTGAGCCGGCGGTCGTGGAGCATCTTGATCTGGACCGACGGCTGGAGTCAAAGGTCGCCGCCAACTCCGGGAACACTCCGGGAACACCCCCGTTCTAGAGCGGGGGTGCTCCGGTGTACACTCGTACGCTTACGGTCAGTGATTGGAGTGACGAGCATGTCGAACGGCACGACGCTCCCGGGATCGATCGTCGGCCGCCTGGTCGCGCGGCTCAACCTGCGCTTCCCGGTCCTGGTCGGGGTGCTGGCCACCTTGACGGTCGTCGATCTGGTGGTGCCGGACTTCGTCCCGTTCGTGGACGAGATCGGGCTGGCGCTCCTGACCGTGCTGCTGTCGCGCTGGAAGGCTCGCAAGGAAACCGCTGCCGGCAGCCCGCGCCCGCCCGCGCCACCCGGATCCCCCGAGACCATCGACGTCACCGCGCGCCGCGTCGAGTGACGCGGCGAAGCCGTTCACCTACAGCGAGGAGCACCGCACCATGGGCATCATGGACTTCATCAAGGGCGAGCTGATCGACATCATCGAGTGGACCGATGACTCCCGCGACACGCTGTCGTACCGGTTCCCCGACGAGGACAAGGCCATCAAGCGTGGCGCGCAGCTCATCGTGCGCGAGTCCCAGGTCGTCCAGTTCATGTACCTGGGGCAGTTCGGCGACACCTTCGGCCCGGGCAAGCACACGCTCGTCACCGACAACATCCCGGTTCTGACGCGCCTCGAGTCGTGGAAGTACGGCTTCGAGTCGCCGTTCAAGGCCGACGTCTACTACGTGAACACGCGGCTCTTCACCGGCAACAAGTG
>CAYZYG010000152.1:0-9122 GCA_964481395.1 uncultured Vicinamibacterales bacterium
TCGACGCCGGCAACACGCTGGTGGTGGTCGAGCACAACCTCGACATCTGGGCCGAAGCCGACTGGATCGTCGACCTCGGGCCCGACGGCGGAATCGACGGCGGACGCATCGTCGCGGCCGGCACGCCGGCGGAGCTCGCGGCCACCGGCGCGACCCACACCGCGCGGGCGCTCGAGCAGTTCCTGCGCTCGCACTGAACTTCGACACGGCCCTTTTGGGTATCTTTGCCGACGTCGAAACGTCGGTCAGCGTCGTCGGAGGCAGGAGCGCCCCATGCAGATCCCGATCCAGGTCAGCGAACACTCAGGCGTCGGCCTTCAGGAACAGATCTTCGAGCAGATCCAGACCCTGATCCTCGACGGGCGGCTGCCCGCCGGCTCGCCGCTGCCGGCCTCGCGTGCGCTGGCCCGCGACCTCGGCGTGTCGCGCAACACGGTGCTCGGTGCCTACCAGCGCCTGGCCGAACAGGGGCTGGTGCGCACGCGCGAGCAGGCGGGCACCTATGTCGCGCCGCACGAGCATGCGGTCGGCCCGCGCAAGGAGTTGCGCACCCCGCACGCCCCGCCAGGCCCGAAAGGCACGCCGGACGCGGCGCTGCAGCGGCGGCTTCAGTTCCGCGCCCGGCCGCATCGCGTGGTCAGCCCCCATCCGGTGCGGCTTCGCTACGACTTCTGGATCGGGCAGGTCGATCCGCGGCTGTATCCGACCAGGGTCTGGCGCGGTCTCGTCTCGCGCATGCTCGCGGCGCCGGCCGCGCAACTGTGCAGCTACGGAGATCCGCAGGGCCTGCCGCAGCTGCGCGAGGCGATCGCGGCCTACGTCGGCGCGGCCCGAGGCATCGCCACCGACGCGTCGCGGGTGCTGATCACCAACGGCATCCAGGAAGGACTGAGCCTGCTCGCGCGGCTGCTGGTGCGGCCCGGCGACGACGTCGCGCTCGAGGACCCCTGTTATCGCGGCGCGAGCAGCGTGTTCGCCAGCCACGGTGCGCGCCTGCACGCCGTTGCGGTCGACCGCGACGGGATCGACACGTCGGCCTTGCCGGAATCGGCCGCGCTCGCCTACGTCACGCCGTCGCACCAGTACCCGATGGGCGCGACGCTGTCGCTCGAGCGGCGCGCCGCGCTGCTTCTCTGGAGCCGCGACTGCGGTGCCTACGTGGTGGAGGACGATTACGACAGCGACTTCTACTACGACGAGGCGCCGCTGCCGGCGCTCAAGAGCGACGACCGCTTCGACCAGGTCATCTACCTCGGAACCTTCTCGAAGTGCCTCGGCGCCGGCCTGCGGATCGGCTACATGATCCTTCCGCGCCGCCTGGTCGGCCCGGCACGCGCCGCCAAGGCCCTGCTCAGCAACTGCCAGCCCTGGCTCGAGCAGGCCGCGCTCGGCGCGTTCATCGCGGAAGGCGACCACGCCCGGCATCTGCGGCAGCTGCGCCGCATCTGCGCCGCGCGGCGCGACCACCTGCGCGCTGCGATCGAGCATCAACTGCCCGGCTCGCGGATCGAGGGCGCGCACAGCGGCATGCACCTGGCGGCGCGCCTGCCGCCGGAACTGCCCGGATCGCAGCGAATCGAGCGAGCGGCGCGACTGGCAGGCGTGGGCGTCTACGGCGTCGAAAGCGCGAACGCGCAACTCTTCGACGCGCAACGTGCCGGCGAACTCGACCGTTACCTGCTGTTCGGCTACGCCGCGCTGGACGAAACCGGCATCAGCGAGGCGCTGCTGTCGCTGCGGCGCGCAATCGACTCGCTGCGCTGAACGACCGGACCAGGCCGTGCGCGCCGGCTCCGTAGCCCGGGCGCGCTGGCACCATCGTTCGCGTACTGGCACCATCGGTCGCATCGAATCTGGTACTTCGCAGCCGCGACGGCTGCGGCCGATACTTGCCCCGGGCACCTCGCGATCGCCTTGCAGCGCCGCGCAGGCGTGCCGTCACGAGAGGCGCCGCACACGAAGGCGGCCACATCGACGGAGGGGGGCATGAGACTCGCGCATCTTTGGTTCGCCATGGTTCTGTCGCTGCTGGCCTGGATCGTGCCGGCGCAGGCGGCCATCCCTGACTCGGTACCCGACGAGACGCTGCAGGCGCTGAAACTCGACCGCAACGCGAGCCCCGCGCAGCTCTTCGAGGCGCTGAGCAAACGGGTGTACTCGGAGAAGGACGGCTACGGAAAGGGCAGCCACGCGAAGTTCTGGGAACCGATCCCCATGAGCAAGTATCTGGCGCCGTCGCTGTTCTACAAGGCCCCCGACGGGCTCGACATGGTCGTCAAGCGCGAAGACTGTGTCGCGTGCCACGAGAAGATCACCGCAGGCCACGTGAGCGCGTGGAAGAAATCGCTGCACTCCGACCTCGACGCGCTGCGGGCGCTGCCGGAGGCCGATTCGCGCTCCTACAAGAAAGCGCATCTCGCCGAGATCGAAGGCAACCTGCGCTCGCACGGCATCCTCGGCGGCAACGAGCCACTGCGGCAGGTCAACTGCATCGACTGCCACATGGGCGTGGGCAAGGCGCAAGGCAACCATGCCAGGGACCTGCGGATGCCCGACACGACGGTCTGCGGAACCTGTCACCTGCGGCAGTTCGCCGAGCGCGAATCCGAGCGCGACACGCTCACCTGGCCCCAGGACCAGTGGCCCGCCGGCCGCCCGTCGCACGCGCTCGACTACAAGGCGAACATCGAGACCGCCACCTGGGCGGCGCTGCAGCAGCGCGAGGTCGCCGAGGGCTGCACGATGTGCCACACCAACCAGAACAAGTGCGACAACTGCCATGGGCGCCACGAGTTCTCGGCGGTCGAGGCGCGCAAGCCGCAGGCCTGCTCCACCTGTCACAACGGCGTCGACCACAACGAGTTCGAGGCGTTCATGCTGTCGCGCCACGGCGTGAACTTCCAGACCACCGGCCACACCTGGGACTGGAACGCGCCGCTGTCGAAGGCGATCGAGAAGGGCCAGACCGCGCCCACCTGCGCCTACTGCCACATGGAGTACAAGGGCCAGTTCACCCACAACGTGGTGCGCAAGGTGCGCTGGGGATTCCTGCCGTTCAAGAACATCGCCGACAACCTCGGGCACAAGTGGTTCACCGATCGGCGCGAGGCGTGGAAGGGCACCTGCCAGAACTGCCATTCGGCGAGCTTCGCCGACGCCTACCTGACGATGATGGACAAGGGCATCGTCTCGGGGATGGAACTGGTCGAGGAAGTCAGGCCGGTGGTGCAGGCGCTGTTCAACGAGAAGCTGATGGTCGGCCAGAAGACGAACCGGCCCGCGCCGTTCGCGCCGGAGAAGGACGAAGCAGGCGGCTTCTTCGCACTGTTCATGGCCAGCGGCAACAATCCGACGGTGGTCGATCGCACCTTCGCCGAGATGTGGGAACAGCACATCGCGAAGCACTACAAGGGGCTCGCGCATGCGCACCCGGGCGGCTTCACCTACAGCGAGGGCTGGTCACAGCTGATCAAGAGCAAGACGATCATCCTCGAGGAGAACACGAAGCTGCGCGAGCAGGCGGCGCTGACGAAACGCGTCGCCGCCCTCGAAGCGCGCGCCGGAGCGAAGAAGACCTCGCACGGCGGCCCGGCTGCCGGGGCGCACGTGGCGTCGCTGCTCGAGTCGTTCCCGGGTTCGGGCGGCGGCGTGGCGGCAGCGGGCGGCCTGATGGCGCTGTCGGGGGTGCTGCTGCTGCGGCGCTCGCGCAGGCGCGAAGACTCCTCCGGGCGCGACGCGTGAACCCCGTGCTGCGGCGCGCGCCGGGCGCGGCCCTGCTGGTCGCAGGGCTCGCGCTCGCTGCCTTCGGCGCGAACGAGCTGCTGCGCGCGAAGGAACCGCCGTACCGCTACGAGGTGGTCGATGCCGCGCCGCGGATCGAGGACGCGGCGGTGGCCGACGCGTTCGCGCGGGCGCGGCTCGGCCTGCGCCAGGCGCGTGTGATCGAAAGTCGCACCGGCGCGACGCTCGCCGAGTTGCGCTTCGGCGACGGCTCCGATGGGCCGGTGCTGTTCGAATGGCGGCCGGAGATCGACGAGCCCTTCCTCACTGCCACCGCACCGCTGCCGGAGACCGCGGCGCTCGCCGCCGCGCTGCGCAGGCACGTCCCCGCCGACGCGGTGGTGCTGGCCTGGTGGGATACCTCGCGGCAACTGGCGCTGCTCGCCGGCGTGCAGGCGCGCTTCGACCGGCACGTCGTCGGCGCACCGCTCGCGCTGCCCGCGCGCTGGGTACCGCAGCGCGCGACGATCGAAAACACCGAGTCCGGCTTCTGGCTGCGCGGCGCCAGGAGCGCCGACGCCGACCCATCGTTCGGTGCCTGGGTCGACGCGATGCTGGCGCGCGACGACGGCCCGGCGCGCCTGCAGCGGCTGGCCGGCGGGCGCGAGGCCTACGTCGTCGTGCACGTACGCGATGCGCTGCTGCTCGGCGCGATGGCGCCGGATCGGCTGGGCGTGGCCTTCCGCGACCTGCCCGACAGCGGCAACGTCCACGGCTCGATCAGCGGCGCGCGCGACTGGATGCGCGCGCAGGGCTACGCCGCCTATTCGGCCTACGCGCCGGCGGCAGGCCGCGTGCGCGTGGTCGCCCTCACCGACGCGGCATCCAGCACCACGCTGGTCGCGCGGCTGCTGCCCTTCCACGACTCGCGCAAGCCGGCCGACGCGGTACCCGGGCTGACCCTTGTCCACCAGGTCGGCGGCTTCTGGATCTACCGCATCGACGAGGCGGCCGACCGGGCGGCCGACCGCCCGGCCTCGCTCAGCGCAGGGTAACCACCACCTCCAGGTACTCGCCCGGCACGATCATCGTGGCGTCGCCCGAGCGGTTGAGCCGACCGATCAGCGCGAGGATGTCGTTGTTCAGCGCCGCCTGCCCTTCCGGCGGCAGTGCGGCGAACGCCTTCAGCACCGGGCCGTACCAGGTCCTGAAGACTTCGACCCAGTGCTCGGGCGAGCGATAGCGGAAGACGAAGTCGCGCCGCGCCGCCTCGATCGATGCCGCATGAGGCGCGAACAGCGCGGCGAGGTGATCGCGGGTGCCCCAGAGCGCCGGCGACGCGGCACCGGCGGGCGGCGCAACGTGCTTGCCGATCGTCTTGAACAGCTGGCCGACGAACCCCTCGGGTGTCCAGTTCGCCAGCCCGATCTTGCCGCCCGGCCTGCACACGCGGACCATCTCGGCGGCGGCGCGCCGCTGGTCGGGTGTGAACATCACGCCGAAGCTCGAGACGACTGCGTCGAAGCTGCCCTCGCCGAACGGCAGTGCCTCCGCGTCGGCTTCGCGAAACGTCATCGGCAGCCGCTCGCCGGCGGCGCGCTCGCGCGCGCGCTCGAGCAGGGCCGGCACGTAGTCGCTGGCGACCACGTCGCACCAGCGGCGCGCCGCCGCCAGCGAGACGTTGCCGTTGCCTGCGGCGACGTCGAGCACTTTCTGCCCGGCGCGCAGGTCGAGCGCCTCGCAGAGGTTCTCGCCGACGATCTGCAGCGTAGTGCCGATGAGCGCATAATCGCCGGACGACCATGTCGCCTGCTGGCGGGTCTTGATGGCAGCGAGGTCGGGCTGACCGGCCGCTCGCGCGCCCGGAACGCTGGAGGTGGTTGCTGCATCCATGGCTTTGCTCCGTGAAGTCTGATGGTGATCCGCCTCGCGACGGCGATGGCGGGGTCGATACGGCGACGCAGCGCATGTGCCGCGTCCGCCTCGATGCCAACCGTAGACCCCGGGCGTGGAGGCAAGCGTGGTAGCGAGCGTGGAAATCGCTGACTCGCCCCCGGACGCGGGCCGCAGTCCTGCACTGCGGCTGCGGCTGCTCGGCCCGATGCGCCTCTGGCGACACGACCGCGAGCTGGCGCTGCCCGCCTCGCGCAAGGCGCGCGCGTTGCTGGCATATCTCGCGATGGCGCCGCAGGTGCAGACCCGCAGCCGGCTGTGCGAACTGCTCTGGGAACTGCCGCACGACCCGCGCGGCGAGTTGCGCTGGTGCCTGAGCAAGCTGCGCGGCCTCGTCGACGACGACGCGCGCACGCGTCTGTATGCCCGTGGCGACGCAGTGGGTTTCGATGCCACCGACTGTTTCGTCGACGCTGTCGAGCTCGAACGCGCCGCCGGATCCGGCCTCGCCACGCTCGGGCATGGCCGGAAACGCGAACTGTGTGCGCTGTTCGCCGGCGACTTCCTCGAAGGGCTGGAGGTGGGTCACAGCCCGGTCTTCGAGGCCTGGCTGACCGCAGGCAGGCGCCGCTTTCGCGCGCTTCAGGTCGAGCTGCTGGGCCAGCTCGCCGATGGCGCCGACGGCGACGAGCACTTCGCATGGCTCGAACAGTGGCTGCGCCTGGCACCGTTCGACGCACGCGCCCACGCAAGTCTGCTCACCGCCCTCGCGACTCGTGGCCGGATCCGCGAAGCCGAGGAGCACCTCGCTGCAGCCCGCCGGCAGTTCGAGGCCGAAGGCTTCGACTGCGCGCCGCTGCACGCAGCGTGGCACGCCGCGAGGCCACAGGCCCAGGCCGGGCTGGTGCTCAGCGCTGCCGGCGACGACGTCGCAAACCCCGAGTTGCCCGGCGCCGCCGCCCGGCGCGCGTCGCTGGCGGTGATGCCGTTCGCCGACGCATCGAGCGCACCGGGAGCGGGCCGGGCCGTGGCCGACGCGCTGGCGCACGATGTGATCACCCGCCTGGCCAAGCTGCGCTGCCTGTTCGTCATCGCGCAGGGCACCGTGTTCGCGCTGCACGAGCAATCCGTCACGCCGCGACAGGCCGGCCAGATGCTGAAGGTCGACTACCTCGCCAGCGGGACGGTGCGGCGCGACGGCAGCCGGCTGACGGTGGCAGTCGAGCTCGCTCAGACCCGCGATTCGCACATCGTCTGGGCCGAGATCTTCGAGCACGAGGTCGACGACGCCCTGCTCGTCCTCGACGAGATCGGCAACCGCATGGTCGCGTCGATCGCAGGCGAGATCGAGACGATCGAGCGCAACCGCGCGATCCTCGAGCCGCCCGACTCGCTCGGCGCCTGGGAGGCGCACCATCGCGGCCTGTGGCACATGTATCGCTTCAGCAAGGCCGACAACGAGCAGGCGCGGCATTTCTTCGAGACCGCGGTGCGGCTGGACCCTACTTTCTCACGCGCCTGGGCGGGGCTGTCGTTCACGCATTTCCAGAACGCGTTCCAGGGCTGGACCGAGCGCGGCCCTGAAACCGAGCGGGCCCTGCAGACTGCGGGACAGAGCCTGATGGCCGACGACCGGGATCCCGCCGCGCACTGGTCGATGGGACGCGCGCTCTGGCTGCTGGGCGAGCACGACCAGGCGGTGGCGGAGCTCGATCAGGCGGTCGACCTGAGCCCGAACTTCGCGCTCGGGCACTACACGCTCGCGTTCGTCCACGCGCAGTCGGGAGACCCGGCGTCGGCGATCGCCTCGTCCGACCAGTCGCGCCACCTGAGTCCGTTCGACCCGCTGCTGTTCGGCATGCTCGGCTCGCGAGCCATCGCGCTCGTGCGCCTCGGGCAGTTCGACGAAGCCGCCGGATGGGCGGCGAGGGCGGCCGCGCGGCCCAATGCGCACGCGCACATCCTGGCGATCGCCGCCTTCACGCTGGCGCTGGCGGGCTCGCTCGACGACGCACGCAAGCTCGCCGTGGCGATCCGCCGCGCGGTACCGCGTTACCGCATCACGGATTTCCTGGCCGCCTTCCGCTTCGAGCCGCAGGCCGAGGCACTGTTCCGGGAAGGCGCCAGGCGCATCGGCATGGCCTGAGCGAACTCAGGCCTTCCTGAACGTGCTCAGCTTGATGCCTTCGCGCGCGATCGCTGCGGCTACCGCGGGATGCGCGGCGACCCGATCGACGTAGGCCTTGTACACGGGCAGCGAATCGGGATCGATGCCTGCGAAACCGCCCCAGCGCAGCAGCGTGAGCGCGTATGCGTCGTGAAACGACAGGCGCTCTCCGAACCAGAACGGACTGGCCGACGCGATCCAGCCCTGGATGCGCTCGAGCTGCGTGCGATAGAGCGCCGCATTGAAGCGCCTGATCTCGGCCTGTGTCGCCTCGCCGTCGCAGAACCGGTCGGGCATGAACACGTGCGTGAACGTGGGGTGCACGGTGTTGTTCATCCACAGGAACTGCGACATCGCCTGCGCCCGCGCCCAGGGCTCCGCGGGCATCAGCCCCACCTGCGGAAAGCGCCGGTCGAGGTAGTCGCAGATCGCGACGATCTGCGACAGCGGCTTGCCGTCGACGACCAGCGTGGGCACCTGCGCGTTCGGGTTGATCGCCAGGTACTCGGGCGTGCGCTGCTCGCCCTTGTGAAGCTTGACCATGCGGGCGACGAAGTCTTCGCCGGTGGCCGCCTTGATCGCCTCGAGGGCAACGTGCGGCACGAACGAGCAGGCCCCGGGGCCATAGTGCAGTTCGAGCATCGAAGGAAACTCCCGTGTCGGATCGGTCGGAGTCGTCGAGTATACGATTGCGCGTCCGCACTACAGGAATCGCCATGAGCCTCGATCCCGCCGTCGCCGCCGCCCTGTCGGGCGTCTCCACCGCCACGCTGACCACTGTCCTGCTGAAGAAGGGGCTGCGCAACACCTGGATGCGCGGCACGCGACCGCTGCGGGCCGGGCAGCCGCGCCGGGTCGGGCGCGCATTCACGCTGCGTTTCGTGCCGGCACGCGAGGACCTCGCCACGCCCGAGTCCTGGGCGTCGCCGGTTTCCACGCGCGCGGCGATCGAGGCGATGCCCGAGGGCTGCATCGCGGTCGTCGATGCGATGGGCGTCACCGACGCGGGCATCTTCGGGGACATCCTGTGCGCACGAATGAGCAAGCGCGGCGTCGCGGCGCTCGTCACCGACGGTGTCGTGCGCGACGGCGCGGGTGTCGCCGGCACCGGCCTGCCGGTCTGGTGCCAGGGCGTCGCCGCGCCGCCGTCGGTGGCCGGACTCACCTTCGTCGGCTGGCAGCAGCCGATCGCCTGCGGCGGCGTCGCGGTCTTTCCGGACGACGTGGTGGTCGCCGACGACGACGGCGCTACGCTGATCCCGGCGGCGCTGCTCGCCGAGGTGGTCGCGCAGGCCGTCGAGCAGGAGCGCTTCGAAGCGTGGATCATGGGCGAGGTCGAGCG
>CAYZYG010000153.1:0-385 GCA_964481395.1 uncultured Vicinamibacterales bacterium
GCCGGAGGTCCACCTGGGACGGGTCGCCGGTGACGGCCGCGCGCGAGCCTTCACCGAGTCTCGTCAGGAACATCTTCATCTGCTCGGTGGTCGTGTTCTGCGCCTCGTCGAGGATGACGAAAGCGTCGTTGAGCGTCCGGCCGCGCATGAACGCCAGGGGCGCAATCTCGATGGTGCCGCGCTCGAGCAGCCGCTCGACGCGTTCCCCGTCCAGCATGTCGTACAGCGCGTCGTAGAGCGGACGAAGGTACGGGTTGACCTTCTCCTGCAGGTCGCCCGGCAGGAAACCCAGGCGCTCGCCAGCCTCGACGGCCGGCCGCGCCAGGACGATCCGGGTCACCTTCTTGGCCAGCAGATACGACACGGCCTGGGCCCTGGCCAGGTA
>CAYZYG010000153.1:395-9096 GCA_964481395.1 uncultured Vicinamibacterales bacterium
GTGCCGGCCGGGCCGATCCCGAAGACGATGTCGGCGCGGTCGATGGCGTCGAGGTAGCGCCGCTGGTTGACGCTCTTGGCGGCGACCTGGCGCCGGCCCGCCGTCCGAAGGGGTGCCTTGAGGAAGTACTCGCGAAGGTCGATGTCTTCCCCGCGCGCCACCAGGTCCGCTGCAGTTTTCACGTCGCCGTTCGTCACCCGGTAGCCTTCGCGCTGCAGGGCCGCAAGTCCGTTGACCAGCCGTTCGACCGTCGTGACCGCTGCGTCGTCGCCCGACACGTGCAGGTCGTTGCCCTGTGTGGACAGGCGCACCTTGGTCAGCGACTCGATGTACTTGAGATTCTCGTCGTACGACCCGAACAGGGCTTCAAGCCCTTCCTCGGGTAGTGCGATCGTGCGCGTCGGCGTGGACGTGGACCTATCCCCTTGCGTTACAGCGGTTTAACAGCGATGAAATCGTACTATAGCGGTCCGGCACCGTCAAGAAGTGCGGCCCACTGTCACGGCACGTTCGCGATGGTCCTACCCAACGGACGCTCGTCCGCCGGGAGGATCTCGTTCAGGCGCGCCCCTGCTCCACGCGCAGCTTGAGTTCGCGGAGCTGACGGTCGTCCACGGGCGACGGCGCCTCCGACATCAGGTCCACCGCCTGGGCGGTCTTCGGGAACGCGATGACGTCCCGGATCGACGGCTCGCCGGCCAGAATGGCGACGATCCGATCGACGCCGAGGGCGATCCCCCCGTGCGGCGGCGTGCCGTATTCCAGGGCTTCGAGGAAGAACCCGAAGCGCAGCTTCGCGTCCGCGTCGTTGATGCCCAGGGCCCGGAACATCGTCTTCTGCAGCGCGTTGTCGTGGATGCGGATGCTCCCGCCGCCGATCTCGGACCCGTTCAGCACGAGGTCGTACGCCTGGGCCCGCACCCCGCCCGGATCCGACTCGAGCCGGTCCATGTCCTCCTCGATCGGCGACGTGAACGGATGGTGCATCGCCACCCAGCGTCGCTCCTCCTCGTCCCACTCGAGAAGCGGGAAATCGGTCACCCACGTGAACGCGAACTCGTCGGGCTTGAGCCAACCCTGGGCCTTCGCAATCTCGAGGCGCAGCTGGCCGAGCACCTTCGACGCTGCCTCGGGCAGGCCGGCGCACATCAGCAGGAGGTCCTCGTGCCCCGCCCCGGCCGCGTCCAGCGCGGCAGTGATGGCGGCCTCACCCGCGGCCTTCAGGGCGGAGCTCTGCACGGTTCCGCCGGGCCGTCGGGCCCAGACAATCCCGCCCGCGCCGAGGGCACGCCCCCGCTCGTTCAGCTCGTCGAGCTGGCGGCGCGAGAAGCCCGCCGCGCCGGGCACGACGAACCCGCGCACGGCCCCGCCGCCGGCGACGGCCTCCCGGAACACGCTGAAGCCCGACGTCGTGAACACTCCGGAGAGGTCCGCGATCGCCATCCCGACCCGCAGGTCCGGCTTGTCGGACCCGTACTTCGCCATCGCGTCCGCGTAGCGCATCCGCGGGAACGGAAGGTCGATTTCGCGCCCGATGACGCGGAACACGTCGCGAATGAGCGGCTCGATGGTCGCGAACACGAGGTCACGGGTCGCGAACGACATCTCGACATCGATCTGCGTGAACTCCGGCTGGCGGTCGGCGCGCAGGTCCTCGTCGCGGAAGCACTTGACGATCTGGAAGTAGCGGTCGGTGCCGGCGATCATCAGGATCTGCTTGAAGATCTGGGGCGATTGCGGAAGCGCATAGAACTCGCCGGGGTGGACGCGGCTCGGCACCAGATAGTCGCGCGCCCCCTCAGGAGTCGATCTCGTCAGCACGGGCGTCTCGACCTCCCAGAAGCCCTGGCTGTCGAAGTACTTTCTCACGGCCATCGTCACGCGGTGGCGCAGGCCCAGGTTGGCCTGAAGCGCTGGCCGCCGCAGGTCGAGATAGCGATACCGCAGCCGAAGCTCTTCCGACGCCGTGACATCGTCGGCGATGACGAAGGGCGGAACGCGGGCCTCGCTGAAGACCCTGAACTCGGAGGCGACAACCTCCACGGCCCCGGTCGGCATTTTCGGGTTGACCGCGTCGCCGGCCCGTCGACGCACGATCCCGCGCGCGCCGATGACGTATTCGGCCCTGACTTGCCGGGCGCGATCGCACGCCGCGGCGTCCTCGAAGACGATCTGGGTCAGGCCGTGGCGGTCGCGTATGTCGATGAACACGAGGCCGCCGAGGTCCCGCACCCGGTGGACCCAGCCGAGCAGAAGGGCCTCCTGCCCGATGTGGGCGTCGCGCAACTCGCCGCAGGTGTGCGTCCGCGCCCAGTTTCCGAGCTTGTCAATCACGGGGTGCTCCTTGATACCGGTCAGTCGTCAGCTTCCAGTTGTCAGTCTTCAGTCTTCAGTTTTCAGTTGTCAGTTATCAGTCTGCAGCAGGCAGCGAACGCTCTTGGAAGCTGAAGACTGACGACTGAAAACTGACAACTCATGTGGCTATCCCCCGCAGGTGCGGCAGCAGGTCCCCCCGCGCCACACGAACCTGCTCCCCCGTCGCCATGTCCTTCACCGTTGCGTCGGCCCGCGCCAGCTCGTCGTCTCCGAGAATGACTGCCACGCGCGCGCCCAGCCGGTCCGCTCGCTTCATCTGCGATCGGATGCTCCGCCCTTCGTACTCCATGTGGGCCTCGAAGCCCGCATGGCGCAGTTCCCGGAGCAGCGCAATCGCCGCGTCACGAGCGGCGTCCCCCATCGCCGCCACGAAGACCCGGCGGCGCTCGGCGGCCCCCCATTCCTCGGGCATGGCCAGCACGAGGCGCTCGATCCCTGCGGCAAAACCAATCCCCACGCGATCCGGCCCGCCAAGCTGTTTCACGAGACCGTCGTAGCGGCCGCCGCCCAGGACGGCGTTCTGCGCGCCGATGCTGCCCGAGAGGATCTCGAAGGTCGTCCGGGTGTAGTAGTCGAGCCCCCGCACGAGGCGGTGCGACACGACGCAGGGAATGCCGAACGCCGAGAGGTGCCGCTCCACCGCCTGGAAGTGGTCGCGGCACGCGTCGCACAGGTAGTCGACCGAGTGCGGCAGCGCGTCGATGATCGGCTGATCCTCCGGGACCTTGCAGTCGAAGATGCGGAGCGGATTCGTCCCGGCCCGCCGCTGGCAGTCGCCGCAGAGTTTCTGCACGTCCGCGCCGAGCGCCGCAACGAGCGCCTCGCTGAACGCCGGCCGGCAGGCCGGGCACCCCACGGAGTTGACGTGCAGCTCGACGTTCCGGATCCCCAGTTCGGCCACGAGCGTCCAGGCCAGATCGATCACTTCGGCGTCCACGGCCGGGTCGGACACGCCGAACACCTCGACATCGAGCTGGTGGAACTGGCGGTAGCGCCCCTTCTGCGGCCGTTCGTATCGGAACATCGGCCCCAGCAGATAGAGCTTCGGGACGGCCATGTGCTGTTCGAGGCTGTGTTCGACGAACGCGCGCACCAGGCTTGGCGTGGCCTCGGGCCGCAGCGTCACGCGCTCGCCGCCCTTGTCCGTGAAGGCGTACATCTCCTTCTGCACGATGTCGGTCGTCTCGCCGGTGCCCTTGGCGAACAGTTCCTCGCGCTCGATGATGGGCGTCCTGACTTCGGCGTAGCCGTAGCGCTCGAATACGCGGCGCGCCGTGTCCTCGACGCGCTGCCAGCGCTCGACCTCTCCCGGAAGGATGTCGCGGGTGCCGCGGATGGCTGGAATCATGGTGTCATGTAGTCCTTGCGATACTCGACGTAGCGAGCCGCGAACCAGCGGATCTCCTCGACGTCGGCGTCGGTCAGCTCGCGTTTGACCCGGGCCGGCCTGCCCATCACCAGCGACCGAGACGGCACGACCATGCCCTCCGTCAGCAGCGAGCCCGCCGCGACGATGCACTCGTCGCCGACCGTGGCCCCGTTGAGGAGCATGGCTCCCATGCCGATCAGGCAGCGGTCGCCGATCGTACATCCGTGCAGGAGCGCCGAGTGCCCGACGGTCACGTCTTCACCGACGATCGTCGGGTGGGTGCCGGTCATCACGTGGACCATCGTGAGGTCCTGGATGTTCGACCGGTTGCCGATGCGAATCCAGTTGACATCGCCGCGGACGACGACGTTCATCCAGATGCCGCACTCCTCGCCGATCTCGACCTCGCCGATGACCTGGGCGCTCTGGTCGACGAAGGCGGTGGGATGGATCCGCGGCAGGATCCCTTTGAAGGATCGGAGCATGGTTACCGGCGAAAGAAGGCCAGCAGCAGCGTCAGGACGATGCTGGCGAGAATCGACGTGGTGATGGGCAGGTGGAAGCTGAAGTGCTCCCTGCGCACCACGATGTCGCCGGGCAGGCGCCCGATGGGCACGCCCCACCAGAGCAGCACCCCGGCCGCCACCACGACGATGCCCGCGAACACGAGAATCCTGCCGAGCGTGGCCATGTCCATCGTCGAAACCCATCGCCCGCCGCGAATCACTCCCGGAGTGATTCTCGGTCTGCAGTGACGGTCGCCTGCCCTGTCTGCGTGCCGGGCGCGCCCTCTCCGCGAGAGAGGCCCGGGGCAGGCACGGGTGGTCGCCTCTCGAAATCACTCCGGGAGTGATTGTCGTCTGCCCGCCCTAGCGCGGGTGCGTCTCCACGCCGCGGAAGAAGTAGCCCGTCTCGAACGCGGCTGTCTCGGGTGCGTCCGACCCGTGCGTGGCGTTGCGCTCGATGCTCGACCCGAACTCCGCCCGGATCGTGCCCGCGGCCGCCTTCGACGGGTCCGTCGCGCCCATCAGATCCCGCCACTTCCTGATCGCGCCTTCGGCCTCCAGCGCCATGACGACGCATGGGCCCGAGGACATGAACGTCGTGAGGCTTTCGAAGAATCCCTTGCCCCGGTGGACGGCGTAGAAGCCCTCCGCCTCGGCCTTCGTCAGGTGAACCAGGCGCAGGGCGCGAACGGTGAACCCGGCGTCCTCGATGCGCTGGAGGATGCGGCCGGCGAGCTTCCGCTCGACGGCGTCGGGCTTGATAATCGCCAATGTGCGTTCCATATCCTGTCGATTATAGCAGCGGGCACCTGCCCTCACCTGGAATCGCATGCGAACAGCGCCTGCCTCAAGAGTCGACCGCCCCAGGGCCTCCGGCGCTGGCCGTGGATGGTCGGTGTTCGTTGACGAACCGCCTCCCGGTACGTAAGCTTGGGGCATTCATCGGCGCCCGGAGGACGCCCCGGGGGGGCCTGCCCCCCGGTTGTCTTCGTCCCCGGCCGCCTGTCGCCTATCGCCTGTCGCCTATCGCCTGTCGCCTGAAGGAGGCCCTCATGATCGTCGCACCGTGCATGCACCCGCCTGCCCACCGGGACCAGTTCGCGCAGAAGGGCACGCTCGAAGGCGACCACCCGACCGATCCGCAGCAGTGCAACTGCCACGGCGCGGCGCTCGACGAGAACGGCATGCCGTCGGACGACGTGGCAATTGCGGAAGATGTGTTCGGGGCGGAGATTGACGAGACGCAGGGGTAGAAATGCAGGCGACCGGCGACGGGCGACAGGCGACCGATGGAGAGCCGGTCCCCGGTCCCCGGTCCCCGGCCCCTACTGAAGTGCGTCCATGATCTCGTCTAACACGGCCTTCGGCGGGCGGATCTGATCCTCGCGCAGCATCGACAGCGGCGTGTCCACCAAGTTCAACAGATCGATGAAGGTTTCGCGGTCCGGCTCGATGTAAATCAGGCCGGTCGCGAACTCACCCTTCTGATGGCTCTCGTGCAGCAGCGTGAGCGCCGCGATCTTGTTGCGGGGGTCGTAGCCCTCGTCGAGCTTCTTCAGAATGATCTTCGACCCGTCCGGCATCGTCACCGTCTCGGCGGTGCCCGGCTCGTAGTCCACGCCGATATCGTCAAAGAACGGCACGAAGCTGATCTCGCTGAGCGGGTCCTGATGGTCCTTCACGTACGCGTAGCTCTTCGTCGATCCCTCGTGGTCGTTGAACGTCACGCACGGCGAGATGACATCCAGCAGAACCGTTCCGCGGTGCGCGATGGCGGCCTTGAGGAGCGCGGAGAGCTGTTTCTTGTCGCCCGAGAACGAGCGTCCCACGAACGTCGCGCCGAGCTGAATCGCCAGCGCGCACAGGTCCATGGGCGGCAAGTCGTTGACGACGCCGTTCTTGAGCTTCGACCCGAGATCGGCCGTCGGTGACAGCTGCCCCTTCGTCAGGCCGTAGCACCCGTTGTTCTCGACGATGTAGATGATGGGGATGTTGCGGCGCATCAGGTGGACGAAGTGCGCCGTGCCGATCGCGCCGGTGTCGCCGTCGCCGCTCACGCCGATGGGCATGACCGACCGGTTCGCCAGGACGGCGCCGGTCGCGACGGCCGGCATCCGGCCGTGGACCGCGTTGAACCCGTGCGAAGTCCCGAGGAAATACGCGGGGCTCTTCGACGAACATCCGATCCCCGAGAGCTTGATGACCCGTGCGGGATCAACGCCCATCTCGAAGTAGGCTTCGACGATCCGCTCGGAAATCGCGTTATGGCCGCACCCGGCGCACAGAGTGGTCTTGCCTCCGCGGTACGCCTGGATGTCCAGGTTGATCCGGTTGATCTTTCTGCCCGGAGCGGGCGCTGCTGGCGTTGCCGTCGACATGATGTTCCTCACCCTCTCGAGGCGCGCTGTTCCGTTTCCTGCGCCAGCACTTCGTCGCTGATCGTCCGCGCGTCGATAGGCAGACCCGTGTAGTAGAGCACGCTCCTGAGTTTGCCAATCTGACCCGGCGTCAGGTCCAGCTTCAGCAGGCTCAGCATCTGGGCGTCCCGGTTCTGTTCGATGACGTAGACGCGCTTGTGCCGGTCGATGACCCGCTCGACCTCCGTCGTGAACGGATAGGCCTTCAACCGCATATAGGAGGTCCGAATCCCCGCCTCGTTGCGCAACTGGTCGCGGGCCTCCTGCACCGCCGCGTGGCTGCTGCCGTAGGCCACGAGGGCGACGTCGGCTTCGGAGTCGAGATCGACCTCCTCCTTCGGCACCCACGAGCGCGCCGTCTCGAACTTCTTCGCCAGGCGGTCGACGTTCGCGGTGTAGTCGTCGGCCCGCTCGCTGTACTGCCCGCGCGCGTTATGGCCGGACCCGCGGTTGAAGTAGGAGGGCATGCCGTCGCCGACAATCGTCCGGTACGGAATCCCGTCGCCGTCCACGTCCATATAGCGGCCCCACTCGCCGATACGGGCGAGGGCCTCGGCGTCGAGGCGCTTCCCTCGGTCGAGCGGCTTCTCCGGATACACGAAGCGGTCGGCCATCCACGTGTTCATGCCCAGGTCGAGGTCGGTCATGACGAAGACGGGCGTCTGGAACCGCTCCGCCAGATCGAACGCGGTCATCGTCAGTTCGTAGCACTCCTCGGCCGACGACGGTATCAGCATGATGTGCTTCGTGTCGCCGTGGGAGAGCACCGCCGTCGAGAGGATGTCGCCCTGGGCCGTGCGCGTCGGCAGGCCGGTCGAGGGCCCCACGCGCTGCACGTCGATGATCACGGCGGGCACCTCGGTGTAGTACCCGAGGCCGGTGAACTCGGACATCAGCGAAATGCCGGGGCCCGACGTCGACGTCATCGATCGCGCGCCCGCCCAGCCCGCGCCGAGGGCCATGCCGATCGACGCCAGCTCGTCTTCGGCCTGCACGATGGCGAACGTCGCTTTCCCGGTCTCCTTGGCGATCCGGTACTTCTTCATGTAGTCGATGAGCGTCTCGCAGACCGTCGACGAGGGCGTGATCGGATACCACGTGACCACGGTGACGCCCGCCATCATCGCGCCAATGGCGATGGCCGCGTTGGCCTCGATGAGGATCTTGCCGCCCGTCTTGTCCATCCGTTCGACGCGGAACGGGTCGCGCTTCGGCAGGTGCTGCTCGGCGTACTCGTAGCCGACCTTCAACGCCGCCAGATTGAGCGCCACGGCCTTGGCCTTCTTGCCGAGCTGGCGGTTGAGCGCCTTCTCCATCTCGGCCATGTCGACGCTCAGCAGCTTCGACAGGATGCCGTCGTAGATCATGTTGCGGACGAGACGGCGCAGTTTGGCGTCGGGGCACACCGGCGCGACCAGCTTGTCGAACGGCACGGGATAGAAGATGAGATCGTCGCGGACCTCGTCGAGCTTCAGCGGCGCGTCGTAGACCACCGCGGCCCCCGGGTCGAGGGCGAGCACGTCCTCGCGGGCCGTCTCGGGGTTCATCGCGACCAGCAGGTCGATCTCCTTCTTGCGGCCGATGTACCCGTGCTTGCTCGCGCGGATCGTGTACCACGTGGGCAGGCCGGCGATGTTCGACGGGAAGAGGTTCTTGCCCGACACGGGCACGCCCATCTGGAAGATGGAGCGGATGAGCACGAGGTTGGCGGTCTGGCTGCCGGAGCCGTTGACGGTGGCCACCTGGATGCTGAAGTCGTTGACGACCTCGGCACGGCCCGCCACCACCGGCTGATCCTGCACGGCGGATTCAGAGGACATCGGTCAATCCTGGATGACGGCCTGCAAAGCGGGAGCCCGGCGGACCATCCGGCGGACCGAGCGCTTCACTGGAAGAGAGAGTCAGTTGCCCAACAAACTTCCAGTATAGCAAAACAGGGATCAGGGGTCAGGGGCAAGGCGGGGAGCAGGGACCAGGGATCAGGCTGCGGGCGACGGGGGGCGGGCGGGGAGCACGGGGCAGGGGAAGGGGTC
>CAYZYG010000154.1:0-9093 GCA_964481395.1 uncultured Vicinamibacterales bacterium
CTCCTGAACCCGGGCGATGGCCTGATCGAGTTCTACTCGGTCTCCGCAGACGGCAGGACGTTCTTCTACGGGACGAACGAAGGCGACATCGACCGGCGCCACATCTGGAAGGTGCCCGTGGCGGGCGGCAGCGCCGTCCAACTCACGAGGGGCGACGGGATTGAGACCTACCCGGCGGCCCTTGCCTCGGGATCCCACGTCGCCGTGCTGACGGCCGGCGTTCGCCAGCCGCAGCTCGCGGGCATCGTCCCGGCGTCAGGCGGAGAGGTCAGGGTCATTTCACCGTCGCCGCCGAAGGTGTTTCCGGGCGCACGGCACGTCACCCCGACGGCGGTCACGCTCAAGGCTGCCGACGGCCTCGAGTTCTACAATCAGCTCTTTCTCCCGAAGGACCTCAAGCCCGGCGAGCGTCGTCCGGCCATGATCTTCGTGCACGGCGGGCCCGTGCGCCAGATGCTGCTGGGCTACCACTACCGGTTCTTCTACCACATGAGCTACGGCGTCAATCAGTGGCTGGCGGACCAGGGCTACATCGTCCTGTCGGTGAACTACCGCAGCGGCATCGGGTACGGGCGCTCGTTCCGGATGGCGGCGAACACGGCCGCGCGCGGGAACTCCGAGTACCAGGACGTCGTGGCCGCGGGCCAGTACCTGATCGGGCGCCCGGATGTGGATCCAAAACGGGTCGGCATCTGGGGCCTGTCGTACGGCGGCCTGCTGACGGCCCAGGCGCTCGCGCGGAACTCCGACATGTTCGCCGCCGGCATCGATCTGGCGGGCGTGCACCTGTACGGCAGCTCGCTCGATCCGGAGAGCGTGTCGTATCAGTCCTCGGCGATCTCGCAGATCGAGAAGTGGAAATCGCCTGTGCTCCTCATGCACGGCGATGACGACCGCAACGTGAACTTCGCCCAGACGGTCGGGCTCGTGCAATTGCTCCGGGCGCACAACGTCGAGCACGAGCTGATCGCGTTCCCGGACGACGTGCACGATCCGCTGCTGCACGGGCGCTGGCTGCTCGTGTTTCATCGGATGGACGCGTTTCTGAAGAGGCACATGGGACAGGGTAGTAGTAAGTAGATGGTATAAATTATAAAGTAGAAAGTAGAGACAGGAGCCAGGAGTCAGGAGGAAAGACAAAGGCAGAAGACAGAAGACACGAACACGACACGAACAAAGACAAAGACAAAAACAGGAGTCAGGGGTTAGGAAACGAGACGGCCGCAGTCAGCCTGCCGCGCCGACACAACGAGGCATTTCATGATGATCCGCATCTCGCGCGTACTTGCCCTCATCGCAACGATGGCCGTTTTCGCCACCGCGTGCGGCGGGCCGCCCGAGCCGCCGGCGGATGTCGTCTTCCAGAACGGCGCCATCTACACGATGGAATCGGGCCAGCCGCGGGCGAAGGCCGTCGCCGTCCGCGGGAACACGATCGTCGGCGTGTTCGACGACGAGGCCGGCGCGAAGGCACTGACGGGTCCGTCGACACGCGTCGTCGATCTGCAGGGCCGGATGCTGCTGCCCGGCTTCATCGACGCGCACACGCACTTCAACCAGGCCGGCGCGCTGGTCATCGACGTCAACCTGATGACCGTGGCCGATGATGAGGGCCTGAAGACGGAGATCGGCCGTGTCGCCGGGGTCGTTGGCCCTGGCGAGTGGATCACCGGCGGTCTCTGGGGCGCCTACGAGCAGTGGGCCCTCGGTGCCGAGAAGGCTGGCGCGAAGGGCGGGTCCGCCCCGAAAGGCCGCTGGGAACCGGACCGGGCCACGATCGACCCGCTGACCCCCGAGAATCCCTGTCTGCTCAGCAGCTTCGATAGCCAGTTGTACCTGGCGAACACGCCAGCGCTGCGCGCGGCCGGCCTCGAGAACGCGCGCGTGGAAGGGCTGCGCCGCGATGCCACGGGCCGGGTAACCGGTCTCGTCACGGGCGGCTCACCCGCGCTCGCCGCGCTTCGCAAAGCGGTGAAGCCGAAGTCGACCGAGCGGCTGCTCCGCGAGAACCGCGCGGCGCTCGCCCGGCTCGCGGCTGCGGGCATCGTCGAGATTCACGACATCACCGGAGCCGATCAGACCGAACGGTACGTGACGCTGCAGGACGAAGGCGCGCTGACGTGTCGCGTGTGGATGCGGCCGGACCTGAGCCGCAGCACGGAGCTGCGTCGCGAAGGGATGAAGATGGGCCTGCACCCGGTCACCTGGCAGCGCGACCGATTCCTGCGCTACGGCGCCCTCAAGGGCTACATCGACGGCATCATGGGCACGCACGGCGCGCTCTTCTTCGAACCGTACGACGACCAGCCCGGCAACTACGGGCACTACCGGCCTCACACGAGCGACGACCCGAAGCTGCTCGAGCCCAACATGGAGAAGATGTACGAGCTCATTAAAGCCGGATACGACGCCGGATTCGTGGCGAACGTCCATGCGATTGGCGACAAGGGCTCGTCGCTGATGCTCGACACGTACGAGCGGCTGATGAAGGATCTCGGTCGCGATCTCGACGGTTTTCGCGTGATCCACGCGCAGGTGATCCGGCCGCAGGACTTCCCGCGCTTCAAGGCGCTCAACGTCATTGCCGAGGTCAATCCGTACCACATCTCCGACGACATGCGGTGGATGGAAGAGCGCATCGGTCACGAGCGCTGCAAGGGCGCCTACGCCTTCCGGTCGCTCCTCGACAACGGCGCCATGCTGTCGTTCGGATCCGACTGGCCCGGCACGTCGGCGGCCGAGTACCACATGCACCCGAAGTATCTGCTGCACGCGGCCGTGAACCGGACGACGCTCAACGGCACGCCGGAGGGCGGTTGGTTTCCCGAGCAGAAGATCAGCGTGGAAGCGGCGCTCAGGGCCTACACGATCAACAACGCGAAGGCCGCGTTCGACGAAGACACGCGCGGCTCGATCAGAACGGGCAAGCTCGCCGACCTCGTCATCGTCGACCGCGACCTGTTCGAGATCGATCCGAAGACCATCCTCCAGATGAACGTCGATCTGACGATGGTGGACGGGAAGGTCGTGTTCGAGCGGATACGGTAGGGAAACCCGGCGGGGTTCCCGCTCGGCCCCGCAGCCCTCGCGCTCAGAGATGTCCGTACCGGAACGGTCCCATCGGGACGGACATCCGTGTCAGGAAGGCCAGGATCAGCCCCGTGTAGACAAGGGCGGTGACCAGCGTGCCGATCCAGGGGCCGAGGTGTGCGACGAGCCAGCGGCGCATCATCGGCGCCACCAGCCCGCGATGTTCGCGACCAGCGCGGCGAGTGACGGCGCCGCGGCGATTCTGAAGCTCAGCATCATGATCACCACCGTGAGCACGCACGAGACGACGGCGAGCGGGCCCCGCGGCGGTCCGGGCCACCGCCGCTGCCAGGCGTGGGTGGCGCCGACCAGCACGCCCTGAACGATGCCCCAGATCGCGTAGGGGAGCGTCCCGGCGTGCCAGAGCCCCATCACGAGCATCGACGCGATGCTGCCCAGCCACGGGTTGCGTGTGACGGCCACGACCGGATCGAACACCTCCTGCCGGCACCAGGCGGCCAGTGTCCGATGCCAGCGCGTCCAGAAGTCCACCGGGTCGCGTGAGAGCAGAGGAGACCTGAAGTTCTCCTGAAGGCCCTCGAAGCCCGCGCAGCAGGCCACGCCGATCGCCACGCTGCTCGCGCCGGCGAATTGGCAGTAGAGCAGCAGACCAGGCTGGATTCCCGCGAGCAGATGCACGAGCCAGCCCTGGGGCAGGCCGGCAAGCGCGTGAGACAGCCTGAGGCCGACCAGCCAGGCGCCGAGCACCTGCGCCTGTACGACACCGAGCAGCACGCGCTCCAGCCCGTCCGCGAAGATCTCCGCCGACCACCGCCGTCTCGCCTCGGCGTGGCGGAACCCGGCGAAGGGTTCGATGGGACCGGCCATCAGCAGCGGCGCGAACGACAGGTAGTGCAGGCGCACCATTGGACCCGCCGCCCTGCGTGGCACGCGGGCCAGCGACCACAACCGGCAGGCCGCGAATCCGAATCCGGCCGTGCCAATCCAGGTGTCGGGCCCGAATCCTCCTGACGAACTCAGCGTGATGAAGGCGGCGAGGACCGCGATCCGGTACGCCGCGCGTTCGAGTCGCCAGAACAGACCGGCCGCGAGGACCCGCTCCCCCACGTACGCGCGCTGGCTCGCCGGCACGGCCTCGTGAATCGAATCCGGCAGGCGCGCGGACCAGTACCCTAGCATGGCCATCGTGGCGGCAGCGACCGGGCTGATGGACGCGGCCAGTCCGAGCCCGACGAGCGTCTGCGCGGGTGCCTGCCACGATCGCGGCGGCAGCCACGACGCCGCGAGGAACACCAGCGACCATGCGGCGAACACCGGAGCCTGCTCGGTCCAGAACATTGGTGCCTACCGCGCCGGAAAGGCCGCCAGCTCCTGCACCAGCGCGCCACGGATCGCCGCGGCGCCGGCGGGGTTGAGATGCGCGCGATCGAGGAAGCCCGAGGCCCCGACCTCCGGTGACGTGACGATCCGGACGCCGGCGTCCCGAAGCATCCGGTTGATGCGGTCGAGGGCCTGTTGATGGGCTGCCGCGACGGGATGGCTCGGGTGGTGCGGCAGCTCCACTGCCACCACGGCGCGACTTCTCCCCGCGAGGGCGCGCAGCAGCTCAATCGCCCGGCGATCCGGCTCGTGGAAGTGCTGCATCCGCGCCAGCTCGATATCGGCGGCATCGAGCCGGGCGATCGGCCACGTGCCGGTCTCGAACACCGCGACATCACGCCGCCACCAGGCCTCGCGCACATCCTGCATGGTCGGCAGGCGTGGGGCGGCGGAGACGACCGCCAGTGCGGCCGATCTCACCTGCTGAAGGCTCTCGATCATGCCCGGGGGCTGGCGCGTCGGCGGGCGCAGATTTCTGACGAGGACCGGCATCTCGATGATCGTGACCCGCGGCGGCCGCTCGAGCAGGGCCTCGACGATCGGTTCCCAGTCCCAGTCGCGCCCGGGCCTCAGCAGGCGCACGACCGAAACGTTCATGCCCGCCGCCGCCGCGTCCCGCTCGAGTTCACCGGAGACGCCGAGAATCGGCTGAATCAGGCAGGTGCCGACAGCCGCGATGTCCGCGCGCGCGGGCATGGCGGCCAGGCGCTGGTTGATGCGCTGGTCCCACAAGTCCGACGGATCCACGGCGACCGCCCGGCCAGCGAGGAGCACCGCCGCCGTCGCGGCGACGGCCAGTGCCCACGGGACGAAGGGGTGATCGGGTTTCACGAGCGGTCGGCCTCCACGAGCCGGATCGCATCGCCCAGACTCCTCAATCCCTGGATCTCGTCGAGCGTGAGCGTGCGGTCGAGCCGTGCCTCGAGTCCGGTGACGAAGGCCAGGTGCCCGAAGCTGTCCCAGCCGCGGATCGTTTCTGGCGTGTCATGCGGCCCGAGCCGTTCCACTGGGACACCCAGCGCCTCCGCGGCCACGCTCCTGACGAGCGACCAGGCCTCCTCGGCGGCGCCGCCGGCGGCCTGGCTCGCGGCTGTCGCGAAGAGCGCGGCGAGATGCCCCTGTCTGGGCTTGCCGCTTGCGCCGAGCGGCAGCGCATCGACGATGCGCAGGTGACGGGGCCGCTGGGCGGCCGGCAGTCTGCCGGCGATCCGGGCCATGAGCATGGCTGGTGACAGCGTCACGCCAGGCTTCAGCACGACGGCGGACGCGAGGACGAATCCCAGCAGCGGGTCGGGCAGCGCGGTCGAGGCTGCGTCGAAGACCTCGGGCTCCTCTCTGAGCACGGCCGTCGTCGAATCGGGGTTGACCAGCAGTCCCCCGCTCTTGAACGACGCGGCGAGCCGCCCGTGGACGCGGACGAAACCCTCGGCGTCGATGCTGCCGAGATCTCCCGTGCGCAGCCAGCCGTCCTCGATCACGAGTCCACCGGCGACGTCGCCCACATAGCCGGAGAAGAGATGATCGCCACGAATCTCCAATTCTCCCGCTGTCCCCGCAGCCGCCTCGTGGCCCCGTTCGTCGACGACCCGCACGGAGCAGTCCACGGGCTTGCCTACTGTGCCCACGCGATGGCTGTCCGTTCCGGGAACCGCGAAACAGCCGCCCGCCACGGTCTCCGACAGCCCGTAGACGTTGGCGAGCGGGACGCCGAAGGTCTTCTGAAATCCGAGCCAGACATCATCCGGCAGATGCGCGGCGGTGGAGATCGCGAACCGGAAGCCGGGCGCACGGAAGTCCTCCGGGTTGCCCTCGGCGCGGAGTCCGAAGAACCTGGCGAGCGTCGGCGTGATGAGCGCGTGAGTGAGGGCGTGGCGATGCACGGCCTCGCCAAGCTCCTGGAGCGACAGCGTGACGCGTGGGTCGCCGGATGACAGCCAGGCCATGCCGCCCGAGACGAGAGGCAGGAGCGCGCCCTGGAACAGGCCATCCACGTGGTGCAGGGGCAGGAGCGAAGCCATCCGCACGGGGCGTCCGCCGGACCACACCGTCCAGAGCGTCCGCAGATGGCAGGCAATGGCGCGGCGGCTGAGTCGGACGCCTTTGGGTCGGCCGCTGCTTCCTGAGGTGAGCATGACGACCGCGTCCGTGGCCGGATCGCACGTTGCCGGCGCGGGCAGGGGACTCGAGGCCAGAGCCAGGAGTCTGCGGGTCACGGAGAGGCGTGGGATCAGCCGCGCGTCGATGCCGGGCGGCCAGGCGTGGACGGGAACGTGCGCGTGACTCAGCCACGCGATGCGCGGGGTCACGACACGCGCGCATTCGAGCGCCACGGCTGGGGGAAGACCAGCATCGATGATCGCCGCCGTCCTGCCCGTCCACAGGCACGCCAGCACGGCGGCGACGGTACGAAGCGGGTCAGACGACGCGATCAGGACGCGAGACCGATCGGAAGGAGCGGCAGCGTCCAGGTCCATGCCGCATGCAGCCACAAGCGCCCGGAGCGGTCCCCACCGGAGTACCATCCCGTCAGGCAGACCAAGGGCATCGCTCGGAGCCGGCGAGTGCCGCAGCGGATCGAGCAGCCGCCCGAGGTCATCCACGCCTCGAACCCCCCAGGCCCGCGACGGAACTCCTGACGACCTTCCCGTGCGGTGTGCGCTCGATGCGTTCGACGAACCGAACCTCGGGCAATCGCCCGCGGCCGAGTCTTGCGACGAGCGCCGGGACGATGTCATCCCGGAGTGCGGCAGCGGCCGGGACGATCAGCGCGAGCGCACCCTCCGGATCGAGCGCGACGACGGCACAGTCGGCCACGAGACCCGAGGCCCACAGCGCATCCTCGACCTCGACGAAGCCGACCTTCTGGCTCGTCACATCCTTGAACCAGGCACCCTCCCGTCCGATCAGTTCGAGCGATCCATCGGCGGTCCATCTGGCCAGGTCGCCCGTGGGTTCCCAGTCCTGCGGCGGACGTGGAACCATGCCAACACCCGGCTGCCACGTTCCCCACAGCACGCTCGGGCCCCTGACCTCGAGGCGGTTCCCTTCCGGACCCGACAGGCGCAGATCCTGCCAGGCGAGCGAGAAGCCCGGCTGGTTCTCCGGCTCGCCGGCCACGATCAGGGCTTCAGTCGTCCCGAACGTGCTTCGCAGCGTGATGCCCCATCGCTGCAGGCAGGCGTCGCGCAGGTCGGACGACAGCGGCGCGCCGCCCGTGCCGAGCGCGCGCACGGACGCGGGGAGGTGACGTCCCTCACCGGGCTGCGCCCCGAGCAGCCATCTGTAGAACGCGGGGTTGGCAGAGACGTAGTTGACCGATCGATCGTCGAGAAAGTGACGCGTGAATCTGGGGTGCAGGCGTGCGCTCCGCGGCCACAGCACGAGTGTCGATCCAGCGAGGGCGAGCATCACCACGAGGCGAAGGCCGCCGACCGTGTGCAGCCCTCCTGGTCCCGCGGCCCTGAATCCGGGACACGCCTGCTGATAGGTGACCGAGCAGCCGCCCATGTGGAGCAGGGCCCGGGCGACGTGCAGCACCGGCTTCGGCTCACCTGTGCTGCCGCTCGTCCAGAGGCACGTCCCGGGACGATCGGGAGACTCGCCAGGGTCTGGCGGCACGGGGCCGGCGTCGAGTGTGGTGTCGACGGTGACCGCCCGGACGCCGAGGTCCTTGCATTCGCCGATTCTCTCGGACGAACAGACGATCAGCGTGGCGGGGAATTCCGCGACACGGGCGTTCAGCGCGGCGGGCGTCGTGTCCGCGTCGAGAAGCGTGGCCAGCAGGCCCAGGCGCCACGAGGCCCAGAGCGCGCACCAGCCATCGAGCGAAAAGGGCATCAGCAGGTGAACGGGGTCTCCCGGCCGGAGACCCGAGGGCGCCAGTGCGCAGGCCACGCGCGTGATGCGGGCGTCAGCCTCCAGGTACGAGAGCGTTTCTCCCGATTCGGAGACGACGGCTGCGTCGCGAGGCCACCGCCCCACCGCACGCATCCAGGCCTCGGTCAGGGTCTGAACGTGCGCACACGGGTTCGTCAGGGCGTGCACGGTGAGCGTATTCTACACGGCTTCAGCCGGCGGCCGGCCTGTCCGATCGCCGCGCCGGCCCGTGCCCTGGCTCAGCTGCCAGATTGGCCCCGAGCCGGTGCGGGAACCGGATCGATCCCTCGCGCTCAGCCTTGTCGCCTGAGGTACTGCCCTCTCGCGGGGCCGACGACGCATCCACGTCGAGCAGCGGATGCCCCACCGTCACCTCTCGCCTGAAGTTGAGTACTGGCCCGTCCCCGTGTAGTTCAGGCTCGTCGTCACGCCGCCCATCGCCGCCGCCCGGCTCTCGGTGACGGCGTCGTCGGGCCGCTGGGCTCACTCGGGTTCCTCCCACCTTTTCCTCCTTTCGGCGGGTAACCCGAATTCCGGCGCGACGACAAGGCCCCCGGTAACATTATCAATGGCGCGATACGCGCTCTTGATTCCGCCGTCTCCAGCGTCTACAGTCGCATCGCGCCCGGGTGCGGCGCCCGGTGGCACGCGTGACAGGAAAAGGAGGACCTATGCGGTTCCAGCGTTCCGGCCTCGTACTCGCGCTACTGCTCATCGTGTCGGCGCCAGCTCCCGCGCAGGACATCAAGGGACAGAAGCCAGTCCTGCTCGTCGACGGTGCCTTTC
>CAYZYG010000155.1:0-9025 GCA_964481395.1 uncultured Vicinamibacterales bacterium
GGCAGCATGCCGTACTCCGCCGTCACCCAGCCGCGCCCTGAGTTCTTGAGGAAGGGCGGAACCCGTTCTTCCACGCTGGCCGTGCAGATGACGCGCGTGAGGCCGGATTCGATCAGCACCGATCCCTCCGGGTGGATGATGTAGTCCGGCGTGATGGTCATCGGCCGCAGTTCGTCGGCCGCTCGGTTGTGGGTGCGGGTCATGATGCTCCTGTCCAGGATGACGCGGCCGGAGCGCGCCGGCCGGCGCCGTTCAGGGCCGGTCTCGCGCCGGTTCGGACTCCGGCCGCGGCGGCTCGAGCCAATAGGCGGACGGCGGCAGCGGACGCCGCAGGTCCACGTGTCCGGCAAGTGTGTCGACCTCGCGCCCGTCGATGAGGATCTGGACGGAACGCAGCGCGGGCAGGTTCGCCGTCAGCGTCGATACCACCGTGTACACCGTGAACAGCTCGTTCAGCGAACCGCCGGGGTGAGCCGATCGCAGCTCGGGGCTGAAGTCCACGAACGCCTGGCCATCGGCGCTGACGAAGACGCTGCGGACGGTCGTGCCGGGAGGGATGGCCGCCAGCAGCCGGTCAGGGGGAGGTTCGAGCTGCGCGTCGATGATGTACCGGGCCTGTTGCGCCGTCGTGTCGCCGAACGGGACCTCGCGCGTGACCGGCACGAGCCGCAGCCCGTCCTCGGAGACGTAGTGCAGCGTGGCCGTGATGCGCCGCCCCGGCTGCGCGTCCGGCTGTGGGCCGCTGCCGTCAGCGGCCGCTGTGCGGGCGGGCACCGATGTCTGCCGGACGTACGTCACCAGCGCCCAGGCGCCCACCCCGACCAGTGTTGCGACGAGGAGCGTGCCGGCAGCGAATCGTCCTGCTACTCCCACGGGGCCCTCCGGGCCGGAACTCCGCGGTCCGGTTCCGCAGCGGCGCCGGTCCCGCCCTGCAGCCGCGCGCGGTACCTCAGCACGGCATCGTAGAGTGCCTGCGCGAGCGTCGTCGTGAAGTCGTCGGAGCGGAGCCGTTCTTCCTGGTCCGCATTCGTGATGAAGGCCAGCTCCACGAGGACCGCCGGCATGTTCGCGCCCACCAGCACGCGCAGCGGCGCCGGTTGCAGCGCGCGGGCGCTCATCTCGACCCGCCGCCGCAGTTCCTCCTCGACGAACCCGGCCAGCACCTCCGACTCGGACAGATGCGCTGCCTGTGCCATCTCCCACAGCGTGAGCCGGATCTCGCGCGTACCGCCGCCGAGGGCCGGTAGCTGCCGGGCCGGCGGGCGCTCGACCTGTCGCTGCGCCTCGCCCTCGTAGCCGTCGAGACTGACGTAGAACACCTCGGCGCCTCGCGCGTCGGACCGCGGCGAGGCGTTCGCGTGCAGGGACAGGAACAGATCCGCCTTGTTGTTGTTGGCAATCGACGCACGTTCGTCGAGGGGGACCAGGCGATCCTCGTCCCGCGTCAGCAGCACGCGTATACCCAGCCGGCCTTCGATGAGCGACCGCAGCTTCCGCGCCACGTCCAGCGTCACGTCCTTCTCCAGCGTGCCGCCGGGGCCACGGGCGCCGGTGTCGTCGCCGCCGTGCCCCGGGTCGATCACGACCGTCCGGAGCGCGGGCGAAGTCCCCGCCGCGAGTCCGGGCCAGTCGCCGGCAGGCACGGCCGCCGGCGCGTCGGCCGGCGGGGAAGGCCGTGGCTGGGCTGGTGGCGGCGCGGACGCCCCCGCGGGGGACAGGTCCAACGTCACCCGCGCGCCACCACCGTCCAAGGGCGCGCTGGTTGCGCGGTGGCTGGCGTACTCGGGCGCCAGGTCCAGCGCGAGCGTCTTCGAATCGGCGAACTGGATGGCCTCGACCAGGCCTCCCGCCGGTTGTGTCAGCGACGCATCGATCGCATCCGCGTCGAAACGGAGGAGCAGTCGCCCGGCCTCGTGCGTGATGGTCGGCACGGTACGGGGAGTGATGTCGAACACCAGCCTCGTCTGCGCTCCCGCACGTTCCTGCCTGACGACCACGCGTGGCACGCGGAGGCTGCCGAGCACGATGAGCCGTGACGGTTTGCGGACGTCGACGGACGTGCCCGCGACGAGCGCGAGCGCGCGGCCCACGAAATCCACGGGGACGAGCCAGCCTCGCCCGTCGTTGACGGGAGGAGTCGGCAGCGACACCAGCCGGCCGCCAATCGAGGCGAGACCCTGATCGAGCGACAGCACGATCGTCCGATCGCCGCGGGTCACCGTCAGCGCGTTGGACCGGCGGTCCTCGCGGACGGTGAGCTGAAAGAGATCCGCGAGTTCGTCGAGACGCAGCAGTTCCTGGCCGCCGGCCTGGACCGTCGCCAGCGTGCGCCGGCCCTCGGCGGACAGCAGCGAGTAGGGAGGTCCCGGCCGCGTGCCCTGCGCCAGCGATCCCGACACGAGGAGCACCAGGAACGCGGCGACGGTTCCCGCTGCGGCCAGCCGGTTCGACGTCACCACGCGTTCATCATACCTGCTTCGGACGGAGAACAGGGACCGGGGACCGGGGACCTGGGACCAGTTCTGAAGTCCCCAGTCCCCATTCGTGTTTCAGCTCAGGCCCAGCCAATCCCCAATCCCCAGTCGCCAATCCCCGACTCGAGGATCACAGACGAGCCAGGCCGCGGCCTGCGGCCGGGGTGGACAGGACAGTGATCCTCGTCGGGGCCCGGGATCCGGGACCCGGGATCCGGTGCTGCAGGGCACAGGCGCCTGGGACGGGCGATGACAGGGCCGGTGGTGACATGCCTGGACCGAGGATCACAGACGAGGTCAACACCCGGCGACGGGATCTGAACTGGCGGCCGTGCCGTTGTCACCGGACTCGTCGGGTGGGGGCGCGTCGGAGCTGTCCACGATCACGGGGGGCTCGGGTTTCGTCGCCGCTTCGAGGAGCGTTTCGAGCGCGGCGATGATCACGGGACCAATCACCAGGCCGATGAAGCCGAACGCCGCAACCCCGCCGAGCAGACTGATGAACACGAGCAGCCCGTGCATGCTCGTGCGTCCGGCCAGGAGGATCGGCCGGAGGACGTTGTCGGCCATGCTGATCACGCCGACGCCGACGCCGGCGAGAATGGCGCCCTGCACGTAGCTGCCGGTGGCGAACAGATAGATGGCGGCCGGGCCCCAGATGAGGCCGGATCCGACGACGGGGAGCATCGACAGCGCCGCCGCCAGCACGCCCCAGAACACGGGCGCACGGAACCCAAGCACGCCGAGGGCGGCCCCGGTCAGCGTACCCTGCACGATCGCGACGGCGAAGGTCGATCCGATCGTCGCGACGACCAGATCGTAAGTCTGCGCCATGATGCGATCGCGGCGCCCCTCCTCGAAGGGAAGCATCCTGCGGATGCCGGCGACGATCCGACCGTCATCGCGGAGGAAGTAGAAGAGGCCGAAGAGCATGACGAAGAGGGCGAAGAAAAACCCCGCCACGTTCTGCAGGAGCGCGCCGGCCTTGCCCGCGATGAAGGTCGCGGCGGCCTGTACGGCCGTCCCAACGGCCGACGTGAGGTCCGCGGGCAGCGGGACGGGACTGCGCTCGCGCACAGCCTCCCAGAGGTCGCCGAGCCGCTCGGGTGTCGGCACGTCGAACCCGCCGGCCTGAACGGCCTGCACCGCGATGCCGACTTCCCGGCCCAGGACGAACACGATGCCGACGGCCGGCCCCACGATCATCACCGCGGCGAGCACGGTGGTCACGGCGGCAGAGGCTCCGGGACCCATGCGGCGTTCCAGCCATTCCTGGATCGGGTTCAGGACCATCGCGAACACGGCCGCCCACACGAGCGGGGCCAGGAAGGGGCTGAAGATCCGGAAGCCGAGGTATCCCGCCAGCAGGACGATGGCGTAGAAGAGAACGACGACGAAACGGTCGTGCTCGGACTGGCGGAGGTCGGACATAGGGGGAGTGTACAACGGGGACCGGGGACCGGGGATCGGGGACCGGGGGCCAGTTGCGGATGTCCCCCGTCCCCCTTCCATGTCAGGCGCCCAGTCAGGGCGCCGCGCCGAAGCCCGTCAAAGCGGTAGCGGGCCGAGCACGCGCGGCGCGGACGTGCGTCAGCGACCGGCAGCTCCCGTCGCCGTCTGGATGAACCGGACCAGATCCGCCTTCGTCTCGGCGAGCGCGCTGTTCTTCAGGTACATCATGTGCCCGCTCTCGTAGAAGGCGAAGTGGACGCGATCGTTGAACGTGCCGCCCGGATCGATGTGCGACATCGTGTATTGCGCGCTGAAGTAGTCGGTCGCGCCGTCGTAGTAGCCTTCGAGGACGAGCACGTTGAGGAACGGATTCTGCGTCATGGCCCGGCGCAGCATCTCGCCAACCTGCGGGTCTGGTTCCTGGCGCCAGGGCCGGACGTTGCCCCACACGTAGTACTTGTCCTCCGTGTCCCACTTGAGCTCGTCCTTGAAGTACATGTGCAGCGCGGCCGCGAACGGTCCGTCCCAGTGCCACATGGCCGGGTCTCCGTCGTAGGCCTCTCCGGCGTTGTCGCGGTCGACGCCCGTATAGCGGCTGTCGAGACGCCCCACGGTGAGACCGCGATCGCGCAGGAGTTCCTTCCAGAACCGGCTGCGCTCGATGCGGAGGTTCCCGCGCTGGACGAACTCCGCCGAGAGGCCGGTGAAGCGCGCCGCCTCACCGGCGATCTTCGTCTTCTCCGCCGCTGCGATGCGCCCGCCCTTCGTCAGCGCCGAAAGGTACGGCCCCATGGCGAAGGCCTCCGACTCGGCCAGCACGGCCTTCAGCGGCTTCGCCTGCAGGTCCGCGGGCAGTTTCCTGTGATACCAGGCGGTGGCCGTCATATAGGGGAGGGCCGTCGCGTAGCCGACGTCGACGCCCCGCTCGACGCCCAGGTTGGTCATCGACACGAGCACCACGCCGTTGAAGTACATCTGGTGCTGGCTCTGCAGGTAGCCGACCAGACCCGACGCGCGCGTCGTACCGTAGCTTTCGCCGATCAGAAACTTCGGCGATCCCCACCGGCCCTCTCGGGCCGTGAACACCCGGATGAAATCGCCTACGGACGCGATGTCGTCGGCAATCCCGTGGAAGCGGTGCGGGTCCTCGCCCGGCATCATCCGGCTGAAACCGGTGCCCACGGGATCGATGAAGACGATGTCGGCGACGTCGATGATCGAGTGCTCGTTGTCGCTGAGCCTGAACGGCGGCCGCACCATGAACCCGTCGTCGTCGTACGTCACGCGCCGCGGTCCGGTGAACCCCATGTGCATCCAGATCGATGCGGTGCCCGGGCCGCCATTGAACGAGTAGAAGATCGGCCGCTTCGACACATCCGTCACGCCGTCCTTCGCGTAGTAGACGTAGAAGAAGCTCGCGATCGGCGTGCCGTGGTCGTCCTTCAGGACGAGCGTCCCGGCTGTCGCGGTGTAGGCGACCGTCTGGCCGCCGATGCGCGCCGTGTGCTTCGTGACCGATGTGCGCTCCTGGAACTGGGGGCGCGATGCCGCCGTGGCCGGGTCGAGTGGTTTGCCGCCAGGTATGGTGACGGGCTGGATCGTCGTGCGGGACGTCTGCGCGACGGCGGGCACTGGCCCGAACAGCGCGGACAGCAGCATGGCTGCCGCCGCGACGACGGCGGTCTGTCGGAATCGGAACATGGCTCCTCCCTTGGCCGGTAGCGGGGGCGTTGACGCGGGTGCCGCGTGGCGGGCCTATCGTATCGCAGGATGGCGCGGCACGTCGGGGTGTGCGAGCCAGGCCTCGATCCAGGCTCGCATCCGCCGCACGTGCGACCCCTCCCAGAACACCCGGCCGCAGTCCGGGCAGCGCCAGAACCGGTCGTAGAACTGGCGCGTGCCGGGCGGGAGTCTGTCCGCGACCCGCTCGGCCGCTACCTCGGCGATCAGCCCGTTGCAGGCGAGGCACCGCGTGAACGGCGCGAACGTCTCGGGCGCGCCGAATCGATGCAGCACCTCCGGCACCTGCTGCATCGGGTCGGTCGAGTGGACGAATCCGCCGTGGACGACGATGGTGCGCATCAGCAGGCGCGTGTCGCGCGAGAGGAGCACGCGGTCGTCCGCCGCCGCCAGGCGGGCCAGTTCGTCATCGGCCCAGCTCGCCCGGTGCAGGACGTCCTGGCCCAGCAGACGCAGGTACGCCGCCAGCCTCCCCAGGTGCTGATCCAGTGCGAACCGGCCCCGCGGGTGGGGTGGGCGGAGGGGCTGCGGACTTCGCAGACGCGCGAGATGGGGGTACACGCTCATCCGGTCGCCGTCCTGCGGCCGGTAGCCGAAGTCCACCGCGCCGCCGTTCGCCTGGATCAGATCGACGTCCGTGTGGGGGACGCCATGGGCTTCGATGCGGTCCTTGACGCTGGCGGGCCCCTGGAACTCGTGAGGCAGGTCGCGCTGCCGCTGCTCCCGCGGCAGAAAGTCGTTGAGTTCGGCGTAGAAACGGAACGTGACGCGAATCATCCTTCCCCCGGACCCGGCGGCGCCGTCCGCGTGTACAATAGTCGTGTCCCGCTCTCGTACCAACCGCGGCCGTGCCCCCGACAGCCTGACCGGCAGGAGGGGTACGATGCATCGACCGTTCACGTTCAGTCACCTGTTTCCCCTGCACCGCGCCATGCGACCGTCGGCCTCGCGACTCGAGCGGGTCGGCCTCGAGGCGCTTGGACGGGCGCTCCGCGGCGTTCCGGTCCGCATCCGCTACCGCGACGTCACGGTGGTTCCAGACGACTCGGGTACCGCGATGGCGACCGTCACCATCGCCGACCGTTCCACGCTCTGGAGGCTGCTCCGGCGGCCTGACCTGGCGTTCGGCGAGGCCTTCATGGCCGGTCGGCTGGAGGTCGACGGCGACCTCGTCGGACTGCTCGACCGGGTGTTCCGGATCAAGGCGGGCGCGCGGACGCGCTGGCGGTGGCGTGCGCCGGTCAACACGCGGCGCGCGTCGCGCGACAACGTGCACCACCACTACGACATCGGCAACGAGTTCTACCGCCTGTGGCTCGACGACGATCTGGTCTACACGTGCGCGTACTTCCCCACGCCGGACACCACGCTCGAAGCGGCGCAGACGGCCAAGATGGACCTGGTGTGCCGGAAGGTCGGCCTGCGCCCGGGCGAGCGGGTCGTCGAGGCGGGCTGCGGATGGGGAGGACTCGCGCGTTACATGGCGCGGCAGTACGGCGCGCGCGTGATGGCCTACAACATCTCGCGGGAGCAGATTCGCTACGCGCGCGACCGGGCCCGCGCCGAAGGTCTCGGCGACCGTGTGACGTTCGTCGAGGACGACTACCGGGCCATCCGCGGCGAGGCCGACGTGTTCGTGTCGGTGGGCATGGCGGAACATGTCGGCCCGGCTCACTACCGGGAACTGGGCGACGTCATCCGTCGCGTCCTCGGCCATGGACAGGGGCGAGGTCTGCTGCATTTCATCGGACGCGCCCGGCCCCGTCCTCTCCAGCCGTGGATCGCGAAGCGGATCTTTCCGGGGGCGTATCCGCCCACGCTCGTGGAAGCCATCGGCGGCATACTCGAACCGCTCGATTTCTCCGTGCTCGACGTCGAGAACCTCAGGCTGCACTATGCGAAGACGCTCGACCACTGGCGCCGGCGCTTCCTCGCCGCGTCAGGCGAAGTCCGGCGCATGTTCGGCGCCCCGTTCGAGCGGGCGTGGCGCCTGTACCTGTCGGGCTCGCAGGCGGCGTTCCAGGCCGGTTCCCTGCACCTCTTCCAGATCGTGTTCGCGCCGTCGGCGGCGAACGCCATCCCGTGGACGCGCGGTGCGCTCGGGCAGGGCGGGGGCTTTGCTGGGACGCGGGGCCACGATGGAGTCGTGTGACGTCCTCATCGTCGGCGGCGGGCCCGCGGGATCGAGTTGCGCGTGGCGGCTGGGGCGCGCAGGCATCGACGTCCTGATCGTCGACCGCGCCCGCTTTCCCCGTCAGAAGCCGTGCGCGGGGTGGATCACGCCGCCCGTCCTCGCCGAACTGGAGATCGATCCCGCGGCTTACGGTGAGGGCCGGACGCTCGAGCCGATCCTCGGCTTCCGCACCGCCGTCATGAGCGGAACTCAGATCGAGACGCGCTACGACAGACCCGTGAGCTATGCGATCCGGCGCGCGGAATTCGACACGTATCTGCTGCATCGGTCCGGCGCCCGCCTGCGTCTCGGCGAGCCGGTCACGCGTCTGCGCCGGACGACGACGGGCTGGACCGTCAACGGCTCGATGCGCGCGCGTGTGCTGGTTGGAGCGGGAGGGCACTTCTGTCCCGTCAGCCGCCAGCTGAACCCCCCGGCATCGATCCAGACGACCATTGCCTCGCAGGTCGTGGAATACGAGCTGAACGACGGGGAGCGGGTCGCCTGCGCAGCCGCACCCGGCACGCCCGAGATCTTCCTCTCCCGCGACCTCGCAGGCTACGGCTGGATCGTGCGGAAAGGCCGCTTCGTGAACGTCGGATTCGGCCATCTGGGCTCCGCCCGTTTCGCCTCGCAACGCGCCGGCTTCGTGGCGCACCTCCGTGCGATCGGACGCGTGCCGCCTGGGTTGCCCGCCGTCTGGCCGGGGCATGCCTACCTCACGCGAGACCACCGTCGCCCCGTCCTGGCCGGAGACGGCGTGCTGGTCGTTGGCGACGCGGCAGGACTGGCCGACGCGAGCAGCGGAGAAGGTATCCGTCCGGCCATCATCTCGGGTCTGGCGGCGGCCGAGACGCTTATCGCGGCACGTGGAGACTACGCGCCGCATCGACTCCAGTCCTACGTTCGGGCGCTGGGCGAGCGGCTCGGGACTCCGGGTGCAGGTGCCTCTGCCTTTCGCCTCCTTCCGTCCGGGCTTCGGACGGCTCTCGCCACGCGGTTTCTGCAGACACGTTGGGGCACGCGACGGTTCCTCCTCGACCGCTGGCTGTCGCCGTAGCGGCTCAGGACGAGTGGGACCGCGGCCTGCGGCCGGGGTGGGCTGGACAGCGATCCGACGGGAGTCGGAGTCGGGAGTCGGGAGTCGGGAGTCGCGATCTGGAGGCCGGCCCTTCAGGGCCGGCAG
>CAYZYG010000156.1:0-8900 GCA_964481395.1 uncultured Vicinamibacterales bacterium
TCCGGGCGCACCGCCGGTCTCGGTGCGACGACCGACTTGCACCACGGGCTGCTAGAGCGGGGGTCAGACGGCGTCAGACGGGAGTTATGATCCGCCGATGGGATTCCATCCGCTGCCACGCCCTGTCGCCGCCCTGTGCTCCGTCGTGGCCGCCGCCACTGTGCTGGCCGCTCAGACTCCCGGTCCGACGCGACCGAGAACGTTGATCGCCGGCGCGAGAATCCTCGATGCCTCGGCAGGAACCTACAGCTCCCCGTCCTTCGTGCTCGTCGAAGGCAGCCGAATCGTGTCGGTCACGCCGAAACGGCCGGACTCGCTGCTGGAAGACACGCAGACCATCGACGCGGCGGGCCTCACGCTGGTGCCCGGCCTCGTGGACGCCCACGCGCGGGTGTCGCCGATGGACGATCTCGACGCCGACTACTTCGCGGCGATGGCGCTGGCGCACGGCGTGACGACCGTGCGCGGGCTGAACGTGCGGACGGCCTGGGCCATCACGCAGCGCCAGCGCATCGACAGCGGAAGGACGCCGGCACCGCGTCTGTTCACGAGCGGACGCGGCATCGACCAGGCGGCCAGGCCCGACCTGTGGCTGTTCGACGCGGCGTCGCCGGCGGCGGCTGCCGACGAGGCGAAGCGCCAGGCGTCCGCCGGGGTCGACTGGGTCGTCGGCTACGCGCACGTCACGATCAACACCTACCAGGCCCTGGCGGCGGCAGTGAAAGGAACGGGCACGCGCCTGGCCGCGCATCCCGGCGCGGCGTCGCTGGCCGACCTGGCTGCCGCGGGCGTGCACTCCATCGAGACGGTTGACTACCCGATGTCGGGGGGGAAGAGCGGTGCCGCGCCCGCGTCGGACGAACGCTGGCCGGCGCTGCAGGCCCGCGATGCGGCATCGCTCGTCCGCGCGCTCGTCAAGGCAGACGTCACGCTGGTGCCATTGTTGGCTCGGGCGCTGCTCCAGGCCTATCCGGAAGAGGTGGCTGCGGATCCCCAGCTCACGATGCTTCCGGTGTCCAGGCGGGACGCCGTCGTGGCGGCTGCCAAGGCCACCAAGTGGCCGGAGGTCCAGGCGCACCGGAAGGACTGGAACTCGCGCGCAGCGTTCCTGAAGCGGTTCGTGCAGGCCGGCGGGCGCGTGGCCGCCGGGACGGGCTTCGACGAGGCCGGATATCCGGTTCCCGGTGCGGGCATCCACACCGAGCTTGCCGCGCTGGTGCGAGCTGGGCTGACGCCGGCCGACGCGATCCGCGCGGCAACCGTCAACGGGGCGAGGCTCCTGAATGCGCAGGATCGAATCGGTGCCGTCCAGCCAGGTCTGGCTGGTGACCTGATTCTCGTCGAGGGCGACCCGCTCTTGTCGGTGGCCGATCTCGGAAAGATCAGGCACGTGATTCGAAACGGCGAGGTGATGGAGCTGGAAGAGCTGCTGAAGAGGACGGGGAAGAACAGTAGATAGTAGACGGGAGATAGTAGACAGTAGGCGACAGGCGACAGGCGACCGGCGACAGGCGACCGACAACACCCTACGTCGCGCCCGGATCCCGGGTCACGGGTCCCGGGTCCCGAGATGCGAACACGAAGCGGAACCGCGTCGGCCCGCCTTCCGGGGCGTCGAGGTCGAAGTCGAAGCCGTGACGCCGCAGGATTTCCTGCACCAGCGTCAACCCGATGCCCTGACCGTTCTGCTTCGTCGTGAAGAACGGCGTGAACAACTGCGGCCGGACGGCATCGGGCACGCCAGGCCCCGAGTCCTCGATCTCGATAAAAGGCGAGCACCCTGCACGTCCCGTGCGGACGATGACGGTTCCCCCCGTGCCCGCAGCCTCGACGGCGTTCTTCAGGACGTTCAGCAGGACCTGCTCCATCTGCGCCGCGTCCATGAGGATGCTGCCGGCGGCTGCCTGGCGGTCCCACTCCCACGTCACGGCGCGCCCGTCGGGCTGCGACGCAACGAGCGTCACGCAATCGAAGAGAAGACGGTCCGCATCGACCTGGGCCATCCTGGGCGCGGGCGTTCTCACCACCTCCGCGAACCCTCGCATGAAGGCGTTCAGGCGCTCGAGGCGGCCGGTCGCGATGCCCACTGCGTGTTCGAACTCGCGCCGGTCGCTCTCTGGCAGCATCCGCCCGTACGCCAGCGACGACTCCAGCAGCGACCGCGTGACGCCCACCGAGTTGTTCACCTCGTGCGACATCAGCCGGATCAGTTTCTCGTACGCCGCCTTCTCCGTCTGCCGCAGCTCTTCGGTCAGCTCCTCGATCAGAAAGAAGCGCCGGGCGTGCCCACGCTCCACGAAGCTGGCGGCCTGGCAGCGCACGCGGCGCCCGCCCTGCAGCGGCACGACCTTCGCCGTGCCCGGCATCGTCGTCGCCAGGGACTGCGCGAGCGGCGACGCGAGCCCCTCAGGCGTCCTGCCGACAGGATCCGCATCCTGGGGCAGCAGGCGCCTGGCCGCGGCGTTCAGCGACACGATCGCCCCATTGTGATCGAGGATGACGATGCCGGCAGGCGAGACGTCGAGGAGCGTGCCGAGGAAGTACTGCTGCTCCTGGAGCCGCACCCGCTCCTCACGCAGCGAGTCGGCCAGGCGGTTGTACGTCTGCACCAGGAGATCGATGTCGGGCTGTCCTACTTCGCGGAACCTGGTGGTCAGCTCGCCGTCGTCGAGGAGCTGGGCGCTCTGGCGTACGGCCGACATCGCGCCGGAGGCTCGGGCCACGAGGGCGATACCGACCCCGAGCGAGATCGCGAAGACGGCTTCGACGGCGATGAGCCACAGCCGGTTCTGCTGGAGCAGGAAGGCGGCCGATGCGCCCATCAGCAGATGGACGACCGCCAGGTACACGATGAAGCGGCGCTTCAGGTTCACACCGGGATCCCGTGCTTCTCCAGCCGGCGGTACAGGGCGGCGCGGCTGAGGCCGAGCGACTCGGCCACGCGCGTGATGTTGCCGCCGTGGTACTTCAGCGATTTCACGATCATCGCCTTCTCGAGCTCGTCCATGGTCATGCTGCCGACGGGCGGCAGCGTGTCGTGATCAGCCTCGCGCGGCTCCATCTCGGCGAACGACGCGAAGCTCTCGGCGTCGAGGACGTCCGAGGTCGAGACCAGGGCCGCGCGCTCGATCCAGTGGCGGAGCTGGCGGATATTGCCGGGCCAGGGCTGGCGGCGGAGCCACGCGACGGCCCCGGAGGCGATGGCGAGGTCGTCGCGGCAATACGCCTGCGCCACGGCCCGGACGAAGCGCCGCGCCAGGACGGGGATGTCGTCGGGGCGATCGCGGAGCGCGGGCAGGTGAATCGTGATGAGGTTGATGCGGTAGAGCAGGTCTTCGCGGAAGGCGCCGGTGTCGACGAGTTCGGCCAGGTTGCGGTTCGTGGCCGAGACCACGCGCACGTCGACCGAGCGGGTCTGACTCGAGCCGAGCACCTCGTACGTCCGATCCTGGAGCACGCGAAGCAGCTTCACCTGCGAACCGGCGTCCAGCTCGCCGATTTCGTCGAGAAAGATGGTGCCGCCGCTCGCGATCTCGAACCGGCCCTTGCGGTCCGAGCGGGCGTCGGTGAACGCGCCACGGACGTGGCCGAACATCTCGCTCTCGAAGAGGGTCGACGATATCCCGCCGAGGTTGACCTTGACGAACGGGCCGACGCGCCTCCGGCTGTTGCGATGGATGGCTTCAGCGACCAGCTCCTTGCCGGTGCCGCTCTCGCCCGTGATCAGCACCGACGCGTCCGTCGTGGCCACCCGGCCCGCGATCTGAAGACCGCGCAGCAGGCGCGGGTCGCTGCCAATCACTTCGCCGAAGTCGTAGCGCGCATCGAGCTCTTCGCGGCCGAGCGCCGGTTCGTCCGGTCCCGCCGCGCGCGTGTCGGCCAGCCCGAGCGCCGTGCGGACGCTCTGCAGGATCTGCTGGTTGGTCCAGGGCTTGGTGATGAAGTCCGCCGCCCCGGCCTTCATGCCGAGCACGGCCAGCGAGATCGAACCCCACGCCGTCAGGAGGATCACCGGCACGTCCGGACGGGTGCTCTTCAGGTCCGACAGCAGAGCCAGGCCTTCCTCGCCGGTCGTCCGGCGCGAGAAATTCATGTCCTGGATGACGAGAGCGCACTCCGCGTGTCTGGCCTGCGCCAGGGCCTCCTCCGCCGAGGCGGCGGTCTCGCACCGGTAGCCGTGCTGACGCAGGAGGAGGGCGAGCGATGCGGTGACGGACGGGTCGTCGTCGGCGATCAGGATCATCGCGCGGGCCCTACTTCCCCCGCAGCTTCGCCACGGGGCCGTCGACGCCGTTCGGAATCTGCTGGCCGGCGAACTGGTCGTCGTCTCCCAACGCCGTTTTGAGGCGGATCAGCTCTCCCTTGAGTTCGGCCGCCAGCGCGTCGGTCCCCGGCTGCCCGTAGAGGTTGTGCATCTCGAACGGGTCGTTGATCAGGTCGTACAGCTCCCACTGGTCCTTCGTCCAGTAGTGGATGAGCTTGTGCGTCGCCGTGCGGACGCCGTAGTGGGCGCGGGTGTTGTGGTCGCCCGGGTCGTGGTAGTAGCGGTAGTACATCGACGTCCGCCAGTCGGAGGGCGTCTTCCCCTGGAGCACGCGCAGCGCCGAGCGGCCCTGCATGTCGGACGGCACGGCGAGCCCCGCCGCCTCGAGGAACGTGGGCGCGACGTCCACGTTGAGCACCATGGCGTCGGATGTCGATCCGGCCGTGATGCCGGCCGGCCAGCGCACGAGGAACGGCATGCGCAGGCTCTCTTCGTACATGAACCGCTTGTCGTACATGCCGTGCTCACCGAGGTAGAACCCCTGGTCGCTCGTGTAGACGACGATGGTGTTGCGGGCGAGGCCGCTCCGGTCGAGGTACTCGAGCAGGCGTCCGACGCCGTCGTCGACGCCCTGGACGCAGGCGAGGTAGTCCTGCAGGTAGCGCTGGTACTTCCAGCGCGAGAGCGCTTCTCCGGTCAGCGTGACGGCTTCGCCCCCGCGCTCGATGGTGACCTCGGTCGGCTTCGTGGAGAGCCATGCCCCGCGCTCGGCTTCTGGCACGTCGTCGGGCGGCGTCAGCTTGAGATCCCGCCGCGTGAGGTCGTCGAACACGCGCTGGCGGTTCTCCCGGATGGCGTCGGTGCGCGTATCGTAGCGATCCCAGAGCGTGGGCGGCTCGGGAATCCAACGGTTCTCGAACTTCTTGCGGCTGGCCTCGTCCGGAACCCAGTTCCGGTGCGGCGCCTTGTGGTGGACCATCAGGAAGAACGGGCGGTCCGACGGCCGCCCTTCCAGGAAGCCAATCGCCAGGTCCGTGATGACGCTGGTCACGTGGCGGCCCTTGTAGGTGGTCTCGCCTGTCGAGGTGTAGAGGACCGGATCGTTGTAGGCGCCCTGGCCCGGCAGGATCTCCCACTCGTCGAAGCCCTGCGGATCGCTGCCGAGGTGCCACTTGCCGATCATCCCCGTGTGGTAGCCGCCGGCCTGGAGCAGGCGCGCGACGGTCTGGCGCGAGCTGTCGAAGCGGTTGAACACCGGGACGCCGTTGCGATGCGAGTACTGACCTGTGAGGATCGCCGCACGGCTGGGCGTGCAGATGGAGTTCGTCACGAAGACGCGATCCATGCGCAGGCCCTCGCGGGCGAGGCGATCGATGTTCGGCGTCTCGTTGACGCGCGACCCGTACGCCCCGATGGCTTGGAAGGCGTGGTCGTCGGCCATGATGAAGATGATGTTGGGGCGTGCGGCAGGCTGCGCCCGCGCGGGCGCGGCAGCCGCGACGACGGCCAGCGCGGCGGCGCAGAAGCAGCGGGCGATGGTGGTCATGATGGGCACATCATACGGGTTCGGCAGGAAAAGGTCAGCCGAACCCAGGGGACCTGAAACAGGGGACCTGGGACCGGCTGTGTTTTGTCCGTGCCGTGGCGAGAACTGGCCCCCGATCCCCGGTCCCCGGGCCCTGTCATTCGTATCGCAGCGCGTCCGCCGGCTGGACCCGTCCCGCGAGGCGGCTCGGCACGTACGCGCACGCCGTGGTCAACCCGTAGATGCCCACCAACGCCGCGGCCAGGCCCGCCAGGTAGACCGGCGCTGGGATGTCGCCGTACAGGTCGAGCAGCGGGAACTGCACCACGAGGACGACCCCGACGGCCACCGCCAGTGTGGTCAGCACCGCCACTTCGCCGACAAGTTGCTGCTGGACGTTGAGGATTGTCGCGCCCTTGGCGCGCCGCAGCCCGATCTCGCGCGTACGCTGGGTGACGTTGAGCCAGAGCACGCCGGTCAATCCCAGCGCCACCATGATCAGCAGGAAGACCGCGACGATGCCGTAGGCCGCGAGCGGACCGACGTACGCGAGCCGCGATTCTCCGCGCATCGCCTCCAGCGGTTCGGACTGGAACGTCCAGTCGGGCGCCGCGGCCCGAAGCCGGGCGATGAGCTTCTCCTCGAACGCCGCCGTCGTACCTGGCATGACGCGCACCAGAAGCCTGCCCGGAGGAAAGACCGTTTCGCGAGGGTCGTCGAGCCGGTTCCGCACGATGAGGAAGCTGTCCGGCGGCGAGTACTCGCCGTCCTTGCGGAAGTCGTCGATCACGCCGACGATGCGCAGGCGCGTCTTCTCGCGTTGCGTGGGTGACTCTGGATCGGGCTCGGTCTCGTCTTCGATGAGCTTCCCGATGGGATCCTCGTCGCCGAACATCTCCCGCGCAAGCCGGCGGTTGATGACGGCTGCCTGCCAGTCTGCACCATCATCGGATCGGTCGAACCAGCGGCCCCGCAGAACGTTCATTCTCAGGGTTTCGGCGAACTCGTCGGTCGCCTCGTTGTAGAAGTACCGGTGCTCCTTCCCGCGGACCTTGATACTGCTCCTCCACGTGGAATGGTCGTACGGGCCGATGAACGCCGCCGACACCGACGCGACCTCGGGGAGATCGCCGACGATGCCGAGGAATCGGGCGACCTGCGCGCGCTGGGTGGCCCGCGGGCCGGTCCCCGGCTCGGCAGCCTGCGTGTCGGAGCCGGGCAGGTCCTGGACGTTGGCATTCAGACTGACCACCCACGTGTCCTGCCACACGAACCCGAGGGGCTGCCGGTAGTTGTCGACGTAGTAGACCACCATCGTGGCCACGGCCGCCAGCACGAGAAACGAGAGGAGAATCTCGATGGCGATCAGAAAGTTCGCGCGCTTGCGGTTCCACACGATCTTCAGCAGGTGGCGGATCATCGCGAGGCTCCCTTCAGCGCCTGCACCGGGTGCAGACGCGACATACGCCAGGCGGGATAGACGCCGGAGAGCACTCCGAAGAACACCGCGAGACAGAGGCCGTAGAGGAAGATGCGGTAGTTCATCGTGAAGTGCGCGTACGGAATCAGGCTGCTGCGGTTGGCGGCTTCGAGGACGGCGATCGACCCGACGAAGCCGAGCGCGCCTCCGATGAGCGCGAGGACGACGTTTTCGACGATGAACTGGCCGACCAGCGTGCGTGAAGACGCACCGAATGCCTTGCGCACGCCGATTTCCGAAGCCCGCTCCATGATGCGGCTCATGTTGAGGTTCACCAGGTTGACGGTGGGCAGCAGGGCGAACAGCAGCATCACGCCCACGATGAACGCCCAGAGCAGGGCGGTGTTGGCCTCGAGATTCTCGCCGCCAGCGAGCATCTCCGAGGCGTATTCGAACTTCGTCGAGGCCCTGGACGTGAGCTTCTCCCACCTCGAGTTCGGGAGCGGCACCTGTGGGAGCCGCGCGGCGAACTCGGCCTTGATGGCCGGGAAGTCGGCCGGACTCCGCGCCAGCAGCAATCCAGTGAACCCGCCCAGCAACTGCTCGCGATAGGCATCGGTCTTGGCCGACGTCACGGGGACGTAGAGCTCGGCGAACGAGACCTCCCGGAGAATCGGAACATCCGGGACGACGCCGATGACCCTGAAGTGCTGGCCGTCGGCCTCGATCGTCCTGCCCACGGCCGGCGGACCGCCGAAGAAGCGGTCCCGCGTGGAAGCGTTGATGACGGCGACGAGCGACCCGTTGGCAACGTCCTGGTCGGTGAACGGTCCGCCCTCGAGGAATCGGAAGTCGAGCACGCGCCAGTACTCGGCGTCCGACCGCCGGATGAACAGCTTCACGCGGCTCCCGCCCTGGTACGAGTAGACCTGTTCCGAGTTGCCGGTGATGGCCAGGCGCTCGACGCCGGGGAGGTCACGGGCGTAGCGGTCCAGCAGTTTGTAGCCCGCATTGGAGTGCCACGACGAGCGCCCGCCCGTCATTTCGGCCCGATAGATGCCGAGCGTACGGTGCTGCCGGACCTCGGGTGGATACGGCGCGAAGATGTGGTCGAGCAGCGCGGTCGCGACCATGAGGCCGACCAGCGTGAAGCCGATGCCGAACAGGCTGATGGCGGTGAAGAACTTCCGCCGCCACAGCACCTTCCACGCGAGTTTCAAGTAGTTCTTGAGCATAACCGGTCCCCGGTCCCTGGTCCCCGGCCCCTGTTACTGGACCTGCCTCCCGTCGAACAGCCTGATGGTCCGCTGGGTCTGTTCGGCGAGCCGAGGGTCGTGCGTGACCATGACGATGGTGGTCTGCGAGTCCTTCTGGAGGCCGTGCAGGATGGCCATGATCTCGTCGCCCATCTGGCTGTCCAGATTGCCCGTGGGCTCATCGGCGAGCAGGATGCGCGGCTGTCCGACGATGGCGCGCGCGATGGCGACGCGCTGCTGCTGACCGCCCGAGAGCTGCGAGGGAAAGTGGTGGGCGCGCGAGGCGAGGCCCACGCGATCGATGGCCGCCATGGCCCGCTTCCGACGCTCGCTACCGGACATCCGCCGGTAGAGCAGCGGGATCTCGACGTTGTCGGCGACGCTCAGGTCCGGGATCAGGTGGAACGTCTGGAAGATGAACCCGATCTCGCGGTT
>CAYZYG010000157.1:0-3215 GCA_964481395.1 uncultured Vicinamibacterales bacterium
ATCCACCACAACAGCCCGCGCCGGGCCCACCGATTCGTCGCCATCAACTGCGGCGCGATTCCCGAAACCCTACTGGAGTCGGAACTGTTCGGCCACGTGCGCGGGGCGTTTACCGGCGCCGTGGCCACGCGGGCCGGACGCTTCGAGGAGGCCAGCCGCGGGACGCTGTTCCTCGACGAAGTCGGGACGATGACGCCCGCGCTGCAGATGAAGCTGCTGCGCGTGCTGCAGACGCGCGAGGTGCAGCGGCTCGGCGATTCCGGCACCATCAAGGTGGATGTGCGGATCATCGCCGCGGCGAACGTCGATCTCGGGAAGATGGTCTCGGAGGGCACGTTCCGCGAGGATCTGTACTACCGATTGAACGTCATCCCCGTGCACATGCCCGCGCTGCGCGAGCGCAAGGACGACATCCCGCTCCTCGTCCAGCACTTCCTCGACAAGTTCGGCGAGCAGCTCGCCCGCGCCGCGGACATCAGCTCACGCGATGATCGCGCACCACGAATGCAGCGTGACAGTGAAAAGGCTGGGAACGGGGCGCCGCCAGAGCTGATCCCCGGTCCCCGATCCCAGGTCCCAGGCCAGCGTCTAGCCATTTCCCAAGACGCCCTTCGGCACCTGATGTCCCACGCCTGGCCCGGCAATGTCCGCGAGCTCGAGAACGCCATCGAGCGGGCCGTCGCCATGACCGGCGGCCGGCGCACGATCGACGTGCACGATCTGCCGCCAGCCATTCAGGCGGCCGGCGCGTCAGTCGCGCCCCTCGAGGCACCCATTCCCGAAGAAGGATTCGATCTGCCCGCTTACATCGAGCGGCTCGAGCGCGAGGTCATCGCCCGTGCGCTCGATAAAACCGGCGGCAACAAGGGCGCCGCCGCCAAGCTCCTCAACCTCAAGCGCACGACGCTCGTCGAGAAACTCAAGCGCTTCGACAGGAAATAGGACCACGGGGATCGGGGATCGGGGACCGGGGACCAGTTGTGGAGAACCCCGCGGAACCGCAGCGTGACAGAACCGGCCCCTGGTCCCCGGTCCCTGTCCCTGTCTTCCCTCAGTAAGCCCTGACGTCCGCCGCGTCGAAGACGATCGCGACGGCGCGATTGATCATCGTGATGGAGAGGACGAGCTTCGTCTGCGGTCCCTTGCGGACGAGACGGCCGACCACGCCCTTGAGCGGGCCGTGCATGACTTCCACCAGGTCGCCCTCCTTCAGGAACGGGCACGGGTCGAATTTCAGTTCGGTCGAGACCAGGCGCTGGATGGCGTCGATTTCCTCGGTCGCGATCGGGGCGGGCTTGCCGTCCACCGAGATGATCGCGGCCACGCCGACGCACTTGAGAATCGGCAGAGTCTCGCGGGGATCGAACCGGGCGAAGCAGTAGCCCGGGAAGAGAGGCCAGTCGAGTTCCTTCTTGCGGTCTTTCCAGCGGCTGATGCGCCGGACGGTGGGGAGGAACGTTTCGATCTCTTTGCGGACCAGTTGGTCGTAGACGGCCTTCTCCGCTCGCGACCGGGTCCAGATGGCGTACCACGGCGCGTCGTTGGCGGCAGCGATTTCGATGTCGCTCACGGGCTCCATCATAGAACAGGGGCCGGGGACCGGAGATCGGGGACCAGCAGGAGGCCGGGGCTTTCAGCCCCGGCACCCGGGAACGTCCTCCCCGGTTCCAGGGTTCCTGGTCTCTGGTCCAGGCGCGCTGCCTCGCGTTACGACACGCTCCCCACGCCCTGAGTCGGTCGCCCCTTTACGGAGCGGAGTCGGTGTCTGGCAGAACCGGTCCCTGGCCCCCGGTCCCCGGCCCCTGTTCTTCGACTCCCGGGCCCTCGGGGCCAGCCTGGCGCTCCGTCATGGCCCGTATGGCCCTGGCGGTCCCCAGCGCTTCCATCGTCGCCTCCAGCACCGTCGTCGCTTTCTTGCGCAGGCCCTCGTCTGGCGCCTTGGCCTCGAGCAGTTCGGCGTGCGTCAGGATGATCCCGAGCTGATTGTTGAGCGTGTGAAACAACTGCCGCAGGTCGTCGTCCATGTGTCGCGCGGCTCGCTTTCGCCGTCGTCGTGTCGTTGGTGACGCAGACCCAGGTCTTCAGGGTAGGTGAACAAGTGCTCTCGTTCCGATCAGCCATCAGCGATCAGCCGTCAGCTCCTGCGAGATCTCCAGTGTCTTCCTGACGGAGGCTGGGAGCTGAGAGCTGAACGCTGAACGCCGACTGAATGGGGACTGGGGACATCCATAACTGGCCCCCGGTCCCCGATCTCCGGTCCCGGCGGCCGAGAGGCCGCGGAGCGCTAGCCGCGGCGAGCGCGACGCGGTCGCTCGGCCGCCATGGCGACCGGCATCCGGTTCCAGTTCGCCACCATCGTCGCGCGCTGCTCCTCCGTCGTGGCCACCGTGTGGCGCGGGGCCATGCCGAGCTGAGCTTTGAGCATCCGCGGCTTCTGCTGGAAGGCCGCGCACGCGTCTCGCATGATCCGGGCCGCCGACTTCGGGTCCGCTTCCGAGCCCAGAGCCACGCGCAGGCGCTGCACCGCCCGCGCGTGCAACTGCGACACGCGCGACTCGTTGACGCCGATCTCCGCGCCGATGTCCTTCATCGTGACCTCTCCGTAGTAGTAGAGGCCGATGACCTTGCGCTCGCGCCAGGGCAATGACGCGATGGCGGCGCGCACGCGCTCCTTGGTCTCCGAATACTCGTAGGCCTTGTCTGGAGCGGCCGGCTCGGAGGGAATCAGGGCGGCCGGGAGGTTCGTGTCGTCGTGCACGTCGATGTTGGCGTTCGGCGCCGTGGACTCAATGGTGTTGATGCGGACGATGGTCCGGCTGAGGCGCTTCTCGTCGGACCCCACGCGCGCGGCCAGGTCGGCCACGGACGGCTCGCAGCCCATCTCGCGGCGCAACTCTTCGCGGGCCGCTTCCAGCTCGCGGCGGACGCGGCGGACACCGCGCGGCCAGGCTTCGCGGCGAAGCGCGTCGATCATCGCCCCGCGTACCCGGCGCTCGGCGAAGGTCTCGAACTTGATGCCGCGGTCCTCGTCGAACCGCTGGGCTGCGTCGATCAACCCCATGACGCCGTCCTGCACCAGGTCGCCGATGTCGATCGAGTGCGGCATCGAGGCGGCCATCCGGCGCGCCAGAGCTTCGACGAAGGGAAGGGTCTTGGCAACGCGCTGCTGGGCTGACGTCTCGAGAGGCTGACCTGCTGGCATCGGCGGCTCCGTT
>CAYZYG010000157.1:3315-8675 GCA_964481395.1 uncultured Vicinamibacterales bacterium
GCGCTGCTGGGCTGACGTCTCGAGAGGCTGACCTGCTGGCATCGGCGGCTCCGTTCCGTATCGGTTGGTGTTGCGTTGACTGCGTGACGGCAGGGACAAGTGATGGGGACTGGGGACATCCAAAACTGATCCCCGGTCCCAGGTCCCCGGTCCCTGTCTCTACAACCCCAGTGCCACAATTTGCCGCCGTCCCTCCAACCCGCGTTGCTCCAGCGCCTAACTGTGTAACTTGATGCGAAACAGGAATTTGTGCGTGTGCTCGTGCGAACACCCGTGCACTTCTGCCGCCTCCGAGGGCGCTTGGTTCGTCAAGGGTTTGACAGAATGCACCTCCGGCGCCGTCAACACGCTGACATTTCTGCGATCGGTTGTCGGGAGATCTTTAGGATCCGTCATCCCCGCAGGCGCGGGGTCTTAGACATCGTCAATCCCGCGGAGGCGGGAATCCAGACTGGTCCTGGGCGTGGCTGCGACACGGTAGGGCGCGGTCGCCGACCGCGCCTACCCTGCCCCTGCTCTCTGGCGGGCCTTACTTCGCTTCGTACGGGCGGACGAACCCCGGCTGGAACACCGGTTCGACTGTTTGCGGGTCGCGCCACAGCGAGTCCACGAAAATCCGGACCGAACCGCCCGCTGTCCGCACGTACTCGACCTTGCCGGCCGCGATCCAGTTGTAGATCGTCCGGCGGCTGACTCCCACCAGTTCGCAGGCCTTCATGATCGAGATGGCTTTCCGTTCCACGCCTTGCCCTCCGTGAGGAGGTATCGGCACTTCCGGAGAAATCTTTGGTACTTGATAGGACAGGACCTGCTCGCGTGCCAAACACCCCGGCTCTACAGCGGGTCTACTCCGGGGAAACTCCGGGATGAGACCCGCTGTAGAGCGGGGGTCTTCGGCACGATATGCTGGCGGGGTGAAGACGGGGACCGGGGACCGGGGATCGGGGACCAGTTATGGATGTCCCCGCGGGCCGAGCGCGCCGAGGACGCGATACCCCCGGATCCGGGGAGAATCAGGTGATGACGCCTGAGCGGCGAGCATCCATCCGGCGCGTCGTCATCGGGTCGGTCCTGGGGGCCGGAGCGCTCTGGCTGTCGCTGCGCGGGGTCGATGTCGAGGCGCTTGGCCGCGCGCTTGCGGGAACGGATGTCCCCCTCGGGCTGGCCGCCCTGGCGTCGACCATCGGTGCCCTGCTGCTGGTCGTCAGCCGCTGGAAAACCCTGTTCGGCCCGGACGGCGCGCGCGTGACGTTTCGCGCGCTGTTCAGGTCGATGGTCGTTGGTCAGGCGCTCAACATCCTCGTGCCCATCCGCCTGGGCGAGGTCGCACGGCTCTACAGCGTGGCGCGGCACTCGGCCGTGCCGACCGGCCGCGTGCTGGCGTCGCTCGCGCTCGAGAAGGTGTTCGAGTTGGGCACGTTCGGGACCGCGGCGGCGCTGGCTGCCGCCTGGATGGCCGTGCCGGAGAACCTGCCTGGCCGGGGACTCACACGCGTGATGCTCGCGGGTGCCGCCCTTGCCCTGTTTGTCGTGTTCGCGCGATTCGGACCGGCTCTGGCGCAGTTCGCGGCGGAGCGGATCCCGTGGCTCCCGGCGTCCATTCGGAGGCGGCTGGCGAGCCTCGGCCACGATTTCGCTGCCGGGTTGCGCGCCCTTGATCGCCCTGGGGCGTTTGCTGCCGCCCTGGCGACCTCCGTCGCCAGCATGGCGCTGGCCGCGCTGGCCAACTATCTGCTCTTTCGGGCCATGGGAATTCCGCTCCCCCTCCACGCGTCGCTGGTGCTGCTGCTCGTGCTGCAGGTCGGCAGCGTGCCGCCGTCGCTGCCGGGCCGGATCGGCGTGTTCAACTACCTGACGGTGCTGACCCTCGGCTTCTACGGAGTCGACCGCGCGACGGCGCTGGGCTACTCCGTCGTGCTCTACGCCATTGCCTACCTGCCCAAGGTGCTCCTGGGGGCGGTGTTCCTGTCGGACCGCACTTGGCGCCCAGGCGGGAGCGTGGAACGCGCGCCGTAGTCCTCGTTTATTCCCTGGCCCGGATTCCGGAGTCTGGGCTCCGAGCGTGCCTCGCCGAAGCCGCGCGTCAGCGCGCTTGGGGAAGGCGGGTTCCTGGACGGCCCGTACCGGGTTATCGTTAGAATCAGCTGACACCTCGTGGTGGGCCTGGGCCGGTCCATAACTGGTCCCTGGTCCCCGGTCCCCGGTCCCGGTCTGTCGTCAGAACCGTTTTCGCATGATCGACTGGTGGTTCGTCGCCGTCAACGGCCTCTGGATCTTCGGCGCCTCGATCTTCGTGGCGGCGTTTTCCTACCACCGCTGGCTGGCCGTCGAAACCGAGCGGCGGATGCGCGAGGTGTTCCGCGAGCGGTCGTGGCAGATCACCTATCCCCTGGGCGCGACGCTGTTCTGCATCGGCTGGCTGCTCGGGGTCGCGGATCGGTGGTGGGAACGGGGCCTGTGGGGCGTGCTCGCCGCGTCGTTCTGCTGGCAGATGATCGGCGGGCTGCGGATGACCAGACCGGCACACGACGACGAACGGCCACGGGTTGACGAATGACCGCTCAGGCCGGAGACCCGCCGCCCTGTGCGCCAGGCGACCGCGCTCCGTCTCGTGACACGCAGCGTTCTCGGGTCGCAGCCGAACGCGACTCCAACCGATCCCCGGTCCCAGATCCCCGGCCCACGGCCGAGACGCGGGCTCGCAGAGTCCGCGTCTCGGCCGTCATCCCGTGCCTCAACGAAGTCGCCACAATCCGCGCGACCATCGACGCGCTCAGGCTCCAGACGCATCCGCCCGACGAGATCGTCGTGGTCGACGGCGCCTCCACCGATGGCACGCTCGAGGTGCTGCGGGAGTTCCAGCACGAGCAGGAGGGTGAGCGCGGAACACCACATGGACTCGAGAACGGCGCCGGAGACTCCCAGAATCGAGCGCGGGAGCCGGAGCCGGAGCCTCCCCAGCGCGACGCGGGTGAGCCTCGTCATCCGCTCGACTCGCCACACGGGGCCGACGCCAACGCCGGACGTCCGTCGCCCCACAAGGACGGCGCCCCCCGGCTGATCGTGCTGGTCGCGCCAGCCGCCTCGATTCCGCGAGCCGTGAATGCCGGTGTGCGCGCGGCGTCAGGCAACGTCATCGTGCGGATGGATGCCCATTCCGCGCCGGCTCCAGACTACATCGAGCGCGCGCTCGTCCGGCTGACAGAACCGCGGGCCGGCGTGGTCGGTGGTATTTGGAGGATCGCCCCGGGGGCGTCCACGGCGACCGCCGCCGCCATCGCCCGGGCCGTCTCTCATCCGCTCGGCGCCGGCGATGCCGCCTACCGAACCGGGCGCGTCCCGGAACCGCACGTCAACCGCGGAGTCGGCAGCGCGCGCGACGTCGACACGGTTCCGTTTGGCTGTTTCACCCGCGACCTCTGGGCCTCACTGGGTGGATTCGACGAGCGCCTGCCCGTCAACGAAGATTACGAGTTCAACCACCGCGTCCGCGCGAGCGGGCTGCGCGTCATCCTCGATCCCGCCATCCAGTCGACCTACTTCGCGCGGCCGACGCTCGGGGCCCTGGCCCGGCAGTACGCCCGCTACGGCTGGTGGAAGGCGCGGATGTTGCGAATGCATCCCGCGTCGCTGCGCTGGCGGCAGGCGCTGCCGGCGGGGTTCGTGGTGTTGCTGGGGGGGCTGGCGGCTGCCGGTGTGTTCTGGCGCGATGCCTGGTGGGGACTGGCGGGTCTCGTCTGCTTTTACGTGGCCACGCTGGTTCTGGCGTCCCTCGCGATCTGCGCGCGGGAGGGCGATTGGTCGCGGCTGCCCGGCCTGCTCGGCGCCTTCGCCGTCGTCCATCTCGCCTGGGGCGCGAGCTTCGTCGCCAGTCTGGCGTTTCCCCGTCAATCACCCCCGGAGTGATTACCGGTGGTCGATCCTTTGCCCAGCCGTTTTGTGGCGGCCCCGGCGTCGCCTGTGCCAGTGGCCTGTGCATGCTGTACCGAATCGCGACTCCCGATTCCCGAATCCCGTCGAATCACTCCCCTGTTTTCCCCAGCCGCAGGCTCCGTTTCATTCCCGCGTGAACGGCATCGGATGGCCCGCAATCCGGCGCCGGCGCTCGGCCGCCTCGCGGTCCTCCTTCCGACGGGCCAGTTCGCCGAGAATCGCGACCGTTATGGCGAAGACCAGCATCCCACCGAAGAAAACGAACCAGCCGCTCATCGCCTGTCTCCGTTCCGAATGAGCCATCCTCCGGCAAGCAGCAGCAAGGCCCAGATCAGGATTCCCGCCGCACCCAGCCAGAACGAAAACCCGCCCCCGATGAGCGACTGCCCGAAGACCAGGGCGCCCGCGGCGAGGTTGGCCACGTCACCGAACTTGTCCCCGAAGTAGACCCGTCGCTCCCGTGAAAAGAATACCATCGTCGAACACCCCGGATGGTGGCAGTTCCTGCGTACATCGGACGGTTTGGGCCGCTTCGTGCGGCGCCTCCGGTCGAACTTGCAAGTTCCACGCCCGTCCGTCCGAGTCGCTGACCCGTCCAACGAAGAGACGGGTTAGAATGGATAGTTTGAGGAATCCATGAAGAAGCTGATCGTAAGCATCGTCGGCGTCCTGTGCGTCGTGCTGCCACTGGCGGCTCGGGCCCAACAGCCCACAACGCAGGCCCCGCCACCTGCGCAGGCGCAGCCGCCAGCCCAGGCGCAGCAGCCCCCGGTCGGCCAGGCCCAACAGCCGCCAGCGCAAGTCCCCGCGGCCCCTGAGAAGGTCGAACTGCTCGAGCAGATCATCGTCAAGGTGAATGGCGAGATCATCACCAAGACCGACCTCGAGGCGCGCCAGGTCAACGCCCTCCGCTCGCGGGGCCAGCAACTCTCCGACGAGGAGCTCAGAAAGGCCATCGCCGAACTGACGCCGGACCTGCTCGTCGACTCTGTGGACGAGCTGCTCCTCCTCCAGCGAGGCAAGGAACTCGGCTACCGCGTCACCGACGACCAGTTCCAGCGCGTCCTCGAGAACATCCGCAAAGAGAACAAGCTCGAGAGCGACGCGCAGTTCGAAGCCGCCCTCAAGCAGGAAGGCCTGACGCTCGCCGAGTTGCGGAAGAACCTCGAGAAGCAGATGGTCATCAATCAGGTCCAGCAGGTCGAGGTGATGGGCCGGATTGGGGTCAGCGAGGCCGAGGCGCGCGCCTACTACGAGGCGAACCCGAAAGAGTTCACCACGCCCAAGACCGTCACGCTGCGCGAGCTGGTCGTGAACGTGCAGGGCGACGGCGCCATGATCAACGTGGCCGCAGACGAGGCGGCCAGGGCGAAGATCGACGGGGCGCTCGCGCGCGCGAAGGCGGGGGAGTCGTTCGAGAAGATCGT
>CAYZYG010000158.1:0-4211 GCA_964481395.1 uncultured Vicinamibacterales bacterium
TCTTCAAGGCCCTGCTGTTCCTCGGTTCCGGCGCCGTCATCCATGCGCTCGCGGGCGAACAGGACATCCGGCACATGGGCGGTCTGAAGAAGGCGCTGCCGGTGACCTACTGGACGTTCCTCATCGGGGCGCTGGCGATCGCGGGCGTGCCGGGACTGGCCGGCTTCTTCAGCAAGGACGAGATCCTCTGGAAGAGCTTTTCGAGCGGGCACACCGTGATATGGGCCGTCGCGGCCGTGGCGTCGCTCCTGACGGCCATCTACATGTTCCGCCTCGTGTTCCTCACCTTCCACGGTGAACGCCGCGCCCCCGCGGCAGGGAGCCACGCCCACGATGCTCACGGTGCCCACGGGAGTGCCCATGGCAGCCACCTTCACGATGCCCCGCGGGCCATGGCCATCGTGCTCGTGCTGCTCGCGGTGGGGTCCGTGGTCGGCGGGTACGTCGGGGTCCCGGCCGTGCTCGGCGGCAGCAACCACATCGAGCACTTCCTGGAGCCCAGCTTCACCGCCCCGGGTCTCGAGAGCGGTGAAGCGGGCTCCAGCCTCGCCGTCGCCGGCCACGATCAGTCCGGCGAAGGCGGGCCGAGCCACGCCGGCGGGGGCGATCATGCCGACGACCACGGCACCGAACTCGCCCTCATGGGGCTGTCGAGCGGCGCCGCGGTGGGGGGAATCGCGATCGCCTGGTTCTTCTTCCTGCGCCGCAAGGAGGCGTCCGAGGCGCTGGCGCGGTCGTTCGCCGGCGTGCACCGGACGCTGCTGAACAAGTACTACGTCGACGAGATCTACGACGCGACCGTCGTGCAGCCCATCCACCGGCTGTCCGAGCGCTCGCTGTGGAAGGTCGTCGACGCCGGTCTCATCGACGGCGCCGTGAACGGCGCCGGCCGCCTCGTGAGCGGCGCCAGTGGGGTGCTCAGGCGCGTGCAGACGGGCTCGATCCGGGTGTACGCGATGGGCGTGCTCGTGGGGGTGGTGGTGATCCTCGGGTATTACGTATGGCGGTAGTGCCGTTGCTGACGCTCATCATTGCCCTGCCGCTGGTCGGCGCGCTGCTGCTGCTCCTCGTCAGCAACCGCGACAACCAGCGGGAGCGCTTCATCCACGTCGCGGCGCTCGCGGTCTCGCTCGTCGAGTTCGCGCTGACGCTCGTGCTCTGGGCCCGCTTCGACCCGACGCTCGCCGACTTCCAGATGGTCGAGCGGGTGGACTGGATCCCCGCCTTCGGCATCCAGTACGCCCTGGGTGTGGACGGCATCAGCCTGTTCCTGGTCGTGCTGACCGGCTTCCTGACGCCGCTCGCGCTGCTGGCCTCGTGGAGTTCGATCCACAAGAAGGTCAAGGAGTTCTGCTTCTTCATGCTCGCGCTCGAGAGCGCGATGATCGGCGTCTTCCTCTCGACCGACCTGTTCCTGTTCTACCTGTTCTGGGACTTCATGCTCATCCCGATGTACTTCCTCATCGGGGTGTGGGGATACGATCGGCGCATCTACGCGGCGGTCAAGTTCATCCTCTACACGATGGCGGGCAGCGTGCTCATGCTCGTCGCCATCCTGAGCGTCGCCTACCTCCACAGCACCGCCACCGGGTCGTACAGCTTCTCGTACGAGGCGCTGATGGCGCTCGACATCCCGTGGACGCTGCAGGTCTGGTTCTTCCTCGCGTTCGCCGTCGCGTTCGCGATCAAGGTGCCGCTCTTCCCGTTCCACACGTGGCTGCCCGACGCGCACGTCGAGGCGCCCACGGCGGGGTCGGTCATCCTGGCCGGCATCCTCCTGAAGATGGGCACCTACGGGCTCCTGCGTTTTGCGTTCCCGCTCTTCCCGGACGCGGCCGTCTACTTCGCCCCGTACCTCGCCGTGCTCGCCGTCGTCGGCATCGTCTACGGCGCGCTCGTGGCGATGGTGCAGCCGGACCTGAAGAAGCTCGTGGCGTACTCCAGCGTGAGCCACCTCGGGTTCGTGGTGCTCGGGATTGCGGCCATGAACGTGCAGGGCCTGCAGGGCGCCGTTTATCAGATGCTGAACCACGGTGTGTCCACGGGCGCGCTGTTCATGCTCGTCGGGATGCTCTCGGATCGCCGCCACACCCGGCTCATCTCGGAGTTCGGCGGACTCAAGGCCGTCATGCCGCGCTTCGTGGCGGTCTTCATGATCATCACGCTGTCGTCGATCGGCCTGCCCGGGCTCAACGGCTTCGTCGGCGAGTTCCTGATACTGGTCGGCGCGTTCCAGTGGGACTGGCGCTTCGCCGCCGTCGCGGCGTCTGGCGTGATCCTGTCGGCCGTCTACATGCTGTGGATGTTCCAGCGCGTCAACTACGGGACCGTGACCAACCCGAAGAACGAGGGCCTGAAGGACCTGAGCGCGCGCGAGTGGTGGGCGCTCGGTCCGACGGTGGCCATGGCGGTCTTCATGGGGGTCGCCCCGTGGATCTTCCTGCAGCCGATGAAGCCGGCGATCGACCGGATCGTGTCGCGCCTGGCCGAAGCGCAGCCGCAGCGCGTCGTGAGCGCGGTGGCGGGAGAAGTGGACCAGGTTTCGCCGCAGTCACGCGGCGCGGGTGAATAGCGTGTCCATGATTGGTCCGGCACTGAACGGCGTCATTCCCGTCATCTGCGTCACGCTGGCCGGTCTGGCGTGCCTCCTGGCCGAGGCGTTCCGCCAGAAGGGCGAGCGGATGCCCATCGCCGGGCTGGGGCTCATCGGCCTCGCCGGCGCCGGCATCGCGTCCGTCCTCCTCTGGGGGCGCCGCGCCGAGAGCTTCGGTGTCGTCGTCGCGGACGAGTTCGGGCTGTTCATCAGCCTGGTCCTCATCGGGATCGGCATCCTGACCATCGTTTTCTCGTCCGGGATCCTCGAGCGCGAAGGCCTGCCCGCGGGCGAGTACTACGCGCTCGTCCTGTTCGCCGTCGCCGGCATGATGCTGATGGCGGTGGCGAACGACCTGCTCATCATCTTCCTCGCGCTCGAGACCTTCTCGCTCGCCGTCTACGTGCTGACCGGCATGCGCCGGGACCGCCGGCAGAGCACCGAGGGCGCCTTCAAGTACTTCCTGCTGGGAGCCTTCTCCAGCGGGTTCTTCCTCTACGGCATCGCGTTCATCTTCGGTCTGACCGGCAGCACGAATCTCGACGTCATCGGGACCGCCGTCGCCGCCCGCGCCATGTCGACGAACCCCCTGCTGCTCATCGGCATGGGCCTGCTCATCGTCGGCTTCGGCTTCAAGGTCGCCGCCGTGCCGTTCCACATGTGGACGCCGGACGCCTACGAAGGCGCGCCGACCATGGTGACCGGGTTCATGTCGACCGCCGTGAAGGCCGCCGCGTTCGCCGCCTTCGCGCGCGTGTTCCTCTCGACCCTCGAACCGCTGCGCGCCGACTGGACGCCCGTGCTGTGGGTACTCGCGCTGCTGACGATGATCCTCGGCACGGTGGTGGGCGTGGCGCAGACCAACCTCAAGCGCATGCTCGCGTACTCGAGCATCGCGCACGGCGGCTACCTGCTCGTCGCCATCGTGGCCGCCAACGAGGTCGGGAAGGCCTCGATCCTCTTCTACCTGGCCGTGTACGCCGTCACGAACCTCGCCGCGTTCGCCGTGCTCGCCCTCCTGAGCGAACGCAACCGCCCGTGCGAGGACCTGAAGGACTACAAGGGCCTCTGGCACACGCATCCCGTCACGGCCGGCCTGCTGACGGTGTTCCTCCTGTCGCTCGGAGGTTTCCCGCCGACCGCAGGGTTCATCGCGAAGTGGTACGTCTTCAGCGCCGCCGTCCGCGCGGACGAGTACACGCTCGCGATAGTCGGCGTCCTCACGAGCGTCATCTCCGTCTTCTTCTACCTGCGCGTCGTCGTGATGATGTACATGACCGAGCGCGAAGGCGCCGAGATCGTCCCGCGCCCGTCGCGGACCGCGATGGCGGCCCTGGCGCTGTCGGTGCTCGTCATCCTGTATCTGGGCGTGCTGCCGACACGCATGCTCGATCTCGCCGCTGCGTCGATCTCGACGATCTTCTGACCTGGGCGTGAAGAGACGTGCCCGGTGCGGGAGGGCGCGCCCAGTTGTCCGCCGTAGCCATCCCATGACCTTGGGGCGTCCGGCTGGTGATTCCCCGCTGTCCGGGCCTTCAGGCGCGACTGCCGTACCCGGTCGCCGCGCTTGATCTGACGACTCGCACAGGCCACCGCCGGCCGATGTCTGGCCAGCCCA
>CAYZYG010000158.1:4311-8609 GCA_964481395.1 uncultured Vicinamibacterales bacterium
CACACGTCCATCGCCATCGCGGGGCTCGCTCAGGCGATGAGTTTCATCGAGCACTTGGATGAATTGAGACGGAGGATTCTCTGGGCTGTCGCTTCTATTGCGGCGGCTTTCTCAGTCTGCTGGATGTTCTCGGGAAGTCTCTACGAGATCGCCAGCGCCCCCATCCGAGCTAATCCGGCGGTCACGCTTGCCATTGCTCGTCCGCAGGATATCTTCGCGTTGCACGTCAAGGTGACACTGGTCGCCTCACTGTTCTTCTCGGCGCCGCTGATACTGACCCAAGCATGGTTGTTCATTTCGCCCGGCCTGTATCCCCACGAGAGGCGTTACGCAATTCCGTTTGTCGTGTCCGCCTCGCTCTTGTTCCTCACAGGGGGCGCCTTTGGATACTTCGTCGCCTTCCCAGCCGCGCTGCGGTTTCTCCTTGACTGGGTTGTTGCCTCCCACCTCACCCCGATCATTGATGCCGTCGAGTACTTCGACCTCTTCTTCAGCATCATGGTGGCCTTGGGAATCGTCTTTCAGATTCCTGCGGTGGTGTTTGTCTTGAGTCGTATCGGCATTCTGACTGCGCGGTTGCTCATCCGCTACTTCAAGCATGCTGTGCTGGGCTGCGTCGTGGTGGCGGCCGTGATCACCCCGACCGCAGATGCTGGCAACCTGCTGGTCATTGCGGGTCCGATGATTGCCTTGTACGGCGTGAGCATTGGGGTCGCTTGGGCGTTCGGAAAGAGGCGCGTGCCAGAGCCGGAGGGCGACTAGTCAAGAGCTACCTAACCACGCGCTGCACCCAAGGCGGCTGCGCCGCTCTCGCGGCGCGGCGCGCGCGGGTGAGCGCGATCGTTCGACCGTCAATGCGCTGCGGATTGACATCCGAAGATATATGCATATGATACAGATATGCGGGTGACCTGGGATCCGGAGAAGGCCCGGGGGCAACCTCGCGAAGCACGGCGTCCAATTCTCGGATGCGGAAATCGTGTTGTCGGATCCGAACGGCTTGAGCCGAGGTGATCTGACGACTGCTCACGAGCAGCGGTTCGTTGCGGTCGGCCTCGATGCGATCGGGCGCGTGCTCGTCGTGGTCTATGCGTACCAGGGAGAGGACGTGCGGCTGATCTCGGCCCGCGCGGCCACCCGCAACGAGAGGCGTCAGTATGAGAAAGGAATACGACTTCAGCAAGGCAAGACGGGGGCCGGTCGTGCCTCAGCCGGGCAAGACCCGAATCACGATCTACCTCGACGATCACGTCATCGCGGCGTTCCGAGACCGGGCCGACGCCGAGGGAAGGGGTTACCAGACGATGATCAATGAGGCACTGCGGGAGTACCTCGGCCAGGCGCGCAAGCCAGTCGATGCGGAGACGATTCGGCGGATCGTCAGGGAGGAGCTACGGAAGACTGGATGACGGCGGTCGAACCACGCGAGACTGGCGAGAAGTTCGGCGGCCAACTCGGCTCGCGGGTGTTCGTCGAGGCGCAGGGCGTCGGCCAGCACGGCAGCCGCACGCTGGGTCATGACAAGCCAATTCTTCGCCTCGACAGACCGCCCAACGAAGAAGACTTCTTGTCGCGCTGGGCCGCGACAAAGATTCTGCTTGAAACAGGCGCTTGCAGCCGACGGCCCCAGAGGCGCATCATCGGCCGCGGCTGAAGCGCCACGTTCGACGGTCCAGGAACCGACAGGATCTGGCACGGCAGGAAGGAAGGGGCACACAATGACGACGGCTGGACGGTCCGTGATCCTCACGGCGGCAGGGCTGGTGCTGCTCGGGGGAGTCGGGACGCCACAGACTCGGCAGACCGGAGATTCGCGGGCCATCGAGGCAGCCGTGCTGGCGGCCAACGCCGACATGGAGCGCGCCGCGGAGGCAGTCGATGCTGAGCGGTTGTTCAGCTTCATGCTCGACACCGACAAGGGGTCGGTCATCCAGAATGGGGTGTTCCTGGCCACTCGTGATGACGCGCGCCAGCGGGTGACGACCAACCTGCGGGGCATCAGGAAGCTCGAGTATCGCTGGAAGCGTCAGCATGTGACCGTTCTGTCGACGGACGCCGCTCTGCTGACGGCGGAGGGCGAGTCCATCGTGACGACCTTGGACGGCCAGGTATTCACCACGCCGTTTGCGCAGACCGTCGTGTTCGCCATGAGGGAGGGTCACTGGAAGGCCCTCCACGCACACCAGTCGTCGCCGCAGGTCCGGTAGGGGACGGAATGAGCCGTCGAACACGCGGCTGCGCCGCGCGCGCGTGAGCGCAGACCCTCGGCAGCGGTGGAGTCATGGATAACACTTGTCGTCTCTACTCGGACCTCGCCTGGCTGTGGCCGATGTGGGGCGCCGCCACGGAGTACGCCCAGTATTGCCAGTACGTCACACGGATGATTCGCCAGCACGCGAAGCGCCCGCCGGCCACACTGCTGGACATCGGGTGCGGCGGCGGGAAGAACGTCCTGAATCTGAAACGGGACTTCCAGGTCACCGGTCTGGATCTGAGTCCCGCGATGCTCGCGCAGGCGAAGGCGCTGAACCCGGACTGCACCTTCGTTCAGGGCGACATGCGGACGTGCAGACTGGGCCGCGCGTTCGACGCCGTGCTCATGGACGATGCGATCTCGCACATGCACTGCCGATCGGACTTCGAGGCAGCGTTCCGTACCGCCTACGCCCACCTGACCCCGGGCGGCGTGCTGATCGCTACGCCGGACGTGACGACCGAGACATTCCGCCAGAACAGGACCACGGCTACCCCCGCCGCGCGGGACGGCCTGGAGGTGGTGTTCGTCGAGAATGTGTATGACCCGGATCCCGCAGATGACCAGTACGACACGACCATCCTGTATCTGATCCGCGAGCACGGGCGCCTCCGGATTGACTCCGACCGCTGGACCATGGGTATCTTTTCCTTGGACACCTGGAGGCAGGTGCTCGGCGGCACGGATGTCGAGGTGCACGAGGGGCGGTACAGCGCCGGCGAGGAAGAGTACACGGTGTTCGCCTGCGTGACGACGCGGTGAATGCTGAACCAGCAGGGGCAGGCGAGTCACCCATGATGGCCAGAGCCACAGTCGCCGCGGGAGCTTTCGCAGTCGGACTCGTCCTGCTCGCCGTCGGTGTCGGTTACGTCGTTCTGCAGCAGAGGGTCGATCCGGCCGGCTCACCATCGACCGAGACGACCTCCGACACGGTTGCGGGGGAGGCGCATCCGAGCTTCCTCTACGGCCGCATCACCGTCGACGACGGCACCACGTACGAGGGACGCTTGAGGTGGGGAGGCACCCAGGAGGCGTTCTGGGGCGACTACTTCAACGGCGTCAAGGACGAGAACCCGTGGGCAGCCCAGGTGCCGCCAGAGCGGCTGCCACGGGAGCCGGACCCGCTGAAGATCTTCGGCATCGAAATCGCCAGGCGGGAGAGGCCGGTCGATCTCGGGCGGCCCTTCATGGCGCGGTTCGGTGACATCTCGCGCATCGAACTGGTCGGTGTTGACGTGCGGGTGACGCTCAAGAGCGGGACCGTGTTCGACCTCGACTGGAACGCCTTCAACGATTTCGATGACGGCGTGACGGTGTGGGACGGTCTGCAGGGCATCCGGGATCTGTCACCCGCGATGCCCCGATCCCTTCCCGGCACGGGGGGCGGCCGCATCCGCGCGATCGATTTGCTCCCGGCGCCAGGCGGTGGCGCCATTCCGCCCAGGCTTCACGGAACGGTGCACACGCCGGTGGGCGCCTTCAGCGGCTTCATCCAGTGGAACCGGAACGAAGGACTCGGGACCGATCGGCTCGACGGGCACACCACCGATGGTCCTCTCGGCGTGCGGTTCGACACCATCCGTTCGATCGCGCGCCGCTCGCGTGACAGTTCTCTGGTGACGCTGCTCGACGGGCGCGAGATGGTGCTGTCGGGCACGGCCGAGGCCGGTCAGGACAACCTCGGGATCTACATCGACGACCAGCGCTACGGCCGGGTGCTGGTCTCGTGGGACGCGTTCGACCGCCTCGAGTTCACCCCCGGCCCTGGCGGTCCCACCTATCGGGACTTCCCGCCGGGGCAGCCGCTCACGGGCAGCGTCACCACCCGGGCCGGGCAGCGACTTACCGGACGGCTGGTCTACGATCTCGACGAGAGCGAGACCACCGAAACGCTCGACGCCCCCTCCCAGGGCGTGGATTACACCATCCCCTTCGGCCTGATCGCCTCGATCGTGCTCTCCGGCCGCGGTGAGCCGGGTAACGGCCGCGCCACGGTGACGCTTCATGGCGGCGAAGCGCTGCAGCTCGAACGCGCCGGCGATCT
>CAYZYG010000159.1:0-8574 GCA_964481395.1 uncultured Vicinamibacterales bacterium
GGGCGGCAGCCGGATGGGGGCCCGGCTGACGCGTCCTGGATCGCCCGGGGCTTCTATCGTTGTTGCGCCGATGTCCGATGACGACATCTCGCCGACCCTGCGATTCGAAGCGCTCAGCGCCGCCGGAGTTCGTCGAGGGTCACCAGCGGTTCGTCGGCGTCGTCGATGTGGCCGAGGGCGATCATGCGGCGCCGGCGGGCGGCGGCGGCACGATCGCGGAGGCGCCCCGCTTCTGCCTCGACCTCACGCAGCCTGGACCGGATGGCCGCGACGTCATCAGAGAGGACCGTCTGGGGCGCGGCTGGGCCACCGTCACCACATCCACGAAGCTGCCTCCACAGGGTTCGCCATTCCTCCTTGAGCCCCCGCAGGCGATCGAGCAGGTGGAGTTCTTCCATCGTGAACGGTGACGTGCGGATGGCGCACGCGTGTGCCCAATGACGGTCATCGTCTGGCGAGTCCGGCAGCGGTTCCTGGTCGATCATCGGCCTCGTCCGCCAATTGTACAATGCCCGATGCGCCGGTCTTCGGGGTACGGCGCATGCTCGGCCGCGGGGCCGTCGGTTCCGCGATCGCCCGAGACCGGGAGGTCCTGCGTGACGAAACTCGACATGAACGCCTGCATGGCCATCGCATCGGACACGATGGGACGGGGAGACGACGAGCTAGGGCGCCAGCTGATGAGCAAGTTCATCCTGCAGCTGTCGCAGCAGACGCCCAGACCGCACGTCATGGTCTTTTTCAACGCCGGCGTGAAGCTGTTGACGGGAGGTTCGCCGTGCGTCGAGGGATTGCGGACCCTCGAGCACGATGGCGTCGACCTGCTCGCGTGCGGCACGTGTATCGACTTTTTCAAGCTGAGGCCGGACATCGCCATCGGGCGCATTACCGACATGCGCGAGATCGTGGCGACCCTGAACGCCGCCGCGAAGGTCGTCACCATCTGACCGCGGCCGGGCCGCTATTTCACGCTGCAGCCGGACTGCATGTAGCGGAGGTTGATTCCGATCTTGGTTGCATCGGGCTCGGCCCAGCTGTAGGCAATCGCCTCGGGTTTTCCACGTTCGTAAACGGCGAACTTCAGCACGGCCACCTGGTTCTGGTAGCGGAGCTGGGCCAGCTCGATGGAGTACCGCGCCTCGGCGCCGCCAGGCGGCACGAGCGGGAGGACCTGCCCCTGGTCGTGCAGCACGAGGCTTCGGACGGGGACCAGATCGGCCGACGCCGTGCCCGGCACGGCGGCCCAGCAGTCGAACTCGCGCACCCGGAGCAGCTTGAACGGCACGTTGCCGGGCGGTTCGGACAGCAGCGCGCCCGACTCGTCCTCGATTCGCTCGCTCATCCAGAGCGCGTCCTTCATCAGGCGGTACGTGGCGGATACCAGGATGGACCTGCCTGTGGAACGCGACGTGCTGCGGCACGCGCCCGGCTTCATCGCGCCGACGAACGCGTCGCCGTCGCGCGTCCAGATGAGTTCGCAGCCTGGCGTGGTGCCGAGCTTGTCGGGTGTGAGCCCGGCGAGCTTCGACGGATCGCGATGCGCGTCGATCACGGCCGCCGGGTCGGGAAACGAGTACCACCGCTGGGTGATCGTGCCCGCGCCGGAATCCTGGGCGAAGCTGTAGAGCCGCTGACGACCGGGCTTCGACGGATCGTCAGGCGAGTGCTGCTGCTGGTAGAAGACGTGGGTGCCGACGGCCGGCACCTGCACGCGGGCCACGACCGCGTGCAGGTGATCGTGGATGCGGGCGGCCTTGGCCTCGCGCTGCTCGAAGACCTGCTGGTTGTTGTCGAACCGGCCCGCCATCCACTGCATCATCAGCTCGAAGTCGGCGGCGGTCTGCGCGCGCGCGGGCGCGGCAGCCGACAGGACGAGCGCGGCGAACACGGTAACGACAGCGAACCTCATGGAAGCCTCCCCGGCGAGTGCGGTGCCGGCACGACGGACACGACCACGGCGGGGGGCGAGGGCCAGACTGGCGGCGCGGGGCCGCCGAACGAGATTGTAGCGGAGTTCTGGGCTCGATGGCGGCGGTCCGCTCGTGGCCGGGCGGGGCCGAGGCTTCCGTCGCGCCGGTCTGCCGGAGCCCTCGTGCCGCGCCTACTTGGGAATCGGCGGCGCCTGGCCGGCCGGGATTGGCGACACGTACGGCTTGCCGCCGGTGGTCTTCACGAACGCGGCGCGCGCCTGCTTGACCAGCTCAGGCTGCGTCAGCAGATCGAGGCCGGTGAGCGCGATGACCTTCGCCGCGGTCAGCGAAGCCTTGCTGGCTCCCGGGATGCCGTGGGAGGCGGCCGTGGCCCAACTGTGCCAGGGGAGATGCTGCCCGGCCGTCGTGACCGAGAGCCCGACCGTCGGCGTGATCCAGCTCACGTCGGACACGTCCGTCGACCCGCCCTCGGCCGGCAGCACCGCCGGTGCGAGCGGCTGCACGGCGGTGTCGAGGCCGGATTCAGTCAGGCCCAACGCCTTCTGCAACTGCCGGGCGAACGCCTGCTCCTCCTCGCCAAACGCCGGTCCGCCGACGGCCTCCAGGTTCTTCTGCATGGCTTCCTGCAGCGGCCGGTTGAAGACGTACTCGTGAAGGCCTGTCGTCAGGATGACCTTGAAGGTCGTGCGCGTGGCCAGGGCGGCGCCTTCGGCGATCTTCTGAATCCAGCCGTAGTGCGCTTCGACGGATGTCCGGTTCACGTCGCGGACGAATCCCCAGACGCGCGCGTAGGACGGAACGACGTTCGGGGCCTCGCCGGCTGACGGGAACACATAGTGCACTCGTGCGGTCGGAGGGATGTGCTCGCGCATGAGGTTGATGCCGTGCGCGAACTGTTCCACCGCGTCGAGGGCGCTCGTTCCGTGCCACGGGTCGTAGGCGGCGTGCGACGGCTGGCCGAAGAACTCGACCGTGAAGTTGTTCAGGGCCTGGTTCGCCCGGTTGCCGACGGCGTTCTCCTGGGAGGGATGCCACTCGAGGGCGGCATCCAGATCGTTGAACAACCCGTCGCGGGCCATGTAGATCTTGCCGATGCCCGTCTCCTCGGCCGGCGTGCCGTAGAGCCGCAGCGTACCCCGCAGGCCGCGGGCGGCCATCGTGCGTTTCAGGGCAATCGCCGCGCCGACCGAACCCGCACCGAACAGATCGTGTCCGCACCCCTGTCCGGACGATACGCCGTCCTCGCGCGGCTGCTTCCGTGGCACCGCCGCGTTGCCGATCCCGGGAAGCGCGTCGTACTCCGCGAGGATGCCGATGACGGGCGAGCCGCTGCCGAAGCTGGCCACGAACGCCGTCGGCATCCCGGCGACGCCACGCTCGATGCGGAAGCCCTCCTTCTCGAGGATGTCAGCCAGCAGGGCTGCTGACCGGTGCTCCTGCAGCGCAAGTTCGGAGTACTGCCACAGTGCGGCGGCCATGCGCCCGATCTCACCGGCCATTCCATCGGCGGCTGCGAGCACGGCGGTGCGTGCGGCCGCGGCCTCCTGGGCCACTGCCGGCGTGGCGACGGTGGCGGACAGGAGCAGACCGATCAGTGTCGGCAGAAGTCGGCGTCGCATGATGGTCTCCTCGGAGAAGGTCCACCCTACCTGAATCGCCGCCGGCCGCGCAACCGCCGCGGCGGCGGCGTCGTCATCGACGTCACCGGCTCAGTTCGCGTACCCGACTCACCAGCCAGGCCGAAGGGGGCGGCCGACGCCACGCGACCGTCGGACCATCGGAGGCGGCGGGCGATGGTAGACTGGCTCCTGGGATTCACCCCAAGGAGGTCAGTCGTGGTCCTTGCCAGCCTGCTGTTGTGCGCGGCGGTGCAGACCGTGCCCCAGGCGCAGCCTGCCGCCCAGCCCCGGTATCCCGTCGATGCCACCACCGGCCGCGCAATCGGCGCGACGGAAATCGATCCGGAGGCGGTGAAGGCGGCGCTCGGCGACGGCCGACCCGTCGTCATCATCGACACGCGGCCTGCCGAGGCGTTCGAGAAGGAGACGCTGCCCGGGGCGATCAACATCCCGCTCGCCGAGCTCGATGCCCGCCTGCCGGAGTTCCCGAAGGACACGTTCCTCGTCTTCACGTGAGGGACCGGCCGCTCGTCTTCGCAGGCTGCGAAGATCGCCGAGGCCGCCGGGTACAAGACCGCCGCGTTCTGCCCCATCCGGACCTGGAAAGAGAAGGGGCTGCCGACCGAGCCGGGGAAGAGGAAGTAGGAGCTGCGGGTTCCGACCATGCCTGCCCCCGACACTCGTCTGGCCGCGCTCCGCCTGAAGGCCGTGGTGTTCGACTCTCCTGTGGGCACGTGGACGCTGTGGCTCTGGGAGCCCGCTCCGGACCTGCGCCCGGCGGTGACGGGGCTGTGGGCGACCAGCGCACAGACAGCGGCGTTCCGGGAGAAGGTGATCCCGCGCGAGACCGTCGAGTTGATGGTGAACTTCGGGGGCCGCCAGCTGGTGCACTGGCCCGATCGGCCAGCCAGCCCCCAACCCTTCCGCCGCGCGTGGGTGTCGGGACTCCAGACGGAGTGCCTCGAGATCGAAAGCCCCAGCGCCGCGCAGTTGATCACGGCGAGCCTGCACCCGGCCCACGCCGGTGCGCTGCTTGGCATCGCGGGCCGGGAGCTGCGCGGGCGCGTGGTTGAACTCGACGATGTGCTGACGCGCACGGCGGGCGATCTTGCCGATCGGCTCGAGGAGACCCCGTCGGTCGTTGGCCGCTTTCTGCTCTTCGAGGATTTCCTCCGCGACCGGCTGCGGCGTCAGCGCGTGGTCGCGCCCGCCGCCGTCAGGGCCATCGAGCACATCTGCGCGAGCGGCGGCCGGGTCTCGGCAGCGGCCCTGCGCACCCAGATTGGCTGCAGCGCCCGGTACCTCGAGACGCAACTGGCCGAACACGTCGGCTTGTCGCCGAAACAGCTGTCGAAGCTGGTGCGTTTCTCGCGTGCCATCGAGCGGGTGCGGGTCGCTGACGTCGTCGATTGGTCCGACGTGGCGATCGACTGCGGCTACTACGACCAGTCGCACTTCTATCGGGACTTCGGTCGCTTCACTGGTACCACGCCGGGCGAGTTCCTGGCGCGCCGCGACCCGAGTTCTCAGGCCCTGCTCGTTGACTGACACGGCGTGCGCGTTCGTCCAATCCCCAACCGCCCCCACCACCTAGACTGATGCCTGGGAGGATGGTCATGCACGTCGACTACGTACCGGAACACGACAGCACCCCGGCCGGCGTCGTCCGCGCCACCGGGCGAGGGTTCGACGAGTGGTTCAGGGAACTGGACGGGCTGGGCGGGCCAGGGCTGGGGCGGCGCGCCCTCGGCGAGGCGCTCGTGGCGCGCAAGCTCGACGCCTGGTGGGTGACGACCCTGCTCGTGGAGTACGAGAAAGCGAGAGGCGTCACCGACAAGGACGGGGCGCCGACGGGCTACAACATCTGCGTGACGAAGTCGGTGGCCGGGCCGCCGGTACGCGTGTACGCCGAGTGGCTTGACACGGCGTGGTGGCTGGGCCCAGGCGCGTCGTTGCCGCAGGAAGGCGCAGACTTCGACGACGGTGACGGCCACTCCGGCACGTGGAAGAAGCTGGCGCCGGGCAAGGCGCTGCGTTTCACATGGGCCGGCGTCGGGCACCAGCGTGCCGAGATGGTCGACATCAAGCTCTCGGCGTCCGGCGCGAAGACTGCCATCGTCCTGAATCACAGTCGCCTGCCGGACCGATCGGCGGCCGACGGGATGCGTGCCGCCTGGAGCGGCGTGCTCGATACGCTCAAGGAGAGACTCGCGTGATACGTCTCGCGTTCGTCGCGGCACTCGCCGCAGTGGTGACCGTGTCGGCGGCTGACACCGACCTCGAATGGCGTCTCTACCTCGCGTCGGTCGCGGCGGCCGATGGCGCGCTGCGGGCGAACGAAACGTCGGCCGCACGCCGCTGGCTCGACGAAGCACCGCCGGGCCATCGCGGATGGGAGTGGCGGTACCTGCGCGCGCGGTCGGACGAGAGCCTCCAGGCCATTGGCGCGCACGACGCGGCCATCACCGGTCTCGCGGCCAGCCCCGACGGGCGGTGGCTGGCGACCAGCTCCGGCGACAGGAGCGTGAGGGTGTGGGATGCGCAGTCCGGAGCGCGGATCGCGATGCTCGAGGGCCACGGCGCCACGACGTGGTCGCCGGCCTTCAGGCCGGGCTCGACCCAGCTCGCCTCCATGGGGTCCGACGGCAGCGTTCGCTTGTGGGACTGGCGCGAGGGACGGGAGGTTCGTCGGTACGAGCAGCTCGGGAACGGCATGGGCGCCGTCGCGTGGAGCCCCGACGGGACGCTGTTGTGCGCCACGACCTGGACGTTCGAGCAGGGACGAGGTGTGGTCGGCTGGGTTCGCCTCTGGAACCTCGCGTCGGACACCCTGGTGTGGAAAGCCGAGTACGGCGTGAAGCCGATCACGACGGTGGCGTTCCGGGCCGACGGGCAGCAACTCGCGGTGGGGACGTGGGACGGGTGGATCGGGTTCTTCAGCGTGGATGGCGGGGGACGACCCTCGGCCGACGTCAAGCTTCCCGCCGAGGGCACGTACCCGGCGATGCAGGGCGTGGCGTACTCGCCTGACGGCGCCCTGCTGGTGGCAACGGCGAAGGACGGCCTCACACGCGTGTACCGCAGCGCCGACGGCAACCTGGTTCGCACCCTGACCGGTCATGCGCGCTGGGTGAACGGGGCGGTATTCGCTCCGTCCGGCGCGTGGCTGGCCACGGCTTCGAGCGACGAGACCATCCGTCTCTGGGACTCGGCGAGCGGCCGGCTGTTGCGGACGCTCCACGGACACACCGCGTCGGTCAACGCCGTCGCCGTGGCGTCCGGTGGGCGGCGACTCGTCAGCGCCGGCGCGGATGGCACGTTGCGCTGGTGGGACGCGGCCCTGGCCGATGTGAGCCGGTTCACCTGGCACCACACGGACGGCGACGTGTACGGACTCGACTTCTCACCCGACGGATCGCGCGTCGCGACGGCGGCCTGGGGCGGTCGATTGACGGTGTGGGATGCGGCTAGCGGGCGCGTCGTCTGGCAGACCGCCGTGCATGAAGGGTCGGCGAACGCCGTGGCGTTCAGCCCCGACGGGCAGCGTCTGATCAGCGGGGGCAACGACGGTCGCCTGCAGCTTGTCGATGCGACGAAGGGCGCGGTGCTCGCCACCTGGGAGCACGTGACCGATGGGCGCGCCGCGGGGATTGCCTGGAGTCCCGATGGGAGACACGCGTTCGCCCCGTCGTCGCGACCGCACGGCAAGGTCTGGGACGCCGCCACGGGCGAGGTCCGCCGGACCGCTTCCGGGAGCAAGGGAGAGATCTACGATGCCGCCTTCTCGCCGGACAGCCGGCGCGTGGCGATCGGCTGGACCAACGGCGACGTCCGGGTGATCGACGTGTCGACGGGTACGGACGCGATGCGGATTCCTGCACAGGCCGGCGGCGTGCATGCCGTGGCCTGGCATCCGGGCGGCAGCCGGCTCGCGACGGCCGGTGCCGATCGCGCCATCCGCGTGTGGGATGTGCCGAGCGGCCGTCTCATCCAGACATTGAACGGCCACACGGAACTTGTCTACAGCCTCGAGTACGCCCCCGATGGCACCCGCCTGGTGTCGGCCTCCACCGACCAGACGGTACGGTTGTGGGCGGCAGAGTCGGGCGATCCCGTGTTGACGATTCCGTTCTCCGTGCAGGTGTACGGCGCGCGGTTCTCGCGTGACGGCACGCGTCTGGCGGTCATGCCGATGAACGGAACCGTGGTGCTGTTCGACGCGCCGCCGGCGCGGCCCTGACCCCGCGCCGCAGGAGCCGGGAGGACAGCGAACCCGACTTCGCGCCGCGTCGGAGGCACGGCCCCGGTGTGGGGAGCGGCTTCGAACCGCAGCACGTAGTGCCCGGGCTCGAGGGTGGCGAGTGGCAGGTCTCCCAGCCAGTCAGTGGATCCGGCGGCGTCGGCGCCAGTCGGCGCGGTGCCGGTGAGTTCGAGCCGGGCCCGGGGGCGACCCTCAACGTCCTCGTCGGAACCTGCAGTTCGAGCGACTGGTCCGGCTCCGTGAACCCCTCCTGTCCGAGCGGTACGACGCCGCGGGAGTCGAACGCATAGACCTGGACGAACGCCTTGCGTGCGAGTGATGCCAGCAGGTAGACCTCGTCGCAGACACGCTCGCCGAGCCCGATGCCCGTGCCGACCGGCCCCCTCGCGAGGCACGAGCCGATCTTCGTATCGCCCTCGCCGAAGCACCCGATGGCTTTCCGCCGGCCCTTGAGCGGCTCGAGCTGTCTGGACAGCGAGGAGATGACCTTGATGGTGTCCATCGTGTTGAACGAGCCCGCCATCTCCTTGAAGTCGTTGGGCGCGGCCATCCGCTCGATGAGGAACTCGCGGCCTTCAGAGGCGATGGCCGCGTCGTATCGCCGAGGCCGCCGGCTACAGGACCGCCGCGTTCTGCCCGATCCGGACGTGGAAGGAGAAGGGACTCACCGCGAGGCGATGAAGAGTTCGTGGTACTCGCGCAGCCGGCCGGCCAGGTGCCCTCGGGCCAGCACATGGTGGTTGCCGACGGGCCGGTGAAGCAG
>CAYZYG010000160.1:0-8219 GCA_964481395.1 uncultured Vicinamibacterales bacterium
GCTCCGGCTCGCGCGCGGCATGACCTACAAGGCCGCGCTCGCCGGCCTCGCGCACGGCGGCGGCAAGAGCGTGATCATCCGGCCGAAGAGCCGCTTCGATCGCGTCGCGCTGTTCCGCTCGTTCGGTCGCTTCATCGAGGACCTGCGCGGTCACTACATCACCGCCGAGGACTCGGGCACCGGCCTCGAGGACATGGAGATCGTGCGCACGGTGACCAAGCACGTGACCGGCATCGATCCGTCGCACGGCGGCTCGGGCGATCCGTCGCCGTTCACCGCGCTCGGCGTGCGCCGCGGCATCGAGGCGTGCGTGAAGTTCAAGCTCGGCAAGGACAACCTGCAGGGCGTCCACGTCGCCGTGCAGGGCGTCGGCCACGTCGGCTACCACCTGTGCAAGGAGCTGCACCAGTGCGGCGCGAAGCTGACGGTCGCCGACGTCGACCCGCACAAGAGCGAGCGCGCGAAGCGCGAGTTCGGCGCCGCGATCGCGCAGCTCGATCAGATCGCGCACGTCGACTGCGACGTGTTCGCGCCGTGCGCGCTCGGCGCCGGCATCAACGACGACACCGTGCCGCACCTGCGCGCGCCGATCGTCGCCGGCGCGGCGAACAACCAGCTCGCCGAGCCGCGCCACGGCAACGACCTCCACGCGCGCGGCATCCTCTACGCACCCGACTACGCGATCAACGCGGGCGGCCTGGTCAACGTCGCGCAGGAGGTGATCGGCTACGACCCGAAGGCCGCGCGCGAGCGCACGCTCAAGATCTACGACACGATCTACGAGATCTGCGATCGCAGCAAGAAGCTGTCCGCGCCCACCTACAAGGTCGCCGACATCATGGTCGAGGAGAAGCTCGCGGCCGCTGCGAAGAAGTAGGCGTTGCGATACAACCGGCCCATGAAGCTGGGTTGGCTCTGCATCGTTGCCCTGTTCATGTCCGCGTGCGTGAAGTCGAGCACGTACGAGGCGCTGAAGAAGAAGCGCGCCGACGAGGCCGCCGCCGCTCAGCAGCGCGAGCAAGAGCTGTCCGACAAGGTCGCGAAGCTCGACAAGGAGCTCGCCGCCGTCAAGGACGAGCGCTCGCAGCTCCAGAAGCAGATCGACAACACGACCTCGATGAACGCCGCGATGGAGGAGCGCCTCAGGCAGCTCGGCCAGAACGTCGACAGCCTCAACCGCGAGAAGGCGATCAACCAGGCCCGCCTCGAGGAGCTGCGCCGGCAGAAGGCCGCCGCCGAGGAGCGCGCGGCGGTGTTCCGCAACCTGGTCGCGAAGCTGCGCTCGATGATCGACTCCGGCCAGCTCAAGGTCGTGATCCGCGACGGCCGCATGATCATCGCGCTGCCGAACGACATCCTGTTCGACTCCGGCAGCACGGCGGTGAAGAAGGCGGGCAAGGAGGCGATCGCGAAGGTGGCCAAGATCCTCGCGAACGTCGACCGCCGGTTCCTCGTGGTCGGCCACACCGACAACGTGCCGATCAAGACCGCGCAGTTCCGCTCGAACTGGGCGCTGTCGACGGCGCGCGCGCTCGAGGTCGTCGAGATCCTGATCAAGGAGGGCATGAACCCCAAGGCGCTGTCGGCCGCGGGTTACTCCGAGTTCGATCCCGTCGTCCCCAACGACACGCCCGAGCACAAGGCGCAGAACCGCCGCATCGAGATCGTCCTCCAGCCGAACCTCGCCGACCTGCCGCCGCTCGACGATCTCAAGTAGCTAATCGCTGTACATCCGCGGGTCGTTGACCTGGACGCCCGTGCGCTCGCGCAGGCGCTTCGTCGCGCCGTACGTGAGCTGCTGGAAGCCGAGCCGGAACGTCTTCAGGTGACGGAACGCCGGCCACAGCTCGACGAGCCGCGCCGCGGCGTTGTCGTCGAGGTCACCGTCGGCGAGATCGAGCAGCTCGAGCTGGGCGAGCAGCCGTGACGCGGCGAGCGCCTCGATCAATGCGGCCGTGCCGTACGTGCGCAACAGGCGCAGCTGCGCGAGCCGCGGGAACCGTGCCGCATCGACCAGGGCGACCGCGTCGTACGCGAGCGAGCCGGGACCGATGCGCAGGTGCTCGAGCTGGGCGCGCGAGCCGCGCAGCAGCCACCGGAGCGTGGCGGCGTCGGGCACGGCGCGGTGCTCGAAGTGGCGCAGCTCGGGGAGCTCGCCGTACGCGAGCACGCCGCCGTCGACGACCAGCTTGCGCAGCTCGTACGCGGGCTCGAGCACCACGATGTCGCCGAGGCGCTCGACGGCCGCCGGCGGCTTGGTACCGGGCCAGAAGTCCCCGAGCACCAGCGTGCGCAGGGAGCGCGGTCCGGCGCGGCGCGCGAGCACGTCGAGCACGGGCTGGTAGCGGTCGCGTCCGCCGTCGACGGTGCCGAGCGTGAGCTCCTGCAGCGCGAGCGCGGCGGGCAGCGCGAGCAGGCGGTCGACGATCTCGGCGATCGGCGGATCCTCGGGGCGGGCGGCGTGCATCGACACCCGCGCCGTGCGGATGAACCCGAGCTGCCACTCGAGCTTGAACAGGTGGCGCCACGCGTGCAGCGGTCCCAGCAAGGCGGGCTCGTGCGCCGCGAAGTGTGCCTCCGCCGCACGCTTGCGGTCGAGGAACTGCTTCGGATCGCGCTCGTGCTTGAGCGCGTGCTGCAGCGCGATCAGCTCGCCGCGCGGGTCGCCCTCGGTCTGGAGCCAGTCGGCGAGCACGAGCAGCGCCGCCTCGTCACCCGGGTCCGCGACGACGGCGCGCTCGAGGTCGGCGTTGCGCAGCCCGCTGCCCGCCGCCGTCACCTCCACCGCCCCGCGCCGCTGGCGCAGCGCCGGCTCCTCGGTCCCGGGCACGAGCCTGTAGCCCTTGCGGCGCTTCTCGGCGACCAGACGGTCGTACTCCCTGCGGGCCCGGGCCTCGTCGGGCCAGTGCTTGATCGTCTGCTGGCCGCGGCTGCCGATGCGTCCCCAGCGGACCGTGAACGTCGCCCCGGCGAGCGTGATCTCCCAGAACTTGTGCGAGGTGCCGTCGCTGACCTCGTAGCGCGCCATCGCGGCCGAGCTTGCACCGGACCGCCGCGGGCGCGCACGCGAAACCTCCGCAACGAGCGCGACTGTCACGTCCTCTTTGAGGGAGCCGGCGGTAGCTCCCGGGGTTGCCGCGATGACGCGGGCACGCTCGATGCACGCGTCCGATGCAACACCACCCTGACAAGGAGTACCGAGATGGGCGCCATGCTCGACAAGATCAAAGGCAAGATGAAGAAGGCCGAGGGCAAGATCACCGACGACAAGCTGCGCACCGCGCAGGGCACCGCCGAGGAGAAGAAGGGCCGCGTGAAGGGCGCCGTCGAGCGCGGCGTCCGCAAGGCGAAGAGCGCCGTCGACGAGGCGAAGATCCGCGGCCGGATGGCGAAGAACAAGGCGAGCCGCAAGTCGGCCGCCGCGCGCAAGACGCCCTGACCCGATCACCGGCGGTGTCGAGCACGAGCATCGCCGAGCCGTGACCTGTCCAGGCTGTCCCAGCCGTCCGAGCAGCCGACGCAGCTCGCGAAGCGCCTCGTCCTGATCCGGGCGCGCTCTACCCGTGTTCGTGCGCTCCGACGACGACACCTTCGATGCGCTGTCCGGGATGTCCAGGTGGCGGACACGGCGTCCGTGCAGCGGACGCGATCCGGACGTCTCCCACGCCATCCGCGCGAGATCCCACGCGCCCGCGCGAGGTACGCGGCGTGCTCCGCACGGCGCGCGTGAATGCCGGCGCCGAGCGATCCCGAACGCGCGTGGTACCCTGGCGACATGAACGTCGACTCGACGGTTCCGCAGCCACCGCGTGGTGAGTGGTGGAGCGACGAGCCGCCGATGGAGAACTACGCGCACCTGATGCAGATGATCGCGCTGATCGCGTCGCTGCGCTGGTGGTGGCGAGACCGCGCCCCCGACTACTTCGTCGGGGGGAACCTGACCGTGTACGACAGCCAGCTGCGCCGGCGGTCTGAGGACTTCCGCGGGCCGGACTTCTTCGCCGCGCTCGGCGTCGACGGCCTGCGCGAGCGCCGCAGCCGTGTGGGAAGAAGGCGGGCGCTACCCGAACGTCATCGTCGAGCTGCTGTCCTCGACGACCGAGGCGATCGACCGCGGCGAGAAGATGCAGGTCTACGAGCAGGTGTTCCGCACCCCCGAGTACTTCCTGTTCGATCCCCAGACGCGCGCGTTCGAGGGCCATCGGCTCGTGGGTGGCCGCTACATCCCGATCGATCGCGACGCGAACGGCCGCCTCGCGAGCGAGCAGCTCGATCTGCTGCTCGGCGTGCACGGCGAGCAGCTCCGCTTCTTCACGCGCGACGGCCAGCTCGTCCCGACGCCCGACGAGGCGGCACTCCTCGCCCAGCAGGAGACCGCCGCCGCGACGCGAGAAGCGGAGCACTGGAGACGACGCGCGATCGACGCCGAGGCGGAGCTCGCGAAGCTCCGGGGCTCGCGCGACGAACACGACGAGTCGTGACCTGCCCCATCCACGCGCATCAGACACCGTGGTCGTCTGGTCACTCGCGCTTCGTGAGCAGCTTGTGGTTCTTGCAGCCGACCTCGCTGCCGAGCTTGCACGCCTTGTCGAACAGCGCGATCGCCTTCGCGGCGTCCTTCGGCACCGCCTTGCCCTCGTAATAGATGATGCCGAGCTCGGTGCAGCCCTTCGGGTTGCCGAGGTCGCAGGCCTTCGCGAAGTAGGTGCCGGCCTTCTTGACGTCGGGCTTCACGCCCTCGCCGAGGCGGTAGACGTTGCCGAGGTTGAAGCAGCCGAAGCCGTTCTTGAGCTTGCAGGCCTGGTCGTAGAGCGCCTTGGCCTTGCCGTGGTCGACCTTGCTCGCGCCCTGGTTGCCGTCGGACCACGACGTGCCGAGGTTGTTGCACGCGCGGCCGTCCCTGGCCTTGCACGCCTTCTCCCAGAGGGCGAACGCGGCGGCCTCGTCCTTCGCGACGCCGGTGCCGTCCATCAGGCGCTGGCCCTGCTCGGTGCAGCCGGCGACGACCTTCGCGGCGCACGCCTGCTGGAAGTAGGTGTAGGCCTTCGCGGCGTCCGGCTCCGCCTCGCCGAGCGCGAGGCACGCCTTGCCCTTGCCGCGCTGGCAGTCGGCGGCCGGGTCGGCGGCGGCGGGAGACGCCAGGAGGGTGGCGAACACGGCGATGGCGAGCGAGGCGCGCATCGCGTGATGGTATCGTGGTTCGGTGCCGCGCTCGTGGGTGCTCGCGCTGCTCGCGGTCGGCTGCGCCGGCGGCGACGACGAGCCGCCGCCGATGATGATGGGGATGCCGTCGATCGAGGGCACGCCGGTGTCGACGTTCGAGGCGACGTCGTGCTCGACCGAGGTCGTGCTCGAGCTGTCGCGGCAGATCGCCGAGGAGGTGGACTGCCTGATGCCCGGCCAGCTCGTGCGGTTCGAGGCCGTGAACGGCATCGAGCTCACGGGCGCGGCGGTGCTGCCGTACCTCGGGCAGGACGCGCGCGACGACCTCTACGCGGCGGCCGCGGCGGGCGGGATGCCGCTGCAGATCAACAGCGGGTTCCGCACGGTCGTGCAGCAGTACCTGCTGCGGCGGTGGTTCGAGCTCGGGCGCTGCGGGATCCCGGCCGCGGCGGAGCCCGGGCAGAGCAACCACGAGAGCGGGCGCGCGATCGACGTCCAGAACTACAGCGCGTGGATCGCGGTGCTCGACGCGCACGGCTGGAAGCACGACGTGCCCGGCGATCCGGTGCACTTCGATCACACGGCGTCCCCCGACATCCGCGGGACGGACGTGCTCGCGTTCCAGCGACTGTGGAACCGCAACGCGCCCGACGACATGATCGTGGAGGACGGGGCGTACGGGCCGATGACGGAGGCTCGCATCCAGCGCGCGCCCGCGGAGGGCTTTGGCCTCGGCGCGGGGTGCGCCGCACGCGTGCGCTTTGCGGACGAGTAGCGTAGGCTGCGCGCGCTGTGACCAAGAAGGGCAACCACATCAAGCGCGTCGGCCTCGTGTTCTCGGGCGGGCCGGCGCCCGCGGCCAACGCGGTGATCTCGTCGGCGGCGATCTCGTTCCTCGAGGACGATCGCCAGGTGATCGGGTTCTTCCACGGGTACTCGAACCTGCAGGACTACCACCCGGTCACGCACCGGCTGTTGCCCGACGAGCACTACCGCATCTTCGCGGAGCGCGACCTGTCGGGGATGCGCAACACCCGCGGCATCGTGCTCGGGACGGCGCGCGCGAACCCGGGCAAGGGCATCGACAACCCGAAGGACCTCGACGATCCGAAGAAGACGGTGCGGCTGCGCAACGTCTACAACGCGCTCGTCGACCTCGAGATCGACGCGCTGATCTCGATCGGCGGTGACGACACGCTGAAGACGGCGAACTTCCTGTTCGAGTACCAGAAGCGGCTGCCCGAGAAGGCGCGCCACGTCTCGATCGTGCACCTGCCGAAGACGATCGACAACGACTACCGCGGCATCGACTTCACGTTCGGGTTCTTCACCGCGGTCGACGTGATGGCGAAGGAGCTCCAGAACCTGCGCGCGGATGCGATCGCGACCTCGAGCTACTTCGTCGTCGAGACGATGGGGCGCAAGGCCGGGTGGCTGTCGTACGGCGTCGCGATCGCGGGCGAGGCGAACCTCGTGCTCGCCGTCGAGGACGTGCAGGGCGCGCTGGCGGTGCCGGATGGCAAGGGCGAGCCGAAGCTGTCGCTCGACGCGCTCGTCGACCGCATCGTCGAGCTGATCTCGGCGCGCGAGCGGCGCGGCAAGCACTACGGGACGATCGTGCTCGCCGAGGGCCTGGCCGAGATGCTGCCCGAGCAGCAGATCAAGGACCTGCCGCGCGACGAGCACGGCCACCTCTCGCTCGGCCGCATCGATCTCGGCAAGCTCGTCGCGTCGCTGGTCACCAAGCGCTACGAGGAGCGCACCGGCCGCAAGAAGAAGTGCACGGGCCTCCAGCTCGGCTACGAGTCGCGGTGCGCTCCGCCGCACGCGTTCGACGTCATGCTCGGGAGCCAGCTCGGCATCGGCGCGTACCGCGCGCTGGTCGAGGAGAACCTCGATGGCCACATGGTCTCGGTCACCGGCCAGCTCGACCTCAGCTACGTGCCGTTCGCGCAGCTCGTCAACCCGCAGAACCTCAAGACCGAGGTCCGGTTCATCAAGACCGGGAGTGACTACCACCGGCTCGCCCGGTTCCTCGAGACCCGCACGGATCGCCTGCTGGAGTGGAGCCCGGGCCGGCGCCAGGAACGCTGACTGTCGCGGCTGCGCCCCGAGCGCATCGGGCGCGACCGGCCGCCGGGGGCGGGGCTGCCAAATCCTGGATCGGGCGCTTGCGCTCGGGGGGTGTCCGACAGGATACACATCCTCCTATGAACCGTTTTGCCGCACTGGCCATCGCGCTCGTTTGCATTTCGGCCGAGGCGACCGCGAACGTCGAGTTCGGTGGGACCATGGGTCTCCACGTCTTCAACAAGGACAACGCGGTCGGCGAGCCCGACGTCGGAGGCGACCAGCGCGTCAGCCTCCAGAACTCCGCGCTGTTCGGCGTGCGTCTCGGCGTGTACTTCGGCGCGATGTTCGGCGTCGAGGCCGAGGGCGCGTTCATCCCGGGCGAGACGCGCGACGGCGAGACCGACACCACGCCGCTCGTCTCGACGGTGAACCTCACCTACCGCGCGCAGGCCGTGGCCCAGTTCCGGGCGACGGACCCGACCGCGAAGATCATCCCGTTCGTGCTCGCGGGCGCGGGCGTGTTCCAGATCTTCGACACCGACAACGACACGGTGATCGCGAAGGACTCGACGCCGATCTTCTACGGCGGCGTCGGTGCGAAGTACCGCACGAAGGAAGGCTGGGTGATCCGCGCCGACGCGCGCATCCTGTTCCCGAAGAAGACCGGCGGCGCGATGAAGGAGCCGAGCGGTCTCACGCAGGACCTCGAGTTCCTCGTCGGCGTCGGCAAGGACTTCGGCTACAAGAAGGCCGCTCCCAAGCAGGAGGAGGCGCCGCCGCCGGTGGATCAGGATCCCGACAAGGACGGCATCCTCGGCGCCGCCGACCAGTGCCCGAACGAGCCCGAGGACATGGACGGGTTCGAGGACGACAACGGCTGCCCCGACACCGACAACGACAACGACGGCATCGCGGACGCCAATGACAAGTGCGCGCTCGAGCCGGAGGACAAGGACAACTTCCAGGACGACGACGGCTGCCCC
>CAYZYG010000160.1:8229-8543 GCA_964481395.1 uncultured Vicinamibacterales bacterium
GCCCCGACGAGATCCCGGAGAAGCTGAAGAAGTTCACCGGCGTGATCCAGGGCATCACGTTCAAGGTCAACTCCGTCGACCTGATCGGCGGCTCGAAGCGGACGCTCGACGCCGCGGTCGCGGTGCTCACCGAGTTCAAGGACACCAAGCTCGAGATCCAGGGCCACACCGACGACCAGCCGCTCAAGAAGGGCGGCAAGTTCGAGGACAACCTCTCGCTCTCGCAGGGCCGCGCCGAGGCCGTCAAGGCGTACATGGTCGAGAAGGACATCGAGGAGTCGCGCCTGACCGCGAAGGGCTACGGCGATACGATG
>CAYZYG010000161.1:0-8434 GCA_964481395.1 uncultured Vicinamibacterales bacterium
ACGGGATGCCCCGCCCGGAGACCGCTATTGATTCAGCCGATACGGGCCACTAGCGCCCCGCGTGCATCGTCTGGCGCCTAGACGCTGATCCCGCCGGCGTTGTTCTGGAGGACTCCGTGCGCACATTCGCCGTCATCATGGCCGGCGGGTCGGGGACGCGGTTCTGGCCCCTCTCCCGCCGGGCACGCCCGAAACAGTTCCTGGCGCTCGACGGAACCGAACCTCTGATTGTCGCGACTGCCCGGCGTCTCCGGCCGCTCGTCGGCACAGCCGAGACGCTCGTCGCGTGCGGACCAGACCACGCCGCAACGGTCCGGCTGCTGCTGCCGGAACTGCCCCGCAGCAACGTCATCGTGGAGCCGTGCGCGAGGAACACGGCGCCCTGCGTCGGCCTGGCGGCGCTGCACGTCAGGGCGCGGGCTCCGGAGGGCATCATGGCCGTGCTGCCCGCCGATCACCACGTGACCCGTCCGGCAGCGTTCAGAAGGACACTGGCGACCGCTGTCCGCCTGGCCGCCCATGGACACGTCGTCACGATCGGCATCCGGCCGATCCGCCCCGAGACGGGCTACGGCTACCTTGAGGTCGGACGCCGTCTGCCGGGCACCGGCGACCGAGCAGCCGCGCCACGGCGCGTGAAGCGCTTCGTCGAGAAGCCAGACGCCCCCACGGCCGTCCGCTTTGTGGAGGGCGGACGGCATCTGTGGAACTCCGGCATCTTCGTCTTCCGCGCGGACATCATCCTTCAGGAGATCGGCCGGGCCATGCCGGCGCTAGCGGCGCAGCTCGACGAGATGGGACGCACGATGGGCACGCGGACCGAACGACGCACGCTTGCACGCCTGTTCCCCACATGCCCGTCCGAATCGATCGACCGGGGCGTCATGGAAACAAGCCGCCGCATCGTCGTCGTGCCGGCAGGGTTCGGGTGGAGCGACGTCGGGAGCTTCGCCTCGCTGAACGAGATCCGGCGGGCCGACGCTTCCGGCAACGTGACCGAAGGCGCGGCGCTCATCATCAACGGTCGCGACAATGTGGTGCTGGGCCGCCGCGATCGGCCCCTGACCGTTGTCGGCCTCGACGGCATCGTGGCCGTTGATGGTGGTGACGCCATTCTGATCGTCCACCGCGATCGGACGCAGGACGTCCGGAGGGCCGTGGAGGAGCTGCGGCGCCGGGGCGGCGAACGGTGGCTCTGAGCATCGTGCAGTCTCCTGCGGGAAGCCCCGCGCCCGGCACTGGCCGTACGACTGCTCCGGTGACGAAGGGATATCGTGCATCGCGGCGAACCGGTCGGTCGCTGTCCGGTCCCGTGCGACGCGGACTCTGCGATGCCCGTTCTTCCTCCTCCTGGCGGTGACATAATCGGCGTGGTTCGGGCACCCCCGCCCGGTGCGTTGTCGGTCTCCTCGTGAAACGTGCAAGGACTCGCGCGACGCGAGGAAGTCCGTGTTCGGCTCAAAGAGGAATGCCCATGGCGGAATCGCCGCGCACGGCGGGATCACCAGCGCCAAGGCACGCGCCACCACCGGGTGCCCGTCGCGAGCTCCAGGAGTGGCGGGAATTCCTGACCAAGCACGGGCAGCGGTTGGAGAGCTGCTATAACCTGCTGTTCGCGTTGTGCCACCTGGAGGGTCCGCCGCCGCTTCGGCGCCGATGCGATCATCGGCTGGCCAGCGGCACGAGGGTGCGGCCGTGGATTCGGGCCATGCCGCAGTGGACCCCGCCACCCGTGGGCCCACCCGCAGGCCGGATCGAGGCGGTCGCCTCGATGACGTTTCCCGTCGCGACAGCGTGCGCACTTGCGCCGCTGGCGGCGGCCGCATACATCACAGAACGGCTCGGCTCGCTGGGGCGAGTGGATTTGCGACGTGGCCGCCGTCTCGATCCACCGCTGGACATCCGCCGCGAGCGGCCGCTGCAGCTCGGCTGCTCCGATGACGGACGGTTCGTCGCGGTCGCGTACGAATCCGGAGACTTCGACGTGATGGAGACCGGCCCGTTCGCCAGCAGCGGCGGACAGGCTCGGCTCGCTTGGTCCGCGCGATTCCTGGTACCGGAATACGAGGCCCCGTCCATCTCGTTTTCGGGCGCGGACGTGTGGCGGCAGGACGAGACCGGTGATGCCGTCGCGTGTGACGCGGCCTCCGGCGAGATCACGCGGAGGAGCAAGCGGCCTCAGGGCTGCCTCGACGCGGAGCTCGCCGGGGTAGCGGTGGCTGGCGATGCTGCGGTTCTCGCCTGGCGACGTGCCGGCAACCTCGGTGTCGTCCTCGTCGCGGACAGAGGTGCGACGCAAACCGCGGTCAACACGGATGCCAAAGATGCCGGAGCAATAGTCGCGTGGGGTCCTGATGCTATCGCTATCGCCTTCAGCGACCGGCGTCTGCGTATCTACTCGCTTCAGGCGTCGTTGGAGGTTCGCCACGAACTGGCCCTGGACGCGCCTGGTGCCTGCCTCGCGGCGCGGGGGCCCTGGTTGTGGTGCGCCACCACCGACGGGCGCTTGTACCGCTGGAAGCCTCCGGACGAGCACGCCGAGCCCCTGCTTGCACCGGGGCTGTCTCTTTCGCGTCCCCGAAGCATCGCGCTGAACGAGGATGGTGAGGGAGTGGTGCTCACTCCCGCGATCGGTATCTCGTTCTGCGCTGGTACCGACAGCCGACACGGACCGGCCGTGCAAGCGGCTGCGCTTATGCGGGGACGCAGCACCGCTTTGGCCACGCAAGCGATGCAATGGACGGTCATCGACGCGGCAGCCCGACGGACCTGGGATCTCGCCGGGAGCCGGCATTCAGGCCGAATCGGCGCGAGGCCGGACCGGCGCGAGGTGGGCTATCTGTTCGCCGCCGACGGGGGCGGGAAGGTCTTGGCGGCGCATGACGACGTCTCGGAGTTGCTCGATCTGGCGACAGGCGATTCGGTCACGTGCGAGCTGCCGTCCGGCGCTGTTTCGGCAGCCGGAACTCCGACCGGGCCCTTCTGGATTGCCGACGTCGACGGTCGCATCTACTCGCTCGACGGCCATGGGGTCTGCAGAGAGGCGGCCGTCGTGTCGTCCGACATTCAAGCGCCGCCGCACGTGTCGGCGTGGGAGTCGCTGGTGGTGTGGAGCGGGACGCGTGTGGCCACCAACGCCGGCTCGGGCGCCGACCCGGTGCATCTGCAGGTCTTCTTCCGGCCCCGGGGGCACGCTCTCGAACGACTGGGTACCCGGGAGTACGTCGCGGCAGACGGCATCCTGCGGGCCGTCGTCTGGGACGGGCAGCGGGGGCGGCTGATCACCATCTGGCAGGGTCGAGCCCATGGATACGCCGTAGCGAAAGTCGGCTCGCTCCAGGATGTGCTGGCGGCCCGCGAGCGGGAGCATGTGCTGCCGAGCATCCTTGCCGGGTGCGAGTCGGCCGCCTTGAGCGCCACAGGGCACCGGTGCTTCGTCCTGGACACTGACGGAGCAGTGCACTGCCTCGACGCCGATACGTTTGCTCCCGTCGCGACGTTAGCGGGATCCTTGCCATTCACAGCCTTGGCCGAAGCCATCCCTGTCGAGGACGAGGTGGTCGCCGTCATGGGGAGGGAGTTGGTGCTGGTTCTGCGTTCCGAGGAACAGGAGGTCGATCGTGAACTACAGCGAGTTGACGGATGCGGCTGAGGCAGCGGTTTCGGGGGGACGTCTGCTGACGGCGCTCACGCTCTATGGCGAAGGGCTGACGCGATTCCCGGAACACACTCTGTATTTCGCCTACAACCTCGGAGCGTTGCTGCAGATGTACGTGGGGGATGGCAAGGGCGCGCGCGAAGCGTATCAGCAGGCTCTTGCCGGCCGGAGAACGAGTGATGGTCTTTTGCGGCCCTACGCTCCCAACCAACTCGAGGCCGACGCGTGCGAGAATTCGATGCTGCTCTCGTTGTCGTTCGATGAATACGAGGGCTGGGCCGAACGCCTCGAGAAGCTCAACTCGTCGAACCCCATCCTCCGTGTGCAGCGGCCACGCATCCGTGAACTGCGCGAACGCGGACACGGGTGGCACATGGCGATGCTGTCGCTCGCCAAGACAGGGTACGACGCCGACCCCGCCAGGGATCCAGGCCGGTACGCCGCCTCGGCGTCGATCCTGCAACTGCTGCTCCTCAACCGTCGGCAACTGCGGGTGCCTCGCGACGACCACCGCTTCGCCGTGGCGACGTATGCGGCACTTGCTGTTCAGGCGTGCGGAGTGTGCGGCATGGCCATGGCGCGGGCTGGACGGGAGGACCTTCACGAGTGCCTGTTCGTCGCCGAGCAGGCCCTGCCACTTGTCGAAGAGTACGTGGCCGCCAACCCCGACGACTCCGATGTCATCGCTGCCGTGGACAACCTGCGCAAGGCGATTGCGGCCGGCACGTCGGCCGTGGGCACGGCCGCTCTCGAGGGGGCAGCCGGCGGGGTGTCCGCTGGACCGGGCAGGCTGATTGTCGGGTCGGCCAGCCGGTCTTCCGTGTCCTCGCTCCCTGTCGCGTGGGGGCTGCCGCTGCTCGGGGTCATCCTGATGACCGCCGCAGGCTATTTCCTGGGTCCGTTACTGCCTGTGGATCGCCTGTTGGCGGCGGTCGCGAGCGGAGCCCTCGGTGCCGCCGTGGGCCTGCTCGTCGATCGGCTGCGCGCCTGGCGGTTGGTTGGGATGCGGTGCACGGCGCCCAGGTGGCAGGCGTCGCCGGAGTTGGCCGCGGCGTGCCGCGCAGCCGGCGTCCAGGGATTGCGGTTCGAGCTGGAGTACGCGTTGATCGACCCGAACAACTGCATCGCCATCCGGTTCCAGGCCCTCGACCGGGTCGAAACAGACCGGCGCCAGAACGCGTACCTGGCGCTTCGCGCCGTCGCCTCATGCTCGCTCCCGGTCGTGGGGGCAGCCGCTTCGGGGATTGAGTTGATCGACCGGGGAGCGCACGAGACCGTTCGCCTGGGCCAGGGCGTCGAGGTGCCGATGATTGCCGTGAGGCGGGGCGGTGCCGTGGTGGGCCCGCTCAAGCTCGTGGGCGAGATCGAGGGAGACGCCTGGTGGGTCGGCTTCGAGCCAGCCTCGCGCAACCTGGAGCAGTGGGTGTCCGGCACACAGAAGCAGGTGATCCAGCCGCTGGTTCCTGCCCTCGATCGGATGGCGGGTCAGACGATCACACTGCCGGGTTGAGGTCTGCCACACGAGCGATCGTCGGCCCCGGGTCGCTAACGGTCCACCCTGACGCCCAACACATCGACGCGCGTGCTCCCGGACGTGCCGGCCCATTCGTGCGGTCCCCCACCGTAGTGGACCAAGGTGAACGCGTAGGTTCCGCCGGGAGGCAACGGCGGCGCCGGCGTGCATACGGCGCGAGGCTGGCCGGACAGACAGTGCGGATTCCAATCGCGCGCGGGAACGTCCAGGTGCCATTCGGCCACCTGTCGCAGGCTGGGGGAGTCCGGACTCTCGTCGCCGTCGTCTGCGACGTCGAAGTACCGGAGTCTGATCCGCGTGCGGTGGACGGTCAGCGGGCCGTCGTTGCGAACGCGCACACGAATCGACTTGCCGGAGGTCATCGCGCCGCCACCAGCCGGCACTCTCAAGTCTGGAACCTCGCCGCCGCACGCGACTTCTGCGATCTCAGCGACCAGGCCGGTGTACTCGTGCGCCGGCATCAACAGCGCGGGCGGCGTTAATCCAACCGCGTGCGCCGCCAGGGTTTCGATCCCGATCCCGCCGATACCCCCTTGGGCACTTACCCCGACTTCCTCGTGGACGCGGACTCCAGGAAACAGTGGTCCCATATGGACAAGACGGGATGTCACGACGCCAAGGCCGCCTCGCCCCTGCCCCTCGATGCGTAACGTCGCTTCGCGCACGAGGTACCGCGAGCGGTTGCAGATCTCAAGGCGCAGGTACACACCCATGTAGGCGAGATCCCAGTCCCAGTCGGCGATGGCAATCTCGCTTGGTGACACCACGGGCCACTCCGGGCACCCGGCAGGATAGGTGAGCCGCGCGGGAGGATCGCTTCCGGACTCCACTCTCACCTGTTCGCGCCGGCATTGTATCCCAGCGCCACCCGCGCACACCTCATCGTGAACCGGTGTTGCGAGGCCGCGTTCGTTGCGCTACGCTCAAGCCGCCGGTCGGGCGCTGGCCCAGGCCAGAGGGCCCGGCGGCCACTGCAGATGTCGAGGAGCCGCCCGAAGCACGAGCGCACGTGATCCGCGGGGCCGCCGAGACCAGGTCGGAGGCGGGCGATGGCTGAAGGCTGGAGAACAGTAAGGGTCTTCATTTCGTCGACCTTCCGCGACATGCAGGCCGAGCGCGACCACCTGGTGCGCTTCGTGTTCCCGCGATTACGCGAGACACTGCTGCGTCGGCGGATTCATCTGGTGGACGTCGACCTGCGCTGGGGCGTGACGCGCGACCAGGACGCCTTCGATCTCTGCATGGACGAGATCGACCGCTGCCAGCCGCGCTTCTTGTGCATGCTCGGCGGGCGCTATGGGTGGGTGCCGCCCGCGCCGCCGGGCCAGGCGGCCGCCGACCGGTCCATCACCGCGTCCGAGATCCACTACGCCGCGCTCGACCGGCTCGATCAGCCGGCGTTCCGCTACTTCTACTTCCGGGACCCTGCCGTGACGGCGTCGATCCCGATGCCGCGAGCGGCCGACTACCGCGAAGCGGAAGGGACACGCCCGGCCGCGGCGCTCGAGTCGCTGAAGGCCCATATCGCCAGCGCGACAGCCTTGACTGTTCCGTCGCCGGGCGAAACCCGGGAGGCGCCGCTGCCGGTGTTCGTGTATCCCTGCTCCTGGGATGACGCGACGGGGCGGATCACCCACCTCGACGCGTTCGGCGGACGCGTGTACGCCGACATCCTGGCGAGCGTGGACGCCGAGTTCGGCACGGATGCGGCCGAGGCGCTGGATCCGCTCGCCGAGGAACGCTTGGCCATGGATGCATTCGTGGAGGAGCGGGTCGAGCGCTACGTGGTCGGCAGCCGCGAGCCGGTGTTCCGCCAGCTCAACACGCATGCGGCCGGACGCGGGGGGAGCGGGATACTCTGCATCGTCGGCGATCCGGGCTCGGGGAAATCGGCCCTCCTGGGCCGCTTCTCGCGGGATCTCTCGGCCGGCTCCAGCCCGGCCGGCAGGCTGCTGATCTCGCACTTCGTCGGAGCGAGCGCGGCATCCACGAATGTGCGGCTGATGCTCCGACGCATCTGCCGCGAGGTCGCGTCGGCGGCTGGCATCTCCGACGAGATCCCGGACGAGTTCGAGAAGTTGAGGGAGGCGTTTCCGGTACTGCTGTCCAAAGCCACCGCGGTGCGGCAGGTGGTGATCCTGATTGACGCGATCAACCAGCTCGACCCGGCCTTCGGTGCGCAGGACATGCGGTGGCTGCCGGACGCCCTGCCCGAGGGCGCACGGATGGTTCTGAGCGCGCTTCCGGGGCCAGTCTTGGAAAGGCTACGCAGCCGGCGCGTTCCGCCGCTTGAGATCGTGCTCGACCCGCTGGTGGAGTCCGACGCCACGGCCATCATGGAGGCCTACCTCGAGCGCTACCGGAAGACGCTCGATGCCGATCAGCGTCGCGCGTTGCTCGCGAAGCGCGACTCGGGAGTGCCGCTCTACCTGCTGACCGCGCTGGAGGAGCTGCGGACGCTGGGCACCTACGAGGAGATCACCGAGCGAATCCGCGCCCTACCGGAGCTCGTTCAGCCGCTCTTCGCCTGGATCCTGGACCGTCTGGAGCACGATCCGGGGTTCCGCGATGCCGCGGGCGGCCTCACCGGGCCGGCCCTGGTCCGGCATTTCGCGTCGTACCTCGCTGTTGGCCGCTTCGGCATGTCGCAGGCGGAGCTGGCCGATCTTGTCGCCCCGGGAGACGCCGCGCGAGGTGTGCCGGCTGACCCGCTGGGCAATGTCGCCGCTCTCCAGCGTCTGCTGCGCCCCTACCTGATGCAGCGCGGGGAGCTCGTCGACTTCTTCCACGGCCAGTTCCGCGAGGCGGTCGCCGTGCGCTACCTGTCGTCCCGCGAGGACGTGCTCGCCGCACACGGGGCGGTCGCCGCATACTTCCGCGCAAAGGCTGACCCGGATGGCGACGACACGTGGAGCGCCAACTGCGTCCGGGCCCTCTCCGAGCTGCCGTACCATCAGATGCAGGCCGAGCGCTGGGACGAGGTGTACTCGACGCTGACGGACTTCGGTTTTCTCGAAGCCAAGTGCACGCACGTGGCCGTGACGGCGACCGGCACCGGCGAGGAGAAGACGACCGTCTACGGCGGCGTCTACGAACTGCTCGAGGACTACCGGATGGCGCTCGAGCGGTTCCCCGACGGGTAGGGCCGCGGCCTGCGGTCGGGGTAGACAGGGCTGTGATCCTGTGACGTCATTCCCGCGGAAGCGGGAATCCAGGCTGGATTCCGGGTTCCGCTGCGCCCC
>CAYZYG010000162.1:0-8140 GCA_964481395.1 uncultured Vicinamibacterales bacterium
GCGAGTCATGAACCCTGCCAGTGGCCGGTGTCGGCTGGATCGACAGCGGCCTCCGGCAGGGGCAGTCCGTACACGGTCGGCACGGAGCGGATGAAGTCGTGGCGCAGCGCGTACGTATACGCGCCCTGGAACGGCACGGCAATCACGTCGCCTTCCTCGATCCGTTCCGCGTAGCAGAAGTACCCCCACACATCGTCCGCCTGGCACAACGAGCCGTACATTGCGAAAGGGATCTCGCGCGAGGAGGGCCTGGTGAGGTTCACCAGCGGCGCGTGGGTGTTGCGGAGCTTCTCCCAGCCGAGGATGTTGTAGCCCCCATCGAGAACGGCCTCGCCCGGCCGCTTCACCTCGACTACCCGCAGCAGGACGTGCATCGCGTCGTTGCAGATGATGCGGCCGGGCTCGACGAAGTAGCGGCACTCCGGCAGAAGGGGACGCAGGCGGTGATCGATCACCTTCCGGATGCGCGCCGCGTACTCTGACACAGAAGGCGACAGCACGGTGGCATGTCCTGTCGGAGCGGGCCGGTCGCCCAGCAATGAACGAAGCTCACCGGCCGGTGTCGCCCATGGGTAGACGCCGTCCCGCCCCTGCGGCCAGAACCCTCCGCCAACGTCCACGAACCTCACCTGCCGGCACTGGTCCGGCGTGAAGCCGTTCCGCAGGCAGCCGGCGATGGATTCGAGGGCCTGGCAGTATGGTTCGGCCGTCTCATTCCAGCTGGTGTGGAACTGGATTCCCTGCAGCTGCACTTCCGGGTACCTTGCTGCCTGCCGCCACAACGCGGGCAGCCGATCGAGAGGAATCCCGAAGCGGGACCACTCCCCGCCATGAGCGGCCGTTACGCGGACGCCCAGGCGAAGCGGCCGACCAACGGCTCGCGCCGCCGCCACTGCCCGTTCCAGTTCCCGCTCGCTGTCGAGATGGACGATGACGCGGTCGGCGTGAGCGGCGGCCAGTCGCAGATCGTCAACGGTCTTGCCGGGGCCGGTGAAGACGAAGGCCGCGGCGCCCAGTTCGACAGCCAGCCGCAGTTCCTTGCCGCTCGAGACGTCCAGCCCGAACCCGTTGGCGAGGACCGCCCGGAGCAGCTCAGGATGGGGGTTGGCCTTCATCGCGTAGAAGATCTGCACGCCCGGGATCTCGCGGCTGAAGGCTTCCTGGAACGCCGTGATCGCTGACGTCAGCGCGGGCCTGTCGAACACGTAGAAGGGCGTCTGGTGGCGGGTGGCCAGCGCCAGGAGCGCGTCGTGGACCGGTCCCCGGAGGAACGACTCGATGGCGGCTTCCTCGCCGCCGGCCGCGGGCGGACCCGGCTGACCCAGAAGTGTGCGGGCACGCCCGATCAACTCATCCATCGGACCGGACCGTGAGCGAGAAGTCGCGGACCAGCATCTGGCCCGCTGCCGTGAGCGTACCTCGACTCGAGTACAGCGGGAAGTTCGTGTAGAGGAAGCCAATCGTCGCCGGTGAGCGGAAGGTGTCTCCGGGACTGGCGCCGCAGCAGAACATGAACTCGCGCGGATCCTCTGAGACGGTGCGGACGTCGGGAGTCAGGAATCGGGTGCTCCGGCCCTCGAGTCGATACCGTCCGACGGCCGGCACGCGCCCGATCCGCACGGCGCCGCCGGCGCGTGGGGCGGCCGACATCTCGTAGCATGCCCCGGTGAAGGTCGACGCGGGCAGTCCGACGCAGGCGGGGCGCGGTGACCACGCTTGCCTCTTCAGGCACGCTCGCACGAACGACACGGCTGTCGCGACGCCTCCCGTCAGCTCCAATCGCTGCCACATCTGCGTCGTTGCCGACCCCAGGCGCGGATTGCACTCGAGGAGGTGGACGCGCCCGGCGCGGTCGAGCACGAAGTCGATGCTCGCGTAGCCGACGAACCGCTCTGCGTGGAGCCGCTCTCCCAGGCGCAGGAACACCCGGTCGATGTCCCGGCGTGACTGCGCCGCGAGCGCGCGCGAGGCGATCCACTGGATGCCCGTGAAGCGGCCGGGGCCGGCTTCACCGGCGCCCTCGAAGCACTGCCGGCGGACGGCCGAGAGGCCGATGCGCCCCGGTTCGATGACGATGGTGACGCCCAAGGGCGTGCCTTGGACGAGCGGCCGCATCAGGTAGTCCTGCCCCCGCCGCAGCACGCCCCGCCGCACCAGCGCGTCGATGCCGGCGGGGGCGCGCACGAAGAAGGTCCCTTCACTGTTGGCGCTCTCCGGATCTTGGATGACGCTGGGCCCTCGCCCGGGCAGCAGCGGCCGCCCCACGCGCCAGACCGTCGTGGGCGGCTGCGGGAACCCGTGGTCGTCCAGGAAGCGGCTGAAGCGGAGCTTGTGCTCGAAGCGGCGCTGGTGCGCGGCTCCGGTCGCGATGAGCGCCACTCCGTGGCGGCGTCCCCATGCACGGATGAAGGGCGTACCGCGATTGGTCAGGAGCAGCGCGTCCAGGCGCTCGCGCCTGACGACCTGCGTGAGGTCGGTGTCGCGCAGGCTCGATTCGGTGTCCAGCGCCGGGTAGGGCACGGCGCAGGCGGGTGACACGCGGTATGTCGCCATGCGGCGAGGATCCAGAAACCTCTTGCCCCAGCGTTCGTCGGGCGTCCCCTCTCCCGCGAGATAGCAGACGTCGAACGATCGGGACCGCGGGAGGAACAGCGGGTCGATCGCCCACAGGAAGGCGCCGACTCTGGGGCGGGCGCCGCTCATGGCGCGTCCGGCAGTATGGTCCGGAACGACGCCATCGCCTCGTCGAAGATCGCGAGCATCCGGTCCCGGTAACGTTCAGGAAGATTCAGGGCCGGTCTGATCGTCGTGAACTCGTGACGGAACCACGTCCACGACGCCAGTGTCGGCAGCGTGTCGCGTTCGAACCGGGCCCGGAGCGGCGTCGGAGCGCCCCTCAGATAGAGCAGGTAGAAGGCGAAGTCCAGCTCGAGCCGGAAGCCCGACTTGTAGGTCGGCCCGAAATAGTGCGGGAACAGGTCCGGCCCGTCGAGCAGGTCCGCGCGGAATCCCAGCGCCGCGGGATCCAGGCCGCAGCCGCTGGCGAACAGGTACATGCGGGCACACTTGTGGCAGCGGTGGCACCACGGCGAGTCCTGGACCAGGGGCTGCTCGGCGCTGCACGAAAACTGGAATCGGGCCAGCCGCGGATAACGGCGGTGCAGCATGTGGAAGATGTGGATTTCCTCCAGCGACTCCAGGCTGCTCTCGACGCGGGTCCGGCCACCCGTCAACGCCCGGATCAGGCTGTTCTGCTGGCGGGTCCACGCGCTCGACTGGTCCACCGAATAGTGCACGACCCAGCCGTCCCTCAACCCCGTCTCGTTGTTGGCGTGCTCGTTGCCGAACCAGATACTCTGCGCCCCGTACGCCTGGGCGAAGGGCACCATCATGAGCGCCAGCAGCGTCGTCTGGGTGCCCCACCCGAGTTCGGTGGGCCGGACGCCCTCGAAGGCCCGTCCGTAGCGGAAGAGGCCCGGTTCGTTGCCGACGAAGTGGACCGGCACGCCGAACTCGCGGCCGATTGCCTCGAGGGCGCGCCGCTTGAAGGCCTCCTCGTGCGGGTGCGCCGGCTCCTGCACGTAGACCAGCACCGGCCGGATCCCGAGTTCGAGGCACAGGCCGACGGTGACAAGGCTTTCCTTGCCGAACGAAAACGGCACGATGCAGGTGGGCGCCCGTTCATCCGGCTGCGGCCAGTCGGCAGGCGCTGGCAGCGCCCCCTCGCCGGGAGCGAAGCGGAGATCGAGGTTGTGAAAGGCACGCAGGTACGACGCCGGTGCCACGCCGTCGATGTGCTCGCACGCGGTGAGGTCGAGCAACTGATTGTGCACGAGTGCGCTGGCGTGCACCGGCGGCGGCACGTCGAAGTCGATGCCGTCCGCGCCGAGCAGGAGGGGCAGCACGTGCGCGTTTCCGAAGACGAGGTGCTCGCGCAGGGCCTGGCGAAGCGTGGGCGTCGCGCGTTCCCAGATCTCCGGCGGAAACGTGATGGCGAACTCGCGGCCGTCGATGCCCAAGGCCAGGCCGTCGACGGTCTCCCGGGACCGAACCGCGAGGCGTCGGGGAGGGTCAGACATCGCCCGGCTTCGACGGGGCCCTTGACGCGAGACGGCGGCGCACCACCTCCACGAGTTGCGCCGGGCCGTCGATCAGCACATCGCAGGCCGGGACTCCCGTCACCCGAGTGATCGCCCGGCACATGGCGGGGATCTCGTCCGTCGACAGGCCCTCGTGGTTGATGGCGACGGCGACGACGGGCTTGCCACTGATGATCTCGACCGCGCGGATCTGGTAGCCCAGCGGCTGGATGGGATACCCCGGGAATCCGTCGTAGTCGACGCGAGCGGGCGCGTGCTGCAGGATCACCGCATCCGGCCGTCCGGCGGCCAGCAGTTCGTATCCGCTCGGATACGCCGGGTTGAGCAGGCTGCCCTGTCCTTCGACCACGATGACGTCAGGATGGCGATCGGTCCACGCAGACCAGACGGCGTGCTCGATCTCGCCGGACAGGAAGTCGTTCGTGGTCACGTCGAGCAGCAGCCCGTACCGGGCGCCCTGCAAGAAGGCGGTCTGTCCCGTACCGACCATCTCGGCCGAGATGCCCTCGCGTTCGAGCGCCTGGGTGAGCATCCAGGCGGTCGTGCGTTTGCCCACGGCCGAGTCGGTGCCCAGCACCGCCACCTTGAACGCGCCGACCTCGTTGATTTTGCCCGAGAAGAAATGCCGCTGCTCCCGGGGCGGGGGCTTCCGGAAGTCCCGCAGCGTCACGCCCCGCCGTGCTGCGGCCGCCGCGATGTCGGGGTCATCCGCCAGGAAGTCGTGGAGCGCCGCATCGACGTTCAGCCCGAGCGTAACGGCGACGAGCACATCGGCCCGGGCGCGCGGGCTCAGGCCGCCGCCGTCGGGCGCGAGGCCGATGACCAGGTGGGTGGCCGCTCTGCCGACGCTGCGCGCGTGCTGGATCGCATCGGCCACCGATGCGTGAATCGGGATGCTGCGATGGATGCCGTCGAGGACGTCACCGGCGTCACGTCCGGCACAGGAGGAGTCGATGACCGACAGGACCCGATAGCGCGTCGTGAACCGGACGAGCCCGTGGGCCGTCTTGCCGTTGGTCGACCTGAATGCGCCCTCGCAGTAAACGAGGGCGCCGGGCTCAGTGAGGGGCGACATTCGCTCGTCCCACTCCAGAGGGGACAGGCAGCCCGGCCGCGGTGCGCGACGAGGGCGCACGCGCCAGCATAGCCGAAATCGCTTCGGTCGTGGAGGGGCGTTTCACGCAGTGGGGCGGCGCCGCGGCGTCATCGCGGTCGCTTCCTGTACCCCCTCCCCGTCCCGGCCACGAGTGTCTTCAGGAGCTCTTCGACCGAGGCGCTGGCCTGAATCGTCCGGAGCAGGGCCTCGACGTCGAAGGCGTGGTGGTACCCGGTGATGTCTTCGTACGACGTTCTCGAGATGGCGTTGAGGATGAGGTCGAGGTTGAGCACGGCCAGAACCGCGTCCGCGTGCGCGCGCGCGATTCCGGCCAGCGCGCCCAGCACCGCGCGCCTGAACCGGCGCTTCTCCGGGTCCGCCCGGCAGGTGCGCTTCGAGTCGATGAGGGCGCGGACCAGTTCTTCGCGATGCTCGGCATCGCCCGATGTGCGCTTGAAGAGCGCAGCCTCCCGAAGGGCCTCGTGCGGTGGCTTCACTCCCGTCGGTTTCCGGGTCGGTCGAGTCGCCTGAACGGCCTTCCTTCGCTTCTCGCCACCGGCCGGGGCCGGTGTTTTCCCGGCAGGCGGCGTCTCCTGTGCTGGCGGAGCCCCTGCGGGCAAAGAGGAATAATGAGCGGCGATGTCCGAGACGATGGCATCCGCGGCCTCGCTCATGGCCATCACGTAGCAGCCGCTCCAATTGTCGTAGCCGATGACGACCGGCTGCCCGTCGATGGTGCCTTCGATGACGATGGCGTCCAATCCCACGCGCGGCAGCGACACGTCCGCGAGGCGGAAGAGCCGCTGCAGGTCATCCACCAGCGTGTACAGCTCAGAGGCCTCGGCGTACTGCCCCTCACAGGACAGACGGCCGTTCGCGCACCGGGTCAGCGTTGACGGCACGGGCCTCCCGCCGCGTGAGGCGAGCCGGGTCTCACAGGAGCGCCTCCGTGTTCGATTCGCCTGCCAGCGCCAGATCGTGCAGATCTCGACGGAGTTTGAGCAGGATCTCCGCCGGCGTCAGTCTGCAGGTCGGGTCTCCGTACGCGTAATCGCCGACCTCGACGTTCACGCGTCCGACCGTTTCGGCTCCGCGCCGGAGCGTGATGATGAAGTAGAAGCACGCCTTGCGCGCCCAGTCATGGCCGCGGTATTCGGCGGTCCAGGTGAGGCCGTTCTCGAGCGGGGTCGGGTCGGGGAAACCCTGCATGGTCGTACAGCTGCCACATCATGCCATGCGAGAGGGCCGGTGTGTATCGCGGGCCTCGACTTTGACCGCCGCCGCCGGAGACCCGTACAATCTCCCGTCGCCAGCGAACGTCTTCCTCCGCATGACTGGAGCGCCCATGTTCAGTCCCGACGCCTACGTGACACGCCGCGCCGCCCTGCAGTCGCACCTGCAGACCGGAATCGTGCTCCTCCTCGGCAACGACGAGAGCCCGATGAACTACGCCGACAACACATTCCACTTCCGCCAGGACAGCACGTTCCTGTACTTCATCGGCGTCGATCAGCCCGGCTGGGCGGCGGTGATGGACCTTGACGCCGGGACGACCACCGCCTACGCCAACGATCTCACCCTCGACGACATCGTCTGGACGGGGGTGCTCCCGACCGTCGCCGAACAGGCCGCCCGTGGCGGCATCTCACGCACGGCCCCGGCGGCCGCGCTGGCCGACGTGCTGTCGCGCGCGCAGGCGTCAGGCCGCGCCATCAGGTTCCTCCCGCCGTACCGGCCCGAGAACGTGCTGAAGCTGTTCCGGCTGCTCGGCGTGCATCCCGACGAGGCGAAGGCCAGAGCCGACGTCCCGCTGATCCGGGCCGTGGTTGAGATGCGGGCCGTCAAGAGCGACGAGGAGATCCGTGAGATTGAGACGGCCGTCAATACGACCGTCGACATGCATCTGGCCGGCTTGGCTATGGCCAGGCCCGGCATCAAGGAAGCGGACATCGCCGCGCGCGTGACCGAGATCGCGCTGGCCGCAGGGGGCCAGTTGTCGTTTCCGGTGATTGCCACGATTCACGGGGAGACCCTGCACAACCACTACCACGGCCATACCCTCGAGGCCGGGCAGGTGTTCCTGCTGGATGCGGGCGCGGAGTCTCCCGGGCGCTACGCCGGCGATCTCACCAGCACATTCCCGGTCAGTCAGACGTTTACTGCGCGCCAGAAGGAGATCTACGACGTCGTGCTGGCGGCGCACCTGGCGGCCGTGGACGCGCTGAGGCCCGGCGTGCCGTTCAGGCACATCCACCTGCTGGCGTGCCGCACGCTCGCCGAGGGTCTGAAGGGGCTGGGCTTGATGAAGGGTGATCTCGACGCGGCCGTGGAGCAGGGCGCGCACGCCATGTTCTTCCAGTGCGGTCTCGGCCACATGATGGGGCTCGACGTTCACGACATGGAGGACCTTGGAGAAGTCTGGGTCGGCTACGAAGGGCAGCCCAAGTCGACGATGTTCGGGATCAAGAGCCTACGCCTGGCGAGGCCGCTCCTGCCCGGGTTCGTGTTCACCGTGGAACCGGGGATCTACTTCATCCCCGAACTCATCGATCGCTGGCGCGCCGAGGGACGGTTCACCGACTTCATCAACTACGACGTCCTCGAGACGTACCGCACGTTCGGCGGCATGCGGGTCGAGGAGGACTTCGTCGTCCGCGACGATAGCTGCCGTCGGCTGGGGAAGGCGCGACCGCTGACGACGGCCGAAGTCGAAGCCGTGCGGGGGGCGTGAGGAGAGACGCGGCCCCAGGTCTCGGGTGGGCTTCATCGACAGACCATGCACAGGCGAAGACTGTTTTGCGGCGGTTCTCGAAGGTCTGCATGCCATTTCCTGGAGCGGATCGCTCCCACGCTTTCCCGGTCGGCGCGCCTCGCGCTTCGGCGGGAAAGGGCGGCGTACGACGAGGTCTCCTCCCGGAAGCCGCTGGCCGCGGGCCGCTCCCGG
>CAYZYG010000163.1:0-8139 GCA_964481395.1 uncultured Vicinamibacterales bacterium
GCCCTGAGCCGCGTCGTCCCTCGGCCAGACTCGGGACGACTCTGAATGTGTCCAAGGGTCGAAGGGCTCGGCCCCGGAATGACGATCCGGGCGAGGATCACAGATGAGCAGGAACCTCGTGGACCGTCACGATCCGGATCGGATGCCAACGGCCGGCAGGGCCACGCGACACAAGAACCAGCGGGTTCGGCTGGCGAGCCGCCTCGTCTCGCAAACCGAGTGGCTGCGCGACGACCTGGTCCTCTGGACCGGCGAACCTGAGACACTGACACGGATCAACAGCGCAATCGTCCCCCTGAAGGCCGTCCTCCAGGATCGACTCGCCCTGTTCGACGCGGGCCTCTACGCCATCCGCCTATCGCGGCCGGAACAGCCCCAGGACGGGGAAGAACGAGGACGCCACCGCCGCAACGCGAACCCTGGCCTCCTGGTGGAGCTTCGCAGCGCCGAAGCGGTCACACGAGAGCTCGTCGCACAGACGGCCCGCGCCATCGAGGCCGTCTCGAAGTTCCCTCGGGCGGCCGCGCGGCTGGTGGGCCCGGTTGGGCCGTGGTGCGAACGAGCGCGGCGGATGTTGAGCGACCGGCGGCTGGCGCTCGGCGGCGTGGAAGGCTGGCGCGCGGGCGACACGCGCGGCTGCTCGCTCGAGGCGCGGACGATCTGGCTGGGAATGGCCAAACCTCCGTCCGAGACGCTGCCGGAGCCGATCCTGGCCTCGGTGGCCGCGGGCGCCGCACGAGAGGACCCGGCGGCGGCCCCACTGGCGGCGATCGCACTGGGCCGGCGGCGGAAGCTCGGCTCATGCATTCCGGGCATGATCGCCTGGGCGAGGGTCGGCGGCTTCCTGCACCGCTGGCCCCCCTCCGCCGCAGCGCGGATCGCCTCGGACGTAGGCCCTGACGCGGTGTCGGCGATGGCCGCCTCCCAGCCGGCGTTGAACAGCCATGTGGCCGCGGCGTGGGCCGAGGAGCGCGTCTTCGACGGAGCTCCCGTGACGGCAGTCGAAATGATGGGACTCGCCCGGCTCGCCGTCGTGGTCGAGGCCGGCCGCCACGAACCGGTCCGCCGCGACCAGCTGCTCCGGGAATTGGCTGGCCACTACCTCCAGCTCCGCTGGATGAGCTGGGGAATCACGGGGCCCGCCGCCCGTTTGATCCCGACCGAGGTCGAAGAGCGTTTCCGTCAGCTCGTACTCGAGCGCGTGTACGGGATTGCCGTCACCCCGCGCGCAGCCTCGATGTTCGACCCGCCAGGATCGCTGGCCGCGCTCGTCAACCGTTGGATTGGCGAGCCGTACTTTGGCGAGAGCAGCGTTCCCTACGTCGATCATCTGTCGAGCGAGGCGTCGCGCGCGCTCGGGCGGTCAATCGTCCCCCTGTTCGAGACCTGCCCGACGACCCTGGCGGAACTGGCGCCGCCCGGAGGCCCGCGCGACCCGGCAGGCGCAATCGCCATTGGCACCGCGGCTAGCCGCTTGAGCAGGATGGGTGCCGCGTCGGCGGCCGACGCGCTTGCCTCCTGGCTCGAGGCCTGTCGTCCGCTCGTGCCGTTGGCGTCGTTCTGGAACGACGTGCTCGCCGTCGCCTCGCCGCAACGGGAGCCCTCGGACGCGGAGAGCGCTCGGACTCACGCGGCGAGCCTTGAATCGCACGCCGGGCGCCTGGCCGCGGGCCTGGCGTGCGCGACCGATTCCCGCAAGCGGACCCTGCTCAGCGCGCTGCCGGTCGTGCTCTCGCGGGGACCCGACGCCACCGATCGCGTGCTGCGGCGGGACCTGTGGATCGAACGCCCCGAGAGTCTCGACGCGGCGCTCCGCTTCGTGGAGGCCGCCGAGCGCGACTGGACGCCGGCCGGACCGGAGGCGGACATCCCTCTCCCGTACGACGTCTTCTCGTGTGAGGACCGCGCGCTGCGCGATGCCCTGCTCGCTTTCGGCCTTGCCTGCTGGCGGGCCCGGGCGTCGGGCGGACGCCGCATCGCCCGCGTGCTCGAGTTGCTGGCGAAAGCCGAGGCCGGGACGGACTCCGTTGCGTGGCGCGATCTTCTGCCCCGCCTGCACGGCACGGGTGTGGCGATTCTTCGGCGGATCCCGGCCGATGTGGATGTCGCCGACGCGGCATTCATTGCGCTGGCCGCGCTCGATGTCTGCGCGCGCTGGGTCGCGGCGGGCTTTGAGGGCTCGGTCCGGCTCGGCCGCGTGCTGGCAGACCGGTGGCCCTCCATCTACCCCGCCGGGCAGGAATGGAACTGCGCCGCCGGCGACCACAACGCGCTCATCGTCCGGCTCTCTGAAGGGCTCGTGCCGAGGCTCTTGACGCTCTTGAGGCTGCCTCGAGCTTCCCGCCGCCGCGCGTGGCGGGGAGCCGACGGCTTTCTGCTGCTGTCGAGACACGCGGTGGCGCGGGACTGGATATCTGCCGCGCTCGACCGAACTGAACTGGCCGCGAGAGCCCTGCGCCTGCTGGAGCGCGTGGGACTGGTGGCTCGCCTCGACCCCGCGATGCGGCCGTCACGCCTGTTCGCACCGATCGATGGGATCGTCGGGCCGGTTCCGCGCTGGCCCCCGTGGGTCGCGGTCGGCGACGCGCTGATGCTCGAGGAGATCTATCGCGCCGGGCGCGTGGCCGGGCACTCCGACGACATTCCCGGGCCGTTGCGGCGGATGCTCGACCGCGAGTCGTCGATGCGCCGGGAACACGAGGCGCTCGAGGCGCGCGCGCGCCAGCGCGAACTGTCGCCGGCCGAGCAGGCACGGACGGACCGGCTGGCCGCGCTGCTGGCAGACCCTGAGGCGCTTCGCCGCGAGCTTCGCCGGTCCCTGGCCAGGATCCTGCCGAAGCACCGCGCGCTTGCGGGTCTCGCCGCCCTCGAGGCCATCGTGTCGGTCGAGCTCGGCCGTCGATGGCGAGACGCGCTTGGTGGAAGCGGCGTCGCGCCGGACGACCCGGCATGGGACAACGCGCTGCTCATGCTCGAGAGCGTCAGCCACAACAGACGCGTACTGCGGCGCCTGTTGCGCCATGAAGCGCGGGGTGACCGCGCCTGGATTCGCGAGCTGCCGCCGAACCAGATGTTTCTGGCCCGCCTCGTGTCGGCCGAGGTCGACGCCGAGGCGTGGCTCGCTCCCCACTCGCGCGAGGTAGAGACGGCGGACGTCACGCTCACCGCATATGCGACGACCGATCCGCTGGAAGTGCTCCAGATGGGCAGCCTGTTCGGCACGTGCCTCTCCGCCGATCGCTTCAACGCCCACGCCGCGGTGTCCGCCGCGGTCGAAGTGAACAAGCGCGTACTGTACGTGCGGGACAGGCTCGGCCGTGTGCTCGGCCGGCAGTTGCTGGCGATCACCGCCGCGGGCGAGATCATCGGGTTCACGTCCTACGGCGCGGGCACCAAGGACCCCCGCCACACGGGCGAGTGGGTGCGGATCGCGCTTGCGCTGCTCGCGCTCGACATCGCACGCGAGTCGGGCGGGCGTCTAATGCCGGCCGATGCCATGACCGATGGCCTGTCCGCGGAGCAGGAACGATCGCTCTCACTGTTCTGCACGGGGTACGTCGATTCGCCGGAGCCTTTCGACTGGTGGATCGAGGAGCTTTCGGCGCGCGGAGCCGGCTCCGGCGGAGACGACCGCGCGCGGCTTCGCGCCCTGCTGCTCGCGCCCGTCCCACCCGGCCGGGATGCACGCACGGCGACGGGGTGGCGGCGTGACCAGCTGGAACGGGAGTCGACAAGGGCGCTCATGTGGCTCGGCTCCGACGCTCCGGACCTCGAACCGGCGCAACGCGATGCGCTTGGCCTCGGCGCGCGGCAGGCGAACGAACATCGGTGAACGGGGTGCCGACGGGCATCAGGCTTCGGCCCACTGGGTCTGGCACAGGAACGGGTTGAAGACGAGCGGCCGACGGCAGGCCGGGCAACTCGAGTGCAGTGCAGAGTCGTGCCATGCCTCGGACGGGAGATCGAGCGCCACCGGGTGCTCGACGTCAGGAGCCGCCGCCGCGCCAATGCCGAGGATTGCAGCAATCATCCCCGCCGGCACGTCGAACAGCGCGCCGCACCGACGACAGCGCGCCGCCGGGCGACCGGACCACGCACGCCGAGCACGGTCGTAGAACCGCGCGGCTGTCGTCACGGCGTCGCCCGTGTCGAGGTTGTGCAGACGGAGGCGGAGGAGCCGGTCGGTGGTGCCGACCCACAAGTCGGATGCACACCCCAACGCCAGGGCATGCACGTACGACACGCACTGAAAGTACGCGCGCTCGCCGCCGTCCTCGATGGCGAGGACCCGCAGAGTCGTGCCCTCCGCCAGGACGAGCAGCGTGCCGTCGGCGGAGAATGCCAGCCGGCTCCCGTGCTGACGGCCGCCCGTCCACGATCGGACGCTCGTGCCGCTCCGCACGTCCCAGACAGCGATCTCGTCCGGCGAGCAGGCGGCGAGGAGAAGGCCGTCCGGCGAGAAGGCGCACGCCGACGCTTCCCCCAAACAGTCGCCAGCGCGGGGGGCTTCGTGTCGACCCGTCAGGGCCCAGACCTGGAGGCTCGGGGGGCCGTGCTCCCAGCAGGCGGCGGCAAGCGATCCGTCAGGGGAGAACACGCAGGCGTTGACGCCGCCGCGCACGCCGCTCAGCGCTCTCACGGCTTCACCCGACGCCGCGTCCCACATGAGGAGCGGATCGGGCCAACTGCTGCCCGCGAGAATCCAGCGGCCATCCGGCGAGACGGCGCAGGCCCGGACGGGCGCCGTCAGCAGCCCGCCCAGTTGCCGTTCGATTGCGCATGTGTCGCGATCGACGACCAGCGCGTCGCACGTCATCGATCCCGTCACGAGGCTCGCCCCGTCCGGAAAGAACGCCACACCGCGCCTCGCCTCGGACCGAACGTCCTCGAAGGTTGAGGCGGAGGCGGCCTCCTGCGTCAGGACCGCAAGACCGGGCGGCTCCGTGGCGGCAATGACGGCGAGGCTCCGCCCGTCCGGTGCAGGAGCGCAGGCCAGCGCGCCCGACGTCCGGCCGGCACGGGCGTCCATCTCGTCGAGACGCCACACGCGCAGCCACCCGTCCGCGGACGCCGACACGAGTTCCGGTCCCGCGGCGGCGAACGCGCAGTCGAGCACTGCCGCCGCATGCCCCCGGACCCTGTGCCGTTCCGTGCCCGATGGCAGGTCTCTCACGGAGAGCGTCCCGTCGCTGAGCGCCATCGCCAGCATTCGTCCGCTGCGATCGAACGCCACCGACTGGATCCGGAGGCCGGGAACGTCCACGCGCGACTCCACGCGGCCGGACCGCGCGTCCAGCACGAGGACCGCCGCGTCGCCGTCGATGCCTCCAGCCAACGCGATGACCGTCGCGTCTGGAGAGAAGCGGCACGCGGAGACGGTGACGGTCGGCTCTCCGTGCCTGAGTTCGACGAATGGATGCAGGTGCGCGGCAACGAGCTGCCAGGCGTTCCGATCCCAGACCTGGACGCGCTGCCCGACAGCGGCGATCAGGCCCCCGCATGGGGCAAGATCGCCCGCGACCGAGTCGTCTCCGGCAGTCGTGAGCGTGCGGACGTGTGTGAACGGCACGAGGTTCCAGACCCGGAGCGGGCTGTCCGCGCCCTTGCCGAGCACCAGGTCTTCTTCGTCCGTGCTCAGGACGGCGTAGGCACGCACCCCGGCCACCGTGAGATCGTGTTCGGACTCGCGGTCCCTAACCCTCACTTGGTAGCCGGGGCCTTCCGACTCGCGATTCCGTCCAACCGAGATGATCCTGCCTTCGCGCTGCGAGTACCAGCACCGGAGGACCGTGTCGGTGTAGGCGCGGAGCACCAGACATTCCCGACCGGTGTCAGCATCCCATTCCCGCAGCGAGCCGTCGTCGGATCCTGCGACGATGCGCCGTCCGTCGCCGGAGACCGCGCAAGCGGTCAACGACCAGAAGCCGGACCCGACTGACAGGCGCGGTGCCGGGGGCGACGTGGGTCTGTTGCGCCATTCGATCCACGGGCTGGGCGAGGTTCGGCAGCGCAACTCGGCCGCGGCGGAAGGCGGCGAGCCCGGCCCTCCGTTGACGGCCTGTTGAACGAGCAGGTGGGGCCTGTGCCTCAGGAGATGGCCTTCGCGGGCCACGAAGCGAGACCAAACGCCCAGCGTGTCTCTGTGGCCGTCACTCATCGAGCGTGTCCGAACGCCGGCATCTGTTGACGCGGGCTATGCGGGTGGCCGCGCCGCGCCCGCCCTGGCGACGATCTTGAGGCCCGCGAGTGCCGCCGCCTCCGGGTACCAGCGGATTGTGTCGCGATCCTTCTGGCGTTCCACGTCCGGAAGATCGGCATACGGCACGAGACAGTCGCTCAGCCGCGCTGCTCGCTGTTGCAGCCTGCCTCGCTCGTCATCCGTGCGGGCGCAGGGACGCCACCCGTTCTTCATTCTGACCTCCATCCATCCTCGATGCTCCTCTTCGGCGAGCGTCTCGAGGTGGTTCGTGAGCACGGCGTCCACGCCTGCCACGTGAGGGCGCGGGTCATCAGTCGGAACCAGCTCGAGCCCCGCGAGCGCCAGGATGTCGCTGATCCGGAGCGCGGCGGCCACGTTGTCGCCGCGGGTCTCAGCCGGCAGATCCGCGAATGCCTTGCGGAAGATGTTCCCGGGTTCGGCCGATTCGGTCCACCGCGCGTGCATCGCTGCGGCCAGGAGCTGCACGTGCGGCTGGAGGATGCCCTTTCGATCGAGCAGGCGCTTGAATGCGCCGAGGTCGTTCACGTTCATGGCGAGCACCTCGTCGCTCGGGAGGGCGGAGCGACGGAGGCCGGCGCCGTCGTGCTGCTTGAGCGTGACCACGATCTTCTCGAACGAACGCGATCCGTGGCGGTAGTCGATGTCGAGCAGCGCCCCCAGCAGGCCCTGGTCGATCTGGAGGCGCTTTGCGCCGTTCCTCTCGTCCATCAGCCCCAGCAGCGAACGGAGCAGGATGGCCCGCCTCACCGGGTAGCACACGTCGGCCGGGTCGTCCTCCCACGCGGAGCCCGTGAATCGCTGGCGCGGGTTCGGCCCGAAGACGTTCAGGAACCCGTGGAGGCGGCTCTTGAAGTCCGGGCCCTTCTTGAGGCGGAAGCCGGCAACGCTGGCGCGGTGCCGTTCGCGGTCGGCGGCGTCTCCTGACGCGGGCTCCTCGGGAGGCCCGAAGTTCTCGCAGGTGTAGCTCGTGGCTCCAGCGAACACGAAGATGCACGGCCCGAGCGGGTGCGTAATCTGGCCTTCCTGGAACTTTCCGTCCTGCATCGGGGCCAGCAGGTACTGCAGCCAGCGGTAGTCTTGCGAGTCGAACTCGTCCCAGAACACGACCGGGAGCTTGCCTTCGAGCACCTTGTCGCGCACCTGGTGGAAGGCGCCCATCAGGTCGCCGGGATCGTCGAACTGCGAGAGATTGAACTCGAGGAACGCCCGGCGCTTCTCTTCGATGACCGTCTCCGCGATTTGCTTGATGCCGAACGATTTTCCAGCACCCGGGGGCCCGAAGACCGCGAGCGACAGCGGCTTGGTCTCGTACCTCGAGAGGCTGTACTCGTCCATGAGTCGCTTGAGATTCCGCAGTGCCTCGATCTCCGCGCGGTCGGCGGTGAAGATCTTCCCGAACCGGGCGTAGGGGACGTCGCCCAACGCCACCGTGCCGAACAGAGCCACCCGGTGCGCCTTTCCGAAGAGCGGGTGACCGGCCAGCTGGCGGTCCGTGGATTCGAGCATGCGCCAGGCGCCATCGGCGGCGGACGTGGGAACATCCGTTCGTCCGAACGTACCCAGGCGGGCGAGGGACAGCTGCGCGCCGGCGACCGAGGCGTTTCCCTCCACCCTGGGACGCGCCAGCAGATCGGCGAGGCCCGCTGCGGGCAGGCCCGGATTGGCCTGATGCACGGCGCCGTGTCCAACCACGCGCAACGCGCGCATGCCGAGCAATCCGCGCTCGATCCCCCTCTCCAGTTGCAGTTCCCCATCAGCGAGCCCGCCGGCCACCGCGTCCAGGGCCAGTGCGGCCGTGAACACGGACAGATAGCCGTAGGCGCCGCCGGGAGCGCCCAGCCGACGCGGCCATTCGCCTTCCATGCAGGCGGGGTCGAAGATCAGCCTCACGCGCGGCGCCGCGGCCGGGTCGTCCGGGC
>CAYZYG010000164.1:0-7944 GCA_964481395.1 uncultured Vicinamibacterales bacterium
TGGCCGTTGGCTTCACCGACCACCGCGTGCGCCGTTTTGCGGATTACGTCGTGACGACGTACGTGCCGGCGGTGGTCGATGGCACAGCCGACGCGCCAGGGCGGTATCGGGTGCTTGCCCCGTTTGCGATTGACGCAGTACAGGCGATCACCGGGGCGCCGGACCTGATTGTCTTCCTCGCCCTGCGGCTGCTGCTGATCTACGGATCCCTGGTGGCCACGCACGTGTATCTGCGCCGGTGGTACGCGCCGGGCACGAGTGTCGCGGGCACGTCGCTGCTGGCGGCCCTCCTGCCGCTGACGTTCACGAACTCGTGGGCGCATCCCGACGCGATGGTGGAGCTCCTCCTGTTCACCGCCGGCTGCTGGGCGATTGTCGCGGGGCGCGACGGGTGGTTCGCTGGGTGGCTCGCGCTGGCCGCCCTGAACCGCGAAACCTCGGCCTTCCTCCTCGTCCTGTGGGCCTGGCACCGGCTGGCTTCCGACCGATCGACGGCCATGTTCTGGAGAGTCTCGGCCTTCGGTGTCGCCTGGTTCGCGATGTACGCCGGTTTGAGGTGGATGCGCGGTCTTGCCCACTACGAATACTGGATGCTCCCGGCGAATATGGCCGCGCTCGTTCCGCTTCCGGCGAACTACGATCCGTACGTGCGCGTGAGCGGCTACATGTGGCTCGTGCTCTCGATTCCTCTCCTGGCGTTCGGCGCAGCCGGGGCCAGGCGGGCGGGTTGGTCGTCCTACATGGGCAGGGCCTTCGGGGTAGCCTGCTTCCTGCTCGCCGTCGGCCTCACAATATCGTCCGTCATCGAGTCCCGCATCTTCACGCCGCTGTTCCCGCTGCTGCTTCCTGGAGCGCTGGCAGGTCTCGGCTTCGGGGATGACCGGCTCGAAGGGACGCCGTCCGCAAGATCGTCATGAAGCACGCGGTATGGGTGCTGCTCGTCGCGCTGCTGCTGGTCAGGGTGCCGTCGATCGCGCAGCCGATGGGTCCCGATCAGGGTATCTATGCGTACATCGGCACCGTCATTCTGGACGGCGGGCTGCCGTATCGCGATGCATGGGATCAGAAACCGCCGGGCCTGCATTTCGCCTACGCGGCGATGTGGGCGCTCTGGTCAGACGAGCGGGTTGTCGCCTTCGCGGATCTCGCTGTGGCGGCCATCGCGGCGCTCCTGCTCATGCGGTTGGCGCCATGGTTCTCGTCATCACGAACCGCCGGGCCGCTCGCGGCAGGCCTCTTCCTGCTCCTCGGCAATCCCGCGTTTGCGCGGCTCGGAGGCGTTCGGATCCGCGCCCAGGCCGAGGTCTTCATCGCGGCGCTGGTCGCCGCCAGCGTGCTGTGTCTGCTCTACGCCGGTGCGGCGGGCGCGTCGAGCCGGCGCCGCGCCTGGCTGTTCGTGGGCGGCGGCGCGCTCGTCGGTACCGCCGCCCTGTTCAAGTACCCCGCCGCTCTCTACCTGCTCGCAGGCTGGACGGCGTACCTGATCCACGCGAAGACGACCTGGGGATCACCGTCGCCGTTGCGCCGGCTAATCGCCCTCGCGATGCTCACCGGTACCGGGCTCGCGATTCCGGTGGTGCTGGTCCTCCTCGCGTTCGCCGCCGGAGGCGCGCTGCGCGATTTCTGGGACGCGACGGTCGTGTACAACCTCCGGTACTCAGGAGAAACTTACCCGGGGATCGCATCGTTTCTGACGTACCTCTTGTCGTTTCCCGTGCAGCACGCGCGAGTGGACGGCCTGTGGCTGCTGGGCGGCGCAGGCTCGCTGGTACTGCTGGTGCGAAGCGTCAAGGATCCGCGCGGCCTCACGCTCCTGGCGTGGACGGCGCTGTCGTGCGTCGCGATCGCCATCAATGGAAGCCGGGGTCTTCCGCAGTACTTCCTCCAGGCCCTGCCCGTGTTGGCGCTGACCGCGGCGGTCGCCGCGGAGGATCTGCGTTCCCGGGTCACCTGGCGCGTCTGGCTGCCGGCCGCCCTGCTGGCGGCCGTCGCCGTGGCCAGGGTCGTGTCCTTCCCGAAGGCCGTCGAGGCGACACTCTGGGACGCGTCCCGACTCACGGGCCGTATCGACGCCGCGACGTACCTCAACCGCTACGCCGGCCGCCCCGGCGACAAGTACTCGCCCCCGGACGTCGCGGAGTTGGGCCAGTGGCTCGGCAAGCGGACCGGTACGAATCAGCACGTCTACGTGTTTGGATTCTCGTCCGCCGCGTACGTCTACAGCCGGAGACCGAGCGCATCGAGGTTCTTCTGGAGCATGCCGCTCGTCGTCGGCTTCCAGCAGGACGCCGAGGGCTACGGCCCTGACGGACTGATCGAGGATCTCGAGACGACGCGTCCCGCCTTCATCGTTCTGCAGAAGGACGACGCCGGCGCGAACGAGATCGATTCGTTCGGGTGGTTCATGGCCCAGCCCCGTCTGACGGCGTGGCTGACTGGCGGTTACCGCAAAGTCGAAACCTGGGAGCGTTACGAGATCTGGGCAGCGGCCGCCGGAACGTGACGCGCGCGCCCGGGCCCGCGGCCGACGAGCGACAAGGCAACCGCGCCGACGCCCACGACCAGCCACGCGAGGAACAGCCACCCCGCCCGGCTCGGGTACTCCAGGTGCACCTGATAGGTGCCGTCCGCAGGAGTCAGGAACGCCAGCTGCCCGTTGTCGTTGAACAGCTCTACCGGAGTGCCGCCGGCGGACGCACGCCAGGCTGGGAAGTAGTTGGTGCGCACGACGACCACGGCGCCTCGCCTCACGTCCTCCAGGGCGATGGTCCCGCTTAGCCCGTCGTACGACACCAGCGTGCCGCGGCCCGATTCGACCACGACCTGCCGTGGATCGGCGTCGACGAGTTCGTACTCGCGCCACGGCCCCTGCTGCCACGTCAGGGAGAACAGCGCGCTGCCGTCGAGGTAGCGAGTCGACGGGTCGGACCAGACAAACAGGCGCGTCACGCCCCATCGGCGAAGCTCGCTGGCGAATGTGTCGGGCTGGGTGTCCGCGATCGCCCTGCCCCGGTAGGCACCTCCCGCCAGCACGCGATCGCGGAACGTGCTGCGGTGGTAGCCGTCCTGGGCCTGGGCGAAGAAGCGCTTCCCGGTCGCAGCGGGTAGAAGACTCTCGTAGTGGCTGCTTACCAGAGGTCGCGCGCTGCGTTGCCCAGGTGTGGCGATCATGTTCCAGTGGGGGCTGTTCTCGATGAGCACCATGTCGCCTGGCGCGTTGTGGATCCGATCGACGAGGGGACCGTTGAACGCCGAGACGCTTGTCTCGTGCCACACCGGCTCGAACGGTACCGCCACGAAGAAGCCCAGGACGAGTGTGGCGGCCACGGCCGCCGCTCTCGGCAGGCGGATGACGAACGCGGCCAGCGCCGGGGCCAGGAGCAGGGGGTACAGATACAGTTCGCGGGCGAGGATGATCCCGAGCTGGGGCGTGTTGAGGCGGAGCATGGCGACGGTTGCCAGCGTCGCCCACGCGTAGAATCCCGCCCGTGACCGGCACTTCACCGCGACGGCCACGACGGCCGCCAGCCAGACGTGCGCGGCCCCAACGTAGTCGTTGAACCAGCGCCAGGGCTGCACCAGGATTTCCGCCGCGTAGTAGACGTTGCGGCTGAAGCCTGCCCAATCGAATCCAGGCGGCGGCTCCCAGTACAGGTTGTTCGTTCTGAAGAACTCAGGATACCGGTACAGCTCCCACAGGAGGGGGGAACCGCCGACGAAGGCGATGCCGAGCGCCACCCCCGACCGCACGGCCGTCCGCCAGCTCCGGTAGAAGAGCGCTTCCAGACCGAGGAACACCGCGGTGTAGAGAAAGAACGCCGCGTGCGAGTACAGGATCAGGGTCAGAGCCCCCACCATGAGGGGGCCGCCCCACCGCCGACCGAGGTGTGCCGCGTGGCTGCCCGCGAGCGCGAGTCCGGCGAATCCGACACCGGCAACCGAGTTCGCCATGCCGCTGCGCATGATGGTGGCGAAGTAGCCCGCGGTCAGCAGGCAGGCCAGTCCCACGGCCAGGCTCGTCTCGCGCCGATTCCCTTGGAGCCGCATGTCGAGATAGATCCCAAGCGGCACGAGAAACGTGAACACCGCCAACAGCAGGTGAAACCCGATCTCCGGTCCGAACAGCCGGAAGGGCAGGTAGGCCGTGAGCGCCAGACTCTGGCTCAGGTCGGAGGAGGTGTGGTAGCCGCCGAGGAAGGCCCAGTTCCACCCGGCCACCGCACCGCGCGTCAGCAGGTCGACCCCGTTCGCGGTCAACTGCACCAGACCCGGCCAATCGTCGTAGAAGGGAACGTGCGTCCACGTCGATGGTGGGAATGCGGAGATGAACGCGGACGTGAGGAGCGCGATCCCGCCGGCCGCCACCAGTATCGGAAACCCGTTGCCGATGGGCCGGTCGCGCCACCGGCCGAACCACGCGGCTGCGGCCGCTGTGGCCGCGGCCAGAAACGCCAGGTACCAGGGGAATCGCCAGCCGTGAAGCGCTCCTGGCTCCTCGGCCCAGCGGCCCGTCGTGAGCAGGTTGACCCACGCGACCGCCAGGACCACGACCAGCGCCACGCGCAGCGGACGAGAGGAGGCCTCCGTGGAACGAGCCGGATAGTCAGCCGTTGGCGTGTCAGTGCTCCGGTCCGACATGACGACCGGACTACTTGGCGGATTCGGTCTGCCGGATCGAGGCGATCACGTCGTTGGTCACATCGACGGCGGGGCTGATCCACAGGACCGCGGGGTCGCTTCGATCGAGCACGATCTCGAGTCCGCGTCTGGCCGCGACCTTGGCGATGTGGTCGGCGACCAGAGGCCTGCTGCGTTCGGAGCGAGCCTTCAACTCGTCCTTAGTCGCCTGTTCCGCCTTCCAGAGTTCCTCCTGCCGCTGCCGGATCTCCGCGAGGATCTGTTCACGGACGTCGGCGGTCAGTGACTCCCCGCCGTCGATGATGCGCTTCTGAAGCGCCCTGATGGCTGACTGGATGGCGGCGAGTTCCATCGTGCGCCGCTTTTGATAGGCCTCGAGCGGCTCCGACGCCGCTGCGGCAGCTGCCTGTTCAACCGCCAGACGGTCCACGACGCCCACACGGGGAGCCTGAGGGGCGGCATCGCGCTGTACGGCAGCGTCCTGAACGGCGGGAGCCGCCAGCGACATGCCGAGCCCCAGGATGAGCACGAATGGCCACACGCTGTGTCTCAACTGCACCTCCACTTCGTCGATGATACTACCGCCCTGTCCGCGCGCAGCGCCCGGGCCAGGGAACCCGCTTCGGCGAGCCGCGAAGCCAATCGCACGCGACGCCCTCTATCGGTGCAGATCCGTGCAGCCGATACGTCCCATACGGTGTGATGCGCGCGTTCCGCGCCGTGTCAAACGAGGTATCCGACGACACCTTTCTGCCCGCCATTTCGTGGCATACTGTTTGATTGGACCGTTCTATTCGCCTGCCGATAGATTGAGGCAATCATGCTGAAGATCAGACGAGAGTGGCTTCTTGCAGGACTGGCGATGATGCTGGGTGTGGCGCCCGCCACGGCGCAACTCGGACCGGTCACCGGGGCCAGCACCCAGGTGCTGGGCTCTGAGCCGGCTGCCTGGATTGGCCAGAACTACGACGTGGCCTTCGACTCGACCAACGACGTGTACCTCCTCGTCTACAACACGTACTTCAGTGAACTCAAAGGGCAGTGGATTGGCACCAATGGCTTGCCGGTTGGGAGCGCGTTCTCCTTCGGTCCGGGTGAGGTGCCACGGCTCGTGTACGAGGCCAGCAGCAACGTGTTCCTCCTGACCTACACGCACGCGAGCGCCCGAAAGGCCTTGTTTCTGCGCTATCAGGCTGGTCCGGCCGTGACGATTCTCTCCCCCAGCGCCCTGCAACTGGGCGGGCTGTCGTGGATCATCGATACCTACGGCGGTGCGGTCTACGTGCCCAGCAGTGGGGTGTTCCTGGCGACCTGGTGGGATGCGCCTGGCATTCCTGGCCAGTCGTACGTGCGATGGGTCAAGCCGGACGGCACGATGGGCACCACCACCGCGCTCACGCCGGCTGGCGAGTCCCACGAGGTGCCAGACGTGTCCTGCAGCCCGACCGAGTGCCTGGCGGTGGGCAAGTACTACAACGATGCCGCAGCGCGGCGCGGGCTGTGGGGACGGTGGCTCGACCTGAACGGCACGCCGACCGGCAACGTGTTCTACCTCGACGTGTCAGCGCAGACGCACGACGACCCGCTCGTCGCGTACAGCCCAACTCAGAACAGCTATCTGATCACCTGGACCAAGGACTTCGGGTACCCGCAGGGTATGCGCCTGACGCCGGGCTCGACCACAGGCTCCGCGGTCTTCGCCACCTCGAACAGCCTGGGCGGTCAGACGCGAATCGCCTACAACACGGGCTCGCAGACGTTCGTGCAGTCCATGGGCGGCTGGAACGAAGACGTGTTCGCCCAACAGCTCGATGCGCAGGGCAGTCCGTCCGGATCTCCGGTCACCGTGTCGAACGGCCCCACCCGCGACAGCCGGACCGCCTTGGCGGCGAACAGCGAGTTGAAGCACTTTCTCGCCGTCTACCGGCACGACGTCACGAACGTTCGCGGCCTGCTGCTGCAGTCGGCCAGCGGGGGACCGACGCCGACGCCCACGCCGACCGGTACCTTCGGCCCGGCGGCGGGCGCCACGACACACACGCTCGTCTCGGAGCCCAGTGCGTGGATCGGCCAGAACTACGACATCGCGTTCGACACGACCAACAACGCGTACCTGGTCGTCTACAACACGTACTTCCTCGGGGTCGTGGCGCACTGGATGGACACGAACGGCAATCCTGTCGGCAGCCCAGTGGCCATCGGCCCCGGTGAGCATCCGCGGATTACCTACGAGGCCGGCAACAATCTGTTTCTGCTCACGTACACGCACGCGAACCAGCGCAAGGCCATCTTCCTGCGGCACCAGCCCGGTCCCGGCCTGACGGTGCTGAACGCGACTCCGCACGTGCTGGGCACGCAGGCGTGGACGGTCGATTCCTTCGGCGGCGCGGCGTACGTGCCGGGCATCGGAGCGTTCCTCGTGACGTGGTGGGATGCGCCGGGATTTCCAGGACAGTCCTACGTCCGCAGTCTCAAGCCGGACGGCACGCTCGGTGCCACATCGACGCTGACGCCGGTCGGCGAGTCGCACGAAGTACCCGACATCGCCTGCGGCGTCAACGAGTGCCTAGCGGTCGGCAAGTACTACAACGACGCGGCGGCCAGACGCGGCCTGTGGGCCGTCTGGCTCAATGCGACCGGCGTGCCCACGAGTGCGGTGTTCTACCTGGATGTGTCGTCGCAAACCCACGACGATCCGCTCGTGGCCTACAGTCCGACGCAGAGTACGTACCTGGTGACCTGGACCAAGGACTTCGGGTACCCCCAGGCCATCCGTGTCGCGCCAGGCAGCACAAGCGGCTCGGCCGTGTTTGCCACGACCGTCAACAAGCTGGGCGGCCAGACGCGGATGGCGTACAACGCCGGGAGTGTAACGTTCGTGCAGTCGATGGGCGGCTGGAACGAGGACATGTTCGCGCAGCAGCTCGATGCGCTGGGCAATCCGTCCGGTTCGCCGGTGACCGTCTCGAACGGCCCGACGCGCGACAGCCGCACGGCGGTAGCCGCGAATCCGGGCCTGGGCCAGTTCCTGGCCATCTACCGCCACGACGTCACGAACATCCGCGGCTTGCTGCTGCAGGGCACGCTGGCGGACGCCGGCCCCTATCTCCTGACGGCCGTCAAGGCTGGGACTGGCACCGGCGCGGTCACGTCCACCCCTGCGGGCATCGCGTGCGGCACCGACTGCTCGGAGGCCTACCCGACCAGCACAGTCGTTGCGCTGACGGCCGCGGCCAACGCCGGTTCGATCTTCGCGGGCTGGAGCGGTGACGCGGACTGCTCGGACGGGAGCGTCACCATGAGCGC
>CAYZYG010000165.1:0-7795 GCA_964481395.1 uncultured Vicinamibacterales bacterium
CGCGCGCCTGCTGGCTCAGGCGCAGCCAGGGCGAGGTGGTAGAGAACGGTTCGTCGGCTCGCACGAGCCGGGTACGGATCGGGTACGTGCTGCCGGGCACGCTCGGGTTGCAGCGGACTGTACCGCCCGGCCGGGAATTTGCTTCTTCCAGGGATTCTGTGACCAGTCGTGGTTTCTCGCGGACGGCTGTCCGTCACTCGTCGTTGTCTCGTAATGAAGGGGTCCCCGGTTCGAGTCCGGGCGTCGGCTTCCAGCTGGGGTCAGGTCTTGCATTCCGACACCTCGGCCGCAGCGCGCCGCAGTCTGCGGCTCACCGTCGCGTAGTGCACGCCGAGGTGAGCTGCGATCTCACGCATCGTGTAGCCATGCTCTCGGTAGGCGCTCGCGATCGAGGCGTTCTCCAGGCGCGGGACGAGGTCGTCGAGCGCCGGCCTGACCGGCTGCCAGTGGCTCCGCGGCACCTCGTCGATCCGGCCGAGCCCGCGGGTGCTCGTGGCGGCGAAACGCTCGCTCCCGAGGAAGACCGAGATGCCGAGCTCTGCCACGTTCGTCCTCGTGCTCTCGACGTACACTCGGTAGCGCTCGCGGGCGAGCGGGCGGCTCCCGCCGAAGAACGAGAGCAAGCGGTCTGTAGCGAGGAAGCCGGGCGGCTCGAGACCGACGGTTGCGCGGTAGCTCGACCAGGGCCAGTCTGCCGGCTCGCTGCACATGCCCGCCTGCACGGGATTCGCAGGGATGTAGGCGGCAGCGGCGAGCAGGTGCTCGTCCCGTTCGACGAGGCGGGTGTGGAAGCGCGCCTGGAATACGTGCCCGACGCGGCCGTGGCGGCTGTTGAAGCGCATCGCGTAGACGCTGTTCAGCTGGCGCATCCCGCGGGAGAGGGTCGGACGCGGTGTCTCGACGAGCAGGTGGTAGTGGTTGTCCATCTGGCAGTAGGCGAGAACGAGCCAGTGGAAGCGCTCGGCGGCCTCCGCGAGCGTTGCCAGCCAGCGGATGCGGTCGCTGGCATCCCGGTAGATCTCCGCTCGCGCGTTCCCGCGCGCAGTCACGTGGTGGACGGCGCCGGCGTAGTCGAGCCGCAGCGGTCGGGACACCATTCGAGGTTAGGGCGCGCTGCTCCTCGCTGCCCGAAGCGTCACGCTTTCGGCACACATGTCGTATTGCAAGACCTGACCCCGCGGTGCAGGCATCGGGGGCTGCACGGCGAAGGCGTCTTGCCCGGATGCGCGTCTCGCTCTTCGTCCTCCTCCTCGCGGCTGCCGGCCTGCTCACGGTCGATCTCGAGCCCTCCGCGGTCTCGCGCGCCGCGTCCGCCGCTCCGGCACGGGAGCTGGCGCAGGCGGTGGTGAAGCCGAAGTCGCGCACGGTCGAGGTCGCGTTCTCCCGCAACGGCTGGGTCGTCCGCGTCGAGCGGACGCTCCCGCGCGGGACGGTTCCGTCCAGGTTCGCGCTCCGCCAGCTCCTCGAGGGGCCGACGCCGGCCGAACGGCACAAGGGGATCCGCAGCGCGCTCCCCGAGGGCGCACGGCTCCGCTCGGTCCGCGCACGCGGTGAGGCATGGCTCGTGAGCCTGAACCGCTCCGCATTCGCCGCTGGAACGGCGGAGAGAAACCGGATGCGCCTGTGGCAGATCGCGGCCACGCTCGCGCCCCTCGGCGACCACGAGTACGTCGCCCTCGCGACGGCCGGGCGGTTCCTGACCCTCCAGCGCCTGGGAGTGCGGCCGGGTGCCTGGCACTCCGTGGCCGGCGAGGACGGCTACCGGTACGACGTCCGGGGGGCGCAGCGGCAGCTCTCGCTGCTCGGGTACCTCGCGCCCGCGGACGTCACGGGCTCGGAGGACTACCTCACCGGCCAGGCGCTCCTCGCGTTCCAGGGCTGGGAGGACGTCGGCCGCACCGGGACGGTGACGGGCCGGACGCAGCTCGCGCTCTTCGGCGCCTCGGCGCCGAGAGCGAAGCGCCCCGGCGCCGGTCGCCACGTCGAGATCTACCGTGACCTCGGCGTCCTCCTGCTCGTCGAGGGCGGGGACGTCGTCCGCGTTGTCCACACGTCCACCGGGGCGGGCGGCGTGACCCCGGTCGGCGACTTTCGCGTGTACGTCAAGTCGCTGATGTCGTGGTCGGTCCCGTTCAGGGTCTGGATGCCGTACGCCTCCTACTTCCGGGGCGGCATCGCGATGCACCAGTCACCGGACGTCCCCTCGTACCCGGCGTCGCACGGCTGCGTCCGTCTGCCGGCGGGTGAGGCGAACCGTGTCTACGCCTTCGTGGAGGTCGGCACGCCCGTGTACGTCCGCTGAGCCCGGTCAGTCGGCGAGCGACAGCGTCACGAGCAGCGGCAGGACGATCCACACGCCGGTCGTGACCGTGATGGCGACTGTCGCGAACCTCCGCGATTGATCCTTCGGTGGGCTGCCGCACCAGCCGACCGTGGCCCAGAGCTCGTCGAGGGGGTCCTTCAGGGTGAGCCGGATCCGCCGGCTGGCGAGGGCGGCTCCGCGCAGCACGACCCAGGAGATGCCGAGCCCGACGAGGATTCCGGCGACGCCGACGAGGACGGCAACCCACCAGCTCTCGAACCTGAACCCGCTCGCCAGGCGCCAGATCGACAGCACCAGGGGGATGACGACGCCGCCGAGCACGAACGTGGGGACGCCGATCTCGCGAGCCTTGGTGATCTCGATCAGCGACTGCGCATCGAGGCGCGCAGGCTGGAGGAGCTCGTACTCGTGGCCGTTCGAGGGCGACTCCATCTGCCGGAACCAGTAGAGATTGCGAAGCTGGGTCGACACGTCCTTCACGTGTGTGACCACGACGTAGCGGGCGACGAGCTGCACGAGGAAGCGGACGACGACGCGCAGCGGGCCGAGCCGGGCGCCGGACTGGGCGCCGTGGAACCCGTGTCGGCGAAGGCTCTCGATCGCAACGACCACGCGCTTGTGGTCGGCCTCGAAGCGCTCGGGCCTGGTGAGCGTCGCCGGCCGGGCGATCTCGGCGAGCATCGCGCGCTCGCGGGGGCTCGACACCTCGATCTCGTCGAGGAACGCGGCGACCGCCGCATCATCCCCGCGCAGGAGCTCGAGCCGCTCGATCGGGTTGTCGTATGCGTCGTCGCTCGCGCCCCCGCTCATGCCGGCGACTCTACTTCGTCGCCCGGAGGCGCTACGTCGCGGAGAGAGCGGGGATGCCGCGGTTCTCGATCGCGAGGTCCGGGTAGGGCGAGGAGGGCGCGAATCGCGCGAGGAAGAAGCGGAGGTGCTCCGGCTCGTACGTGAACCGGAGGCCGGGGATCTCGCCCGCATGCTCGTGGACGTGGGCGACGACCTCGGCGGTCCACGTCAGGTGCTCCTGCGTGTAGACCCGCCGCGGGATGGTCAGGCGCACGAGCTCGAGGTCGTCGTACGGATCGTGCCCGTGCTGGCCCGAGACGATGCCGCGCTCCATCGACCGCACGCCTCCGGCCAGGTAGAACGAGGCCGCGAGCGTCTGCGCCTGGAGCTCCGTCTGCTCGAGGTGCGGGAGGAAGCGCTTCGCGTCGACGAAGATCGCGTGGGCGCCGACCGGGAGGACGATCGGGACGCCCGCGTCCTCCAGGAGCTCGCCCAGGTACCGGGCCTGGGAGACGTACGCGCGCACCACGCGCTCGTCGGTGGACTCCCTGATGCCCTGCGCGAGCGCCTCCATGTCGTGCCCGGCCATCCCGCCGTAGTGCGGGAAGCCCTCGTAGACGACGACGTGCTCACGGAGCTTCTGCGCGAGCTCGGAGTCGTTCACCGCGACGAAGCCGCCGATCGGCACGAAGTGGTCCTTCTTGGACGAGAACACCGCACCGTCCGCGTGGTCGGCAATCAGCCGGATGAGCTCGGCGAGCGACCGCTCGGCATGGCCTGGCTCGCGCTCCTTGACGAAGAGCGCGTTCTCCGAGATGCGGGTCGCGTCGAGGATGAACGGGACGCCGAACCGGGTCGTCAGCTCGCGCACAGCCGCCAGGTTCTCCAGCGAGAACGGCTGCCCGCCGGCCATGTTCAGGCACGCCTCCTGCCGGACGTACGCGACCTCCCCCGGGGCGGCCGACGAGAGCACCTCCTCGAGCCGGGCGAGATCGATGTTCCCCTTGAACGGGAACGTGGACTCGGGGACCTTCGCCTCGGCCACGGCGACGTCCACCCAGAGCCCGCCGGCGAGCTCCGCGTGCTCGCGCGAGGTCGTGAAGTAGAGGTTCGAGGGCACGACGGTCCCCGGCCGCACGAGCGCCTTCGCGAGGAGGTGCTCGGCGCCGCGGCCCTGGTGGGTCGGGACGAGGTACCGGTAGCCGAACGTGTCGCGCACGACCCGCTCCAGGCGGAAGAAGCTCCGCGAGCCGGAGTACGCCTCGTCCCCGAGCTCCATCGCCGAGCGCTGCTCCTGCGAGAGCGCGGAGGTCCCGCTGTCCGTGAGGAGATCGACGAAGACGTCCTCCGAGCGCAGGAGGAACGTGTTGTAGCCCGCCTCGCCGATCGCGATCCGGCGCTCGACGGGAGAGCGGAGCTCGATCGGCTCGACGACCTTCGTCTTCCAGGGTGGAGGGAGCAGCGTCGCCACGGGCGGCATCATCCTGACACGGCGCTGACGCTGCATCCGGGGAAACCCGAAGCGTCACCCGGGTCACGCGCCGCGAGCCGGGCCATCAGGTCCCCGCGCGAGCGCCGACGCCGGGCGGCACGATCACGACCGGGCACGGCGCCGTTCCCGCCACCTCGTTCGAGACGCTCCCGAGGACGAGCTTCCGGACCCCGCCACGGCCGTGCGAGCCGAGGACGACGTACGACGCGCCGAGCTCGGCGCATGCGCGGACGATCCGCTTGGGCGCGTCTCCCAGCTCGACCCGCAGCTCCACGTCCTCGCCGAGGCCCTGCTCGTGGACGACGTGGGACAGGAGCTGCTGCGCCTCGTCGATCTCGTCCTGCTTGAGTCGCTCGTGTCCGGCGACGGCCGCGCTCACGCCCGGGGTCGTCACGGAGGGGGCGACGTGCATGAGCACGAGGCGCAGATCGAGCGACCCCGCCAGCTCGCGAGCGACCGCCAGCGCCTTCCGCGCATGCTCGGAGTCGTCCATGCAGCAGATGACGGGCCCCATGGGGCAACCATACCCAGCCCCTCGGGGCAGGGCGTCCGTGGCAAGATCGCCCTGCCGTGCAGACCATGCGAGCGATTCGCAAGCGGGAGTCCACGCCGGGCCTCGTCCTCGACGAGGTCCCGGTCCCGACACCGGGCCCGGACGAGGTCCTCGTCCGGATCGAGGCGGCGTCGATCTGCGGCACCGATCTCCACATCCAGCGCTGGGACCAGTGGTCGTCGGAGCGCGTCCACCCGCCGCTCACGCTCGGCCACGAGCTCTGCGGCACGGTCGTCGCGGTGGGGAGCGCCGTTCGGGACGTCGAGGAGGGGGCGTACGTCTCCGCGGAGAGCCACGTGACGTGCGGCGTGTGCTTCCACTGCCGGACGGGCAAGGCGCACATGTGCGAGCAGACGCAGATCCTCGGCGTCGATCGCGACGGAGGCTTCGCAGAGTACGCCGTCGTGCCCGCCTCGGTGGTCTGGCGGAACGACCGCTCGAAGCTCCCGCCGGAGATCGCGTGCCTGCAGGAGCCGTTCGGGAACGCCGTCTTCGCGACCTCGACGCAGGATCTCGCGGGACGCGCGGTCGCCGTCCTCGGCTGCGGGCCGGTCGGGCTCTTCACGATCGCGATCGCCCGCGCCTTCGGGGCCGGGCGCCTGCTCGCCTCCGACCACGTTCCCTTCCGGCTCGACCTCGCCCGCACGCTCGGGGCCGAGGCCGTCGTGAACGTGGACGAGGTCGAGGACGTGCCGGCCTGGTTCGCGGGGCAGAACGAGGGCGTCGGCATGGGCGTCGTGTTCGAGATGTCCGGTGCCCTGAAGGCGATCCAGGATGCCTTCGGGATCGTCCGGCACGGCGGCAACGTCGTCCTCTTCGGCATTCCGGCACGGCCGGCGACGATCGACATCGCCGAGTCCCTCATCTTCAAGAACCTCACCGTGAGCGCGGTCAACGGGCGCGAGATCTGGGAGACTTGGTACACGACCCGCTGGCTCCTCGAGCACGGCGTCGTCGACCTGCGCCCGCTCATCACCGCCGAGCTGCCGCTCGAGCGGTTCGAGGAGGCGTTCGCGCTCCTCGACTCGGGCGAGGCGTGCAAGATCGTCCTGCGACCGAACGGAGCGACCCCGTGAACGTGGTGCTGAACGAGCAGTTGGGCGCGGAGCTGGACGGGCTCCGCGAGGCCCGCACCTACAAGAGCTTCCTGACCCTCGAGTCCCCGCAGGGGCCGGTCGTGAGGATGGCCGGGAGGGGCGAGGTGATCGTGCTCTCCTCGAACAACTACCTGGGGCTCGCCGGGCACCCGGAGGTCGTGCAGGCGGGGATCGAGGGGCTCGAGCGCTACGGCGCGGGGACGGCGTCCGTGCGCTTCATCTGCGGGACGTTCTCTCCGCACCTCGAGCTGGAGGCGAAGCTCGCGGAGATCTCCGGCACCGAGGCCGCGCTAACGTACGTCTCCTGCTGGAACGCGAACGAGGCGGCGATCCCGAGCCTCACCGACCCGTCCACGGTGATCCTCTCGGACGCGCTGAACCACGCCAGCCTGATCGACGCCATCCGGCTCTCGAAGCCGGCGGGCAAGGTCGTCTACCCGCACTCGGACATGAGCGCGCTGCGCGCTGGGCTGGCGGCCGCTCCTCGCGACGCCCGCAAGCTCGTGATCACGGACGGCGTGTTCTCGATGGAAGGCGACCTCGCGAAGCTCCCGGAGATCGTCGGGCTCGCGCGCGAGTTCGACGCGGTCGTGATCGTAGACGACTCGCACGGGGTCGGCGTGCTCGGCGAGACCGGGAAGGGGACGGTCGAGCACTTCGGCCTCCTCGGCGAGGTGGACGTGATCACGGGGACGCTCGGGAAGGCGCTCGGCGGCGCGGCCGGCGGGTACGTCGCCGCGTCGGAGGAGGTCTGCGACGTTCTCGCGCAGCGCTCGCGCCCCCAGCTCTTCTCGAACGCGCTCCCGCCGACGGTCGCCTGCAGCGCGCTGCGCGCGATCGAGCTCATGCTCGAGGACCCCTCGCTGCTCGCGAAGCTGCGCGAGAACACCCGCGTCTTCCGGGAGCTGCTCGTCGAGGCGGGCTACGCGCCGCTCGAGGGCGAGGCCGCCATCGTCCCGATCATCGTCGGCGAGACGGCCGACGCGATGGCGCTCTCGGCGCGGCTGCTCGACGAGGGCGTGTTCGTCACCGGCTTCGGCTTCCCGGTCGTGCCGGAGGGAACGGCACGGATTCGCGTGCAGATGTCCGCGGGCCTCGAGCACGAGCATCTCGAGCGCGCGATCGAGGCGTTCAGGCGCGTTCGCCCCGAATAGGGGAGGACAATCCCCCGTCCGGCACGAACATACGGCGCATGGACAAGCTGCCGCTCAACATCGTCGGGCTCGGCCTCATCATCGCCGGGATCCTCTTCGCCTACTTCCTCAACTTCGTCGGGATCATCATCGGCCTGATCATGGTGCTCGGCGGGATCGTCGCCCTCTGGATGACGTACCGGCGCCGGAAGTACGCGACCTAGGAATCGGATCTGCCTGATCGGTGGAGTCGGCGCGCTGACCTGGAGGCGCAGGCCGCGGCCTGACGGCTACTTCGTGAAGACGTAGTCGCTGGCCTTGGTCTGCGCGTGGCAGCTCTGGCAGAGCGCGCCCCGGGCAAGAACCCGGTACCGGGCTCCCGAGAGCTCGTACTCGACGTAGCGCCAC
>CAYZYG010000166.1:0-7754 GCA_964481395.1 uncultured Vicinamibacterales bacterium
ACTCGAACCCGCGACCTCCGACGTGACAGGCCGGCGTTCTAACCAACTGAACTACAACCCCGCTTCAGGCAACTCCCACCGAACGTGTTGACCCGGCGCGACTGTCACGCGCGCCGGCGTCCAGCGGGAGCCCGATTCGAACCAGACGCCCGGTCGGTGGTGGGCGGTACAGGATTCGAACCTGTGACAGCCGGCGTGTAAAGCCGGTGCTCTACCACTGAGCTAACCGCCCTGACACGTGCGCCCGGCCGCCCGGTAAACATCCGATTCTAGCACCTACACGCCGCCTTTGACAACGCGCACCCGCCGGGGCCGACGCACCGTCAACCACCACCAGTAGACGGCCCATCCAACGAGGAACGTGCCCGCCAGTAACCATCCGGCCTGCAGCCACGGATCCGGCAGCTCCGGCCTCAATTGGGCCCGCTCGGGCCGCCCGCGCGGATACACGACCACGACCTTCGAGCCAACGGGGTAGATGGCCGAGGGCGCCATGGCTCGTGCCTCGACCCGGTGCACCCGTCCGTCGTCCTCGAACTCCACGAGGGCTCGGAGCAGAAGCCGCGCCGTCCCAACGGCGGGACCGCCGCGCTCCTGCGTGCCGGACCGCTCCTCCCACTCTCCTCTCAGCACCTCGTCCTGCCGCACCACCACGCCTTCCACGACGTCGCCCGTCGCCGCGAACCAGAGCGTACGCCAGGCCGGCACGATCGCACTGAGGCCGAGCAGAAGAAGCGCCAGCATGGCGGCGCGCGTGGCGACGACCCCGAGGCACCCGAGCCCCAGTCGACGACCGTCCCGCCACGTCCACGCTGCCACAACCGCGATTGTACCGTGCTTCGCGCTACACTGGGCTGCCATGGTCAAGCGGTTCACACTCCGGCCTCTGCTTGCGTATTCGCTGGCGGTCGTCTGCGCGGGAGGGATGGTGCGCGGGGAACAGCCCGCGGCTCCCCGTCCGCGCGTCGGGCTCGCACTCGGAGGCGGATCGGCTCGCGGGTTCGCGCATATCGGCGTGCTGCGCTGGCTGCACGAGCACCGCGTACCGGTCGATCTCATCGGCGGCACCAGCATGGGAGGCCTGGTCGCCGGGTCCTTCGCCACCGGCATGACCACCGAGGAGATCGAGGCGCTGGTCGCCCCGCTCGACTGGGCCCGCATCCTGGCGCCGGATACGCCCTTCACGGACAAGACCTTCCGCCGGAAGGAGGATGCCCGCGCGTTTCCGTCCCTGCTGCAGTTCGGGCTGCGCGGCGGACCGAAGCTCCCGACGGGCTTGAGCCCGGCCATGCAGGTGAACCTGCTGTTCGACCGCGTCGCGCTGCCCTACTTCGGGCTGTCGAGTTTCGACGACCTGCCCACGCCCTTCCGCTGCGTGGCCGCGGATCTCAGACGCTCCGAGGCGGTGGTCTTCGACTCGGGCCCGCTGGACGAAGCACTCCGAGCCACGATGGCCATACCGGGCGTCTTCACGCCGGTGGTCGCCGGTGACCGTGTGCTCGTCGACGGAGGCGTTCTCAACAACGTACCGGCCGACGTCGTCGCTGGCATGGGCGCGGACGTCGTCATTGCCGTCGATGTCGGATCCGACCTGAACACCCCGAAGAGCTCCGACTCCATCTTCGCCGTCCTCGGCGAAACCCTCGACGTCATGATGCGCGCCGCCACGCGCCGGGCCATCCAGTCTGCCACCCACATCGTCGTCCCGGACCTCAAGGGTCTCACCGGCAGCGACTTCAGCCGAGTTGCCGAGTTCGTCGAGCGAGGCTACGCGGGCGCGGAGGCCAATCGGGCCACGCTGAGCCAGTACGCGGTCGACGAGGCTGCGTACCGGGCGTACCTCGACACGCGGCACGCGAGGAGACGCACGGCCGTGCCCGTGCCGATGATCCTGGCCGTTGAAGGCGTCAGGGGCCATCTGGAGACGGTCGTGCGCCGCGCGCTCAGGCCGCACCTCGGCCGTCCGCTGAACGTCTCCAAACTGGAGCGCGATCTCGTCCTCCTGACCGGGTCGGATCGGTTCGACTCGCTGACGTATCACATGGCCGATCGCGACGGCACGGCCGCACTGGAGGTCACGGCTCGCCCGAAGTCCAACGCTCCCCCGTACCTCCTCGGCGCGCTGGATCTGCAGAACGCAGAATCCTCCGGCGTGGTCGCCACGCTGAGGGGGCGGATCGAGTATCTCGACTTCCTGCTGCCGGAATCGGAACTCCGGCTGGATCTGGGACTCGGCGACACCACGGTGGCTGGCGTGGAGTACTACCTCGCCCTCGGCCGGTCGGGTCTCTTCGTCGCGCCCCAGGTCTCGTACGAACGGACGTCCGTCGACCTCTTCGTCGACGACGCGCTCAGGTCGCGGTACCGGCGCGTCACGCGCCGCGGCACGCTCGACGTCGGGGTCACGACCGGACGTCGATTCGAAGCCCGCGCCGGGTACGACGTGGCGGACGTCCTGGCTGATGTCACGGTGGGGGATCCGCTGCTGCCGGCCGTCGACGGCGTTCAGCGCGCCTGGCGAGTCGGGGCCAAGTTCGACGGACAGGACGGGCCGGTCCTGCCGAGGCGCGGGTTGCGCCTCGTCGGTGAGCTGCGCCGGTTCATCAAGACCGCCCCAGCACGGGCCGACGCTGACGGCAGCGTGGTCAAGGACCCCGACACGCTTCTGCAGGCGAAGCTGGACGGCGGCTATTTCCATCCGTTGGGCCGGAGCGGGCGGGCCTTCGTGAGCGGCCGGTTCTACACGTCCTTCGGCGAGACGGCCATCATCAACACGTTCACGCTGGGCGGACCGTTCCGCCTCGGCGCGTTCAGGAGCGATGAGCTCAGGGGCAGTAATGTCGCGGCCGCGAACGCCGGCTACTTTCACGAACTGGCACGGATCTTCGAGGGGGCCTTCGGGTCCGTTCATCTCGGCGGATGGATCGAGAACGGCGCCGTCTTCGAGAAAGGCGGCAGGGCCCGCGTCGCAACGAATCTCTCTGGCGGTGTGGTGATCGACACCCCGCTTGGACCGGGCTTTCTGACCGCCAGCGTCGGCGAGGGCGGGAGGTTCCGTTTCTATGTGGGCATCGGGCCGCTGTTCCCGCGGTGAGCGTGCCGCTACCAGCGCAGGGCCGACAGGATGGCTGCGTAGGTGTCGATGCCCCGCCAGAAGTGGCCCATCCGCAGGTTCTCGTTGTGCGAGTGCTGGCTGTTGTCGTAATTCACGATGGGCACACCGATGACCGGCATCCCCATCCGCTCGAAGACGTGCATGGGGACGCTGCCTCCCAACGTCGGCGCCTTCACGACGCCGGCGCCAAGCGCCTCGTCGAGGACGCGGGCGACCGCGACGGACACCGGCAGATCCATGGACGTTCTCGTCGCCGGGTAGCCTCCGCCGAAGTCCACCCGCGCCACGCGCGCGTGCGTCCGACGCTCGTCCGGCGTGGGTTCGCGCCCCTCGACCACGAGGTAGCCCTGCCGCCGGATGTGGTCCACCACGCGGGCGTACTGGCGTTCGGGCGTGATGTCTTTCACGAGCCGGACGTCGATCGACGCCTCGGCCCGGTCCGGCACGACGTTCTGCGCCTCTGCACCCACGTACGCGCTGCGGATGCCCCTGATGTTCAGCGACGGCAGGTTGATCAGATCGACCAGGCGCAGGCCGCCGCCCTCGGCTTCGCCGAACTGGAGTTCCCGTCGCAGCTCGTCGTCGTTCGCGGGCATGGCGTCGAGGGCCCGCGTCTCGCGCTCGGAGAGCGGCACCACATCCTCGTAGAACCCGTCGATGAGCACCTTGCCGTCGGCCTGTTTCATCGACGCGAGGAGCTGCGCGAGGCGCATCGCGGGGTTCGGAGCCCAGTTGCCATAGTGGCCCGAGTGGAGGCCCCGTGACGGTCCGTAGACCGTCAGATCGAAGTCCATCACGCCGCGGTTGCCGTAGAACACCAGCGGCCTGCCTGACTGGTGGACGGGCCCGTCACCGGTGATGAGCACGTCCCCCGCCACGAGCGCCGGATCGCGCGAGAGGGCCGGCCCGAGATTCGGCGAGCCGATCTCTTCCTCGCTGTCGAGGATGACCTTGAGGTTGACCGACCTGGGAATCCCCTTCGCCGCCAGCGCGTCGAGCGCCGCCAGCAGCGCCACAATCGGCGACTTGTCGTCGGAGGCCGAACGCGCGTAGAGGCGCCAGTCATCCTGGTATGGTTCGCCGAGCTTCAGGAACGGGCGCAGGCTGCCGCCTTCGTCATGCCTTGCGGTTCGCAGGGCCGGCTCGAAGGGTTTCGTACCGGTCCAGGCGGCCTCGTCGACGGGCTGGCCGTCGTAGTGTGCGTAGAAGACGACGGTGCGAGTCGCGCCTGGCGCCGTCAGGCTGCCGACGACGATCGGTCCCCGCGACGGAATCTCGAGCAAGCGCACCGCCAGCCCGCGGCGCTCGAGCATGGCCTTCAGGTGCTGCGCGTTGCGCTGGATGTTCGGCAGGTCCGACGCGATGTTCGGAATCGAGAGGAAGCTGACAAGCTCCTCGACGATCACGGCTTCGTTGGCCTGGCGGTACTCCCGCACGGCCGCCGCGACGGCGCGCGGCGAGGTCTCCTGGCCCGCAGCCAACGTCAGGCCAGCCGGGTCCGCCAGTCCAGCCACCAGTCCGACGGCCAGTAGTGTGTGTCGCATGCCCCGCCTCCATGCCTCAGCAGTCGTGCCGCCTCCCGGCGGCGCCGGTCAGAGATCCTCGCACGAGTCCCCCGAACCCCGGCCCCTGGTCCCCGCCCTTCCCGTGTCGCTGTCGCCTGGTCCCTGATCCCTGCTCTTCAGAACTTGAACACGAACGAGACCACCGTCGAGACGTCGTTCTTCTTCGTCGTCTCGTCAGCCGGTCTGGTCCGGTAGGTATCGAGCAGCTCGACCTTGATCTGCGTGCGCGCGGTCATCGAGGCGGCCACCCCGACGCTGACCGTGTAGAGCCCGTCACCGAAATCGTCGGCGACGACGTTCGCAGCAAAGGCATGGGTCAACGCCGCGTTTTTCGACAGGTTGTACGTGAGCTTCTCGCCAAAGACGATCACGCCGTTGGTGGTGACGTCCAGACCAGGATTCTTCTCCCAGGATGCCCCGACGCTGACGTCGGCCAGGAAGCTGCCTTTCTCGGTGTCGTAGAACTTGTAGCCGACGCCAACCGTCGGCGCCCAGAAGTAGTCGATCGACTTGAACGAGTCGCGCAGGAACTGCAGGTTCCCGAAGAAGAAGGCCTTGTCCGAGAATCTCCGCTCCAGCCGGGTGTTGAAGAGGCTGTTGTCGGCGCTCAGCTCACCATCCTGCCTGCCCTGGATGAACAAGCCTTCGGCCGAAAAGATCGTCTTCGTCTTCGGGTCGCGGACGGCCTTGAACGAGATGTTCCAGTTCGAGGTGTCGGTGTTGCCGCTGGTAAAGGCGAGACCGGCCCCGATCGACCCCGTCCAGGTGGGCGGCGGAGCCTCGGGGGCGTCCTGGGCGGACGCCGGCATGGACAGGCACAGGATGAGTACGGCAGTCGGGACAGCGAAGGCAAGGCGCACGGAACACTCCTCTGACGGTTGGGTAAACCTCGATTTTCGCAGGACTGGCCCGCCCTGCGCAAGAGCCGTCCCCAGCCAACCCGCCGCTCGTCAGCGCTTCAGTGCGGCCTCCCTGATCGCCCGGAACTCCGTTCCTTCCTGCCACTCGGGCCAGACCTCTCCTTCGGCCACCATTCGCCCGACGGTGAACAGCAGCCGGGCGTCCTCAACCGCACCGGCGAGGTTCCAGTCCGGCTTCACCTCGTCCGTCACCTTGTGGTAGTCCTGCGTCGTGTAGCGATCACGCATCTGCTGTCCGTATCCGGGCGGGCGGTCACGGTATTGCGCACCCGGGTGCAGGAAATGCAGCGCCGGTACACCTCGCCGGGCCAGATGGATGTGATCCGACCGGTAGAAGTACCCCTTCTCCGGCTCAGGATCGGGCAGCACGACCCTCGCCTGTTCAGCCGCCGCGCCAGCGAGCAGGTCATCGAGCGTCGTCATCCCGTGCCCGATGGACACGATGGCCGCGGCTCGGCCCCAGAAGTTCATGATGTCCATGTTGATGTCGGCGAGCGTGCGCTCGAGCGGCCACAGGGGCTGTTCGGCATAGTACGCCGAGCCCAACATGCCCGCCTCCTCCGCCGTCGGTGAGAGGAACAGCAGCGACCGGCGGGGTGGTTCGGGCATCGCGGCGAACGCCTCGGCAATCGCCAGCATGGTGCCCATGCCCGACCCGTTGTCAAGCGCGCCGTTGATGATCTGGTCGCCCTCGAGCGTCGCGTTCCGGCCGAAGGAATCCCAGTGGGCCGAGTACATCACGTGCTCGTCCCTGACCGCGGGGTCGCGGCCGGGAAGCCTGGCGATGACGTTGGACGTCTCGATCCTCCTGATGGCGTTCGTCACCGCCGCGCTGAAGGTGGTACCGAGATCCACGGGCTCGAACGAACGGCTCATGGCTCGCGCCTTCAGTTCGTCATAGCTGTGCCCGGCCGACGCGAACAGTTCGCGTGCCCGATCGAGCGTGATCCAGGCGTCGATGATGGCGTGGCGCGCCGCTTCGTCCGGACCCGCCAACCCGAGGTTCTCCCGTGCCCAGCTCGCCTGGACCACGTCGAACGGGTACCCGGCGGGCCCGGTCTCGTGAACGAGGATCGCTGCCGCGGCGCCCTTCCGGGCGGCCACCTCGTACTTGTAAGCCCAGCGGCCGTAGTACGTCATGGCCGGGCCCTTGAAGGTCGCCGCATCCAGGCGGGACGGGTCTTGTGGATCCGGCACCGGCGGATCGCCGACCAGCATGACGATCGTCTTGCCTCGCAGATCCGAACCCTTGAAGTCGTCCCAGTCATACTCGGGCGCCTCAACGCCGTACCCCACGAACACGACCGCCGAACGATCGACCGTCACCGCTGGGAGGCCCTGGCGCGCCACTGGGACCCAGTCCACGGGGGCGACCAGAGTCGTCCGCTGCCCGCGGACATCGAAGAAGCCTGTCGCGGTCGACGTGAAGGCGATGAGGGGAACCCGCTGGATGAACGTGCCGTCGGGATTGCCCGGCTGCAGCCCGATCGCTCTGAAGCGCCGTGTCAGGTAGGCGACGGTCTTCTCCTCGCCCGCCGTCCCGGGAGCGCGCCCCTCGAACTCGTCCGCAGACAGCGCGCGGACGTCCTCCAGGATGCCCTCCGCCGTGATGACGTCTTCCGGCCGTGTCGCGCCACCGCCGCCGCACCCGGCTGCCAGGAGCGCGACGCCCAGACTGACCGACACCATCCCCCACGCCAGCCCCATCACGCGCCGCGTCACCATGTCACCCCCTGTCCCCTTCCCCTGCCCCCTGCTCCCCGCCTTTCCCCTTGCCGCCTGGTCCCTGCCCCCTGATCCCTGTGCTCTGTCCTCGCCCTGCTCGCGCAGCCGCCTGGCCGCCTCCTCGGCGGTGAGGTCGCGCTGCGGCTCGGCCGTCATTTCGTAGCCGACCAGGAACTTCCGGACTGTTGCGGAGCGCAGCAGGGGCGGATAGTAGACCGCGTGGAGCCTGCAGTACTCGTGCGTCCGGCCGTCCGTCGGCTGCCCGTGCCAGCCCATCGAGTAAGGAAACGAGCAGTTGAACAGGTTGTCGTAGCGTGTGCAGAGCCGGCGGATGATGTCCGCCAAGCCGTCTCGCTCCGCATCGGTCAGCGAGACCAGATCGGCCACCGGCCTGAATGGCACCACCATCGTCTCGAACGGCCACACGGC
>CAYZYG010000167.1:0-7627 GCA_964481395.1 uncultured Vicinamibacterales bacterium
CTCAAGGGAGGCACCATCGGCTGCTTCCGCATGGCCGCCTGGTACGCGCCGCTCGCGCATGACGCGATCGACTCGGCGCTCTCGGACACGACCATCGCCCCGCCGTCCCCGCCGGTGAGCTGCGCCGCCGAGCTGGCGCGCAGGATGGGCGCCTCCGACATGCACACGGTGATGGCGGCCGGGCTCGCGGGCGGCATCGGGCTGTGCGGGGGAGCGTGCGGAGCGCTGGGCGCCGCGATCTGGATCCGGGCAATGGCCGACGCCAGGAAACACGAAGTCGGGAAGGTCGACTACAAGAGCCCGCGATTCCAGGAGGTCATCGACAGGTTCCTGAAGCGCACCGACTACACGTTCGACTGCACCGACATCGCCGGACGGACGTTCGAGAACGTCGACGACCACGCCGCGTACCTGCAGTCAGGCGGCTGCAGCGAACTGATCGACGCGCTGGCTGCGGACTGAACTCTCATCGCCGCGCTCCAGGAGTCGTGCCGGCCTCGGGTGCCGACAAGAAGACCCCATGCGAGTACGTCAGGCGGTCTTGATCGTTGGTCGCCTGGGCCAACCGCAGCCAGAGATCCCAATACGCGTACAGCTCCTCGTCGGTCATCGACCGGAGGTCGAGGTCTTCGTCGCTCAGGAACTCGTCGCGAAGCTGGGTCACGGCGACGCCTCCTCTGGTCGGAAGGGCAGGATCCCCTCGGCGCGAGCCGCGATTGCCGCGTGGGCCTGGCTGAGGGGCAGGCCCGCCACCTCGGCGTCGACGCGTGGCCAGACGTCGGCCCACGCTTCAGCGGCAGCCAGGTAGCGCCGCAGACGATCTTCGTGCGCACGGATCAGCGCGCGCCGTTCCGCGTCGAGAGCAGCCGCCAGAGCGTCCGGGCCCGCGCCGATCTTTGCGAGCACCGGCCGGATCATTGTGAGTTCACGGGCAAGATCGGGGTTCGCTCCGGCCAGGACGATCAGGTCTCTCGCGCTGCGCGACGCGAGCATCTGCTCACGGGGATCGTCGAGCAACCGGGCCAGCTCGCCGATGACGGCGTAGTCTTTCTCCCGGTTCGTCTTCTTGAGATCGATCAGCCGGCGGGGGTCCACGACCGGGATCTCGTTCGCCGCTTGCTCGCGCCAGAGCGTTGCGAGATCCCCAGCGTCCAGCCGCGGTGGTCGGGTCACGAAATCGGTGCGAATCCTCAGCACGTCGTGCCGGAACTCGAAATGCGCGCTCCAGCCTCCCCGCATCCAGCGCACGTCCAGTGGCGCCCCGTACCGGTAGCGGGCACCGCGGCGTTCGAGCACGCCCAGGACATGTGCCAGGGCTTCCTCGGTCTCGCGGAGAATCCAGTCGCCGTCCTTGCTCATCACGGCCAGGCGGTGGAGTACCACCGCTTGGCCGCTGCTCAGAATCGCCCGCAGGCCGCCTTCGTTGAACTCGCGGGTGAGTGATAGGTAGATGCTCATGGCCTCGTCTGAGCCCAATCGACGCCGCCAGTATACGACCGCCCGGAGGACCCCGACCGGATTAGCTTCACTACCCTGGACGCCGATGCATCCCGCCTCGCCACGTTGCTCGTCGCTTACGCCTGCTCGTTCCGCCGCGCCTTGAAGAACGTCTGGATGACCCCCCGGCACTCGTCCTCGAGCACACCCCCGACGACGGACAGGCGGTGGTTGAGGGCGGGGTTCTCATGTACGCGCGCGGTGGAGACGACGGCGCCGGCTTTAGGCTCCGGTGCGCCGAACACCAAGGTCTCGACCCGCGCGTGCACGAGTGCCCCTACGCACATCAGGCACGGTTCCACGGTCACGTACATCGTCGACCCGACGAGGCGATAGTTGCCGACGGCGCGGGCGGCGTCGCGCAGCGCCACGATCTCGGCGTGAGCCGTGGGATCGGTCGCGGAGATCGGCTGGTTGAAGCCGCGGCCGACGATGACCGCATCAAGGACAACGATTGCGCCGACCGGCACCTCGCCGGCGTCTGCGGCCTTCCGGGCCTCGTCCAGCGCGGCGCGCATGAAGGGTTCGTGGGCGTCCATGGCGGAATTCGGTATTGTAGAACCAGAATGCGCCGGGTCTGAAGACCCGGCTGGCTGGATTCCCGCCTGCGCGGGAATGACGCCGAGGAGCAAGCGACGCGGGAATGAACTTGGCGTAGCGATCAGATGGACGTCACCCGACGGAGATTCGTGCGATCCGTGACGGCAGCCAGCGTCGGGTCGCTGGCGCGGCCCTTCGGGCAGGTGCGCGGCCCGCGACCAGAGCCCGGGGCGTCTCGCTGGCGCCTCCAGTCATCCATCGGCGCGGAGGTCGAGCAAGGTGGACTGAGGGTCCTGCGCGATGCTCCGGATCGCCCGGGCCTCCCGCCGGTGGATCTCGCCACGATCGGGAAGGCCCTCCGCGCCCGCTTCCCGGATCTCAGGCGCCATTTCATCTTCGAGTACTACCCCTGGTACTCGACGAACCCGTGGCGGCACTGGAACGAGGAAGGCCGTACCCCGCCCATCGACATCGCCGCAACCAGCATGCCGCGCCTCGGCGCGTACGACTCGGTGTCGACGACCGTACTCGAGCAGCACGCGCGGTGGATCGCCGAGACCGGCGTCGGCGCCATCAATCTGTCGTGGTGGGGCCCCGGCTCGGCGGAGGACCTGGCCGTGCACCGCGTGATGGACGTGATGCGGGCGCACGACATCCACGTCACCTTTCACCTGGAACCGTACAGCGAGGAGCGGGGACTGTCCTACTGGCAGGACATCTCACTGCTGCTGAAGGAGTACGGTGAGCGACGCCGGTGGGACTGTTTCCTGCTGCTGCGCGACGGCCAGGGGCACCAGGGGCCGGTCTTCAAGTCGTTCAGAACGATCCTCCCGCCAACGACGACGGACTGCCACGGCGTGACCAGCCTGACGCGGGACTACACGAGCGACGGCGAGTGGCGGCGGCAATCCGATCGCACGCGCGCGTGGCTGGCCGAGGATTTCGACCGGCTCTGGCTGCTGGCCGACTCCCTCGACTTCGCGCGCGTTCGCGCGTCCGGCTTCGACGGAATCGCCGTCTACGACAACTACGTGCGGCCGTCCACATGGCCCGCCTTCGCTGCCGCCTGCAGCGATAGCGGGTTGGCGTTCAGCTTCAACTGCAACCCGGGCTTCGATGGAATCGAGGCCCGGGACGTGGCGCCGGATTCCTGCTACGTGCCGCCGGAGTTCGAGCCCCCCACCAGGGACCTGGACTGGCAGCAGGCCCGAACCCGGGAGGCCGCCCGCCGGCTGTCGACGCGGCGCATCTTCAACTCCCTGCAGACGACCGTGCAGCTCCAGATGGACGACGGCCTCTCGAACGCTCGTCTGGGCACGTTCCTTGTGTACATCAACTCGTTCAACGAGTGGCACGAGGGAACCGCGTTCGAGCCGATGAAGCACTTCGCGGACCTGACGCCGGCGGAGCGCGCGGTCGGCTACCACAACCCGGCCGACGGGTCGTACCGGCTGAAAGCGCTCCGTGACTATCTGGCACCCATTCTGCATGAGTAACGGTTACAGGACGGATCGGATCCGGACCCGCTGGCGGAGCAGACGAAAGTGATGATACGATGCCCGCCAATTCCTGTGCGGCCGCGCGCGGCGCAGCCGCTGGCAAGGGACGGCCTACTCGGTCCTTCGATGCGCAAGTATGGCGACGTGCTTGCGCCCTCAGGACTAAGTGGTGAGGGAGCAATTGGGGCCATCGATAGCGCTCGTCCTACGAGGCCGTAACTGCGACTCGAACCACTCAGGCTGGATGTGGATGGACAGGCTGGGCGGAGAGGAGACCGCACCAGCCGGGCCTGCCGGAGCACGCTCGGGCCGATGGTCGGCCGATTCTCGACGGGCAGGCATGTCGAAGGAGGCAGCATGAAGAAGCTCGGCTTTATTGCCGCGGCCCTGGCTGGACTCGCGCTCGTGGTGGCGCCAGCAGTCATCGCCCAGCAGGCCCCCGATACGGTGATCCTCAAGGGCGCACCGACCGGCGGCGTGAAGTTCACCCATGCGGCGCACGTGAAGGCGATCGGCGACAAGAAGTGCGACACGTGCCACCACGCGTCGAAGCCCGAGAAGCCGAACAAGTCGCCCAATCAGAAGTGCCAGGACTGCCACACGAAGACGGCGACGGCACCGATGAAGACCCCGACGCGCGGGGCATTCCACAACCCGACGGCGAAGGCGGGCCTGTGCGTCGACTGCCACCTGAAGGAGAACGCGGGCGGCAAGAAGGCGCCGACGAAATGTAACGAGTGCCACAAGAAGGAAAACGGCTAGGCCATCGGCCTGGCGCGTGAGAGTTGACGGGGCGGTCGCCGCGCGAGGTGGTCGCCCCGTTGTCGTGTACGCGGGCGCAAGTAGCACCGGGAATACGACGGGCTTCTCGGATGGGGTTCGAAGTGGCGCGCCCTGCAGGACTCGAACCTGCGGCCTCCTGGTTCGTAGCCAGACGCTCTATCCAGCTGAGCTAAGGGCGCGCGTTGGAGCAGCCCGACGTCCGCAAGAACGGCTGCCGGAACTTTGAAGTATAGCACGGAAGCCGCTGCAGACAGTCCTGGCACGGCGCGCTGGCGGTGCTGGCGCTTCGTCTCCGTTTCACGCACGACTACTTCGGCTGACCCGCCACGAGTTCGTGTCGGCTACCGGCCACCGTCGTGAACCCCCACTGGTCCGGCCCCGACGGCGTCGTCTCCACCGGCTTGCCCCTGACGTCACCAGAATCGGCACCGCAGTGCGGGATCCCAGGTGGCACCGGATGGGAATACCAGAGCGCGGACGCGGACGGTGGAACCGCGACCGGCTGGGCGCGGCCGTCGTTTGTCCAGGCGGAAAGCAGGACCGCGCAGAGCGAGAATGTGAGGGCACGACGCGTCATTCCGGGAATCCTCCAGGCAGGCGGATCATAGCGCATGGTTCGGAACCGGTCCCCGGTCCCTGGTCCCAGGTCCCTGTCTTTGAGTAAGCTATCCGCCTACGGACCTGCCCTGCTGCCTGGAGACCGTCTCATGACCCGTATTCACTGGTTGACGCGCGCGGCCATCGCCGCTCCTGTGCTCCTGCTGACCGTTTTGCTCGTGTCCACCGATACGATGGTGGCCGGACCCGCCGGCGGTGATGCCGTACGAGCGGCCCAGACCTCCGCTGCTCCCGCGGGCAGCGTCGATCCGGCCCTGCTCAAGGGCCTCACCTACCGCCTCGTTGGCCCGTCGCGCGGCGGTCGCGTGACCGCGGTGACCGGCGTGCCGTCGCAGCCGACCACCTTCTACATGGGCGTGGCCAGCGGCGGCGTGTTCCGCACGACTGACAACGGCGAGACATGGACGCCGATCACCGACGGCCAGATCCCGCTCGGGTCCATTGGCTCCATCGCCGTCGCTGACACGAACCCGGACATCATCTACGTCGGCACCGGATCGGACGGCGTCCGCAGCAACGTCTCGACCGGCCGCGGCGTCTACAAGAGCGTCGATGGCGGCAAGACCTGGGCGTTCGCGGGGCTGCGCGACACGGGCCAGTGCGGCGCCATCCGGATCCATCCGACCAACCCGGACGTCGTGTGGGCGGCGATGACGGGCGACATCTTCAAGAAGAACACCGAGCGCGGCATCTTCAAGTCCGTCGACGGCGGCAAGTCGTGGAAGAAGACGCTCTACCTCACTGACGAGCTCGGTGCGATGGACGTGGAACTGCAGCCGGGCAACCCGGACGTCGTCTATGCGTGGATGTCACGGCTCGAGCGCAAGCCCTGGACGATTATCAGCGGCAGCCGCGAGGGCGGCTTCTACAAGAGCACGAACGGCGGCGACACTTTCACGAAGATCGCGACCGGCCTGCCGGGCGAGCTCATCGGCAAGGGCAACCTCGCCGTCACCGCCGCAAAGCCGGACCGGATCTATGCCCTGATCGAGGCCCTGCCGGGCGGCGGCCTCTACCGGTCGGACGATGCCGGGGCGACCTGGGCGCAGGTGAATGCGACGCCCGGGATCATCCAGCGGCCGTTTTACTACACGACCCTGGGAGCGGATCCGACCAACGCCGACGTCGTGTACTGCGGTGCCGAGGGCTTCTGGAAGTCCGTCGACGGCGGCAAGACGCTGACCACGCTGCGCACGCCGCACGGCGACAACCACGACATCTGGGTCAGTCCGAAGGACGGCAACATCATGGTCCAGGCCAACGACGGCGGCGCGAACGTGTCGACCGACGGCGGCCGTACCTGGTCGACGCAGATGAACCAGGTCACGGGCGAGTTCTACCAGGTGTGGACCGACAACGCGTTCCCCTACCGGCTCTACGGCGCCCAGCAGGACAACACGACCGTCATCCTCTCGAGCGTCGCCGACCCGTTCAACCTCGACGACTGGACCGCCGGCCCCGGCTGCGAAACCGGACCGATCCTCCCGCATCCGACCGATCCGAACACCGTCTACGGCTCCTGCAAGGGCCAGTACGAGGTCATGGATCTCAGGACCGGTCAGAACAAGAGCTACTGGATCGGCGGGCAGTCGCTCTACGGGAACGCGGGGGGCGAACTCATCCTCCGCTTCCAGCGCGTGTCGCCGATGAACATCTCGCCGTTCGACCCGGAGGTCCTTTACTACGGGTCGCAGCATGTGCACCGCACGCGCGATAAGGGCGTCACATGGGAAACCATTTCGCCCGACCTCACCGCGTTCCCGCCCTGCTGCCAGGGGCCGAGCGGCGAGCCGATCACCCGCGACGTGACCGGCGAGGAGTTCTACTCGACGCTCTACGCCATTGCCGAGTCTCCGCTCGAGAAGGGCGTCATCTGGACCGGCGCGAACGACGGGCCGTTCAGCATCACGCGTGACAACGGGAAGGCCTGGGCGCGGATCACGCCGAAGGACCTGCCCGAGGGCGGCCGCGTCGCGTTCATCGATCCATCGCCGCACCGGAAGGGCTCGGCGTACTACGCGGTCTACCGGTATCTTCTCGGCGACTACGCGCCGTACATCTACAAGACCGACGACTACGGCAAGACCTGGAAGCGGCTGACCGACGGCAAGAACGGCATCCCCGCCGACACGCCCACGCGCGTCGTTCGCGAGGATCCCAGCCGGGCTGGCTTGCTCTACGCCGGCACCGAGTTCGGGATGTACGTGTCGTTCGACGATGGGGCGAGCTGGCAGCCGTTCTTCCAGAACATGCCGCAGATTCCGATCAACGACATCAAAGTGCACCGGAAGGACCTGATCGTCGCGACGCAGGGCCGTGCGTTCTGGATCATGGACAACCTGAGCGCGCTGCACCAGTTGACGCCGGCCGTCACCACGAGTGCGGTGAAGCTGTTCGCGCCGCGTGACGGCTACCGGACTCGCGTGAGTCCGGCGACGCTCGGGCCGACGTTCGATTACTACCTGCCGGCGGAGCCTGCCGGACCCGTGCAGATCGATGTGCTGGACGCTACCGGTGCCATCGTGAACAGCTACACCAGCAACGCGCCCGCGGCCGGAGCCGGGCGCGGCGGCCGTGGCGGACGCGGCGGCGGCGCAGCGGCCGACCAGGACCCGGATGTGGCCATGATGGCTGGTAGGGCCCGGGGCGGGGCTGGCGTGCAGTCGCGCGTGACGAAGAACGCCGGAATG
>CAYZYG010000168.1:0-7470 GCA_964481395.1 uncultured Vicinamibacterales bacterium
TCTGGCGGCGTTGCTCCTCCCTCGAATACTCGGAGTATTCTCGGTCGTCACGCCTTGCCGGCCGGGCGCCGCGCTCCGGACTCCACTACCGATTCAGCCGATACGGGCCACGAGATCCCGTTCACCGGCCTCGGCGACGAGCGGCGTGGCGCCGTCGGGCCCGCACCAGATCGCTTCGATGTATCCGCCGTACCGTACTGAGTCCAGTTGGCGGCCTGATCCCGCCTCCCAGACGGCGTCCGTTCCATCCGCGAGGCTCCCCGTGAACAGCGCACGCCCGTCGTCCGAGAAGCACACGCAGGCAAGTGGCATCTCACCGACCCTCCGGTTCGTTGACGAGCCCCCGCGTTACCAGCCGAAACAACCGCGGGCCAGGAAGACGAGCAGGGCGACGATCCCCGCCATCACGGGCACGATCAACGACTGCTGCATCAGTGCGCCGCTGCTACGGCCGGCCGCTTGCGAGGCCTGTCGCGTGCCCTTCGATGGCGGCGACGCGGCCGTATGATCTGGCGCCAACTGGTGCAGAAGACCGTCGATTCCCCGTGTCGTCTCGTCCAGCACCTGGCGGGCCTCAGGCGGCCCGCCGCGCTTGAGGGTCACGGCCCTCGCGCGCAACGCGCGAAGTGTCTGAGCCGCCCTGTGCGCCGACCCGACGGAATCGATGGGATGCACCTTCAAGTCCCGCATCACGGCGGCGACATCGTCCAGGAGTGTCTGGACTTCCCGGTGCTGTGCGATCTCCCTGAGATACCCGTCGATGGAGTCCCGGATGCGTGCGCCGGCCGCCGCAGACTCGCCAGACGTTCCGCGAGCGATCTTGGCGGCGCGCGAATGGAGGGCGCGCAGTTCCCGCTCGGTGGCATCGAGGCCCTCGGACCCGGCTGGCGCGCGGCGCAGCCTGGCGACGAGCGCATGGTACTCGACCGTCACCTGCTGGGCCGCGTGCACCTGTTCGCTGCCGGTGAGATCCAATTCGGCCCGGTACGCAAACGTTTCTGCGGCGCCGTCCGCCAGGGGTCCGGCGGGCTCGGCCCGAGCACTGGTGACGGCCCCGGGTCTTGAACCGGCAGCCAGCGACAGTCTCGAGAAATGCAGGCGCTTCAGCGCAGGAGGCGGAAGCACCGGCGACGCGCGTTCCGGAAGAGGGTCCTCCCAGTAAACGGGGCGGATGAAGGCAGGCCGGTCCAGTGACAGCGCGTACTCCCATTCGCGCCGCACGAACGGCGAGTTCATCGATGCAGAGGACCAGAACAGCTGGAACACGTCGGCTTCGGTAATCATCTGTTCGAGCCGATCGGACCACACCTCGCCGGCGCGGAGGTCGATCCAGTCCCTGAGATAGCGATCGCCCACGACGTGGGCGTACCGTTCGAACTCCTGCACGACCCACAAGTCGAGGTGCGAGTACGACGCGAAGATTCTCCGGTACGGCCTTGCGCCCACGGCATCACGGAGCGGCGACGCGGCGGGCAGCCCGGTGTCGACCGAGAAGCGGAGTGGCACTTCCGCGAGCAGAATGGCGCCGAGAAACACCGAGAGCCGGCCGCGCAGCGTCGGTGGTCCGGGAGGAAGCGTCGTGCGCAGCCGGAACTCCTCACGGTGGACGGCCTCCATCCAGAGAAACGTCCGCGAACGGGGGTTGAATTCCAGCCCCGGCACTTCAGGGAGGAAGGTCAATTCGCCTTCGCGGGGCACAGCCTCCCTGCTGTCCTGTGTCAGACCCTGGTAGTCGGCCGCCCGTTCACCCAGCACTTGTCGGGCCTGCCGCTTGACTTCCTCGACCGGATCGGGTGAGTCCGGCTCGGCGTCGGGCGCGCGTTCGGACAGGTGCGCAAACGCAACGAGGGGGTACCACACGGCCGGCCGGATGGCGTGTGGCCTATAGACCGTGAACTGGACGTTCTCGTCAAGATGCCGCAACGTACCGGGCGGTTCCGAGGCCGTCCTGCTGCCACGAATGGGCCCGGGCGGGTCCGCGCCGCGAAGCGCCCACCCGCGAGCGGCGACACCGGCCCCCAGGCACTGGATCGCATTCTCCTCGTCATCAGGGCGGATCAGGGACTGGTCGAGCTCTAGCGCGCGCGCAACAATGGTCCTGACGGCGGGCATGTGCGTGGCCCCGCCTGCGAGCAGGATGTCAGAGCAGGAACCCACCCGGATCTGGCTCTGCTCGGCCGCCTGCGCGCCAGCCCGCCGCACGCACGCCTCGACCGCTCCGAGCAGACCACTGACCATCGACTCGACGGCCATGCGGCTGATCGGCAGCGTCGAGACCGCATGCCCGACCGTCACGGTGATCACCGTCTCCGTCAGGGTGGACAACCGCCGCTTCGCGAGTTCTGCTTCGCGCCGGATTGACTGAATAGCCGCAGCGTCCGCGGCCGTGGCGACGCCCGACTGCTGGTCGACCTGGCGCAGCACATGGCGCACGATCAGGTCATCGAAGTCCAGACCCCCGACGCGCGGCTCGCTGGCGGATCCGTGTACGTCGACTGTGTCTCCGCGCACCGTGACGATCGCTGCGGAGCAGGACCCGCCGCCAAGGGTGACCACCGCGCAGACGCGGGACTCTCCCCACCGAGGCCACCGCTGCTGATGGCCGAGCACAACGGCGACCGTCGAGTCGATCAATTGCACAACATGAAGCTCAGCGAGGCTTGCGGCGCCGACGACGGCCTGACGGCCATGCTCGTTGAACCACGGAGGCACGGTGATGACCGCGTCATGCACGCTCTCGCCAAGAAACACCTCAGCCTGGCTCCGGGCATTCGCGAGGAGAGCAGAGACCGCCTGGCGGGGAGGACACTCGACCCCATCAAGATGCGCGACGGAAGCGGTGTCGCCGGTCAGCGCCAGGAGCAGCGGCCGGATATTCGTGAGGCCGCTCCCCGGCGACGTGGCAATGCGAGCGAGCGCAGCGGAGCCGACGATCAACTCCGTTGTGGAATCGGGCGGGTGGGCGATGGCGGCAGGCAGGCGGGTGACCCCTGACGCGTCTGGAATCGCGACAGGTCTGTCCGCGCGCTCGTCCCACGCACAGACTCGGACGTGCGTGGCGCCCAGGTCGATTCCGACCACCCTGCGGACTGGCACTGGTTCCCTCGGGTCTTCGCCGCAGCCTGAAGCGGTCCGTCTGCGGGAGGATACATCATCCCACCAGGCGGAGGAGGATTCCTGCGGGAGTTAAGGCCGGCCGGGAACAAACCGGCGCCTACAGCGCTTGCTTCATGCGCTCGAGCGCGTCCGTCAGGGTGGAACGCGGGCACGCGAAGTTCAGGCGGGCGAACCCCTCGCCGCCCGTGCCGAACGCGGCTCCGTCCTGGAGCGCCACGCAGGCGCGTTTGAGGAAGAAACGATAGGGACTGCCCTCGATGCCACTCTCGCGGCAGTCGAGCCAGGCGAGGTAGGTGGACTCGGGGCTGACGACATCGATGCCCGGCAGTTCGTTACTCACGAAGTCCACGACGAAGGCGCGGTTGGCCTCGAGATAGGCCAGCACCTGATCGAGCCATTCCTGCCCGTCCCGGTACGCGGCCAGCGCCGCCACGAATCCGAGGATGTTGACCGGTGAGAAGATCCTCGCGTGTGCATCCTGCAGCCGCTGCCGGAGCGCGGCGTCCGGAACGATGGCCATCGAGCAGCGCAGCCCCGCGAGATTGTAGGTCTTGCTCGGGGCCATCAGCGTCACGGTGCGCCTCGCGATCTCGGGATCCAGCGACGCGATCGGCACATGACGATGCGGCGGGAAGACGAGGTCGCAGTGAATCTCGTCAGAGCAGATGAACACGCCTCGCCGCAGGCAGATCTCGGCCAGGCGCGCGAGCTCCTCGGACGTGAACGCCCGGCCGACCGGATTGTGGGGATTGCAGAGGATGAAGATACGCGTCTCGGGCGTGATGGCCGTTTCGAAGGCCTCGAAGTCGATCTCGTACCGCCCGTCGTCGCGGCGCACGAGCGGGGCCTCCTGGTGAAGAGATCCGCTGTCCGCGGGCGCGGTGAAGATCGGGGGATACACCGGAGGCTGCACGAGCACACCGTCCCGCGCGGAGGCCACTGCCCGGCACACATCGAGGAAGCCCTCCTTCACGCCGGTCTGGAAGACGATGTCGTCCGGGGAGACGTGCCAGCCGTACAGGGAGGCGAGGCGCGCCGAGACGACCTCCTGCAGCTCGGCCGACTCCACGCAGTAGCCGTAGATCCCGTGGGCGACGCGATCCAGCAGGGCCTCGATGACGGGCGCGGGCGAGACGAAGTCCATGTCGGCCGTCCAGAGCGGCAGCACATCCGCGCCGTAGTACCGCCACTTCGTGCTGTCCGTCTGCCGGCGATCGATGACGTGGTCGAAGTTGTAGTTCACGCACCCTCCGAGGGGGCCACGGTGCCTTCGCGCGGCGGTCGGGCCCAACGACGTATCCTCTCACGAAGCGACGCCCCGTCCACGGCTGCTGTCGGGTGACGCCGGTGCCGGAAGCGGTCGCGCCAACCCGATTCCCCGTACAATGACGGCGTCAGCCGGCTCGCCGCCGTCCCGGAGCGGCGGGCCGGAGCTGCCTTCCGGCAACCGGAGGCCCGCCATGAGCACCACGCTGGTGAGGAACGGCACGATCGTCACGGCGTCCGACCGCTACGACGCCGACATCTACATCGACCACGGGACCATCGCGCTCATCGGCCAGGGGCTGTCGGTTCCCGCCGACACGGTCGTCGATGCGTCGGGCCTGCTCGTACTGCCTGGCGGCATCGACGCGCACACCCATCTCGACATGCCCGCGGGCGACATCGTGACCACGGACGACTTCGAGAATGGCACGAAAGCCGCGGCGTTCGGCGGCACGACGACCATCATCGACTTCGCGACGCCCGAGCCTGGAGCGGACCTCGGCCCGACGCTCGACCGGTGGCTGAACAAGGCCCGGGACAGGGCCGTGATCGACTACGGCTTCCACATGGTGATCCGCGAGGCGTCCGAGCGGGCGCTGCGCGACATGGAGCCGATGGTGCGGCGGCACGGCGTCACGTCCTTCAAGGTGTTCATGGCCTACCCCGGGACGCTCATGATGGACGACGGAGACATGCTCCGGGTGATGCGGCGGGCTGCCGACCTCGGCGGGCTGGTGCTGGTGCACGCCGAGAACGGTCGCGTCATCGAGGCGCTCGTGAAGGATGCGTTGAGCCGCGGCGACACCGCGCCCAGGTTTCACGCGGAGACGAGGCCGAGCGCGCTCGAAGGCGAGGCCACGAACCGCGCGATCGTGGCGGCCGGCATCGCCGGAGCGCGCGTCTACATCGTGCATCTGACCTGCCGCGACGCGCTCGAGGCGGTGGAACGCGCGCGCAGCCGCCGGCTTCCCGTCTTTGCCGAGACGTGCCCGCAGTATCTGTGTCTGACGCGCGACGAATACGAGCGCGCCGGCTTCGAAGGTGCGAAGTTCGTGATGTCCCCGCCGCTGCGCACGACGGACGATCAGGAGGCGCTCTGGGACGGTCTGCGAGCCGGATCCCTCCAGACGGTGGCGACGGATCACTGCCCGTGGGGCATGGACGATCCGCCGCACAAGCAGCGCGGCCGCGACGACTTCTCGAAGATCCCCGGAGGGGCGCCCGGCATCGAAACGCGGTTGATGCTGCTGTGGGACGCGGGCGTGCGATCGGGCCGGATCGACGAGCACCGGTTCGTGGCGGTCACGGCGGCCAATCCCGCGCGCCTCTTCGGCCTGTGGCCGCGCAAGGGCACGATCGCCGTGGACTCGGACGGCGACCTGGTGCTGTGGGACCCGGCGCGACACACGACGCTGTCCGCGGCGACGCTCCACATGCGCATCGACTACAGTCCGTACGAGGGCCGGCGCGTCATCGGCGGGCCGGCCGTGGTGCTGTCGCGTGGAGAAGTCGTCGTGGACCACGGGACCTTCATCGGACGTCCGGGCCGGGGCCAGTTCCTGAAGCGGGAAGGATCTGGACCCTGCTGAGTCCGTTCGTCGCAAGATGTCCTCGATCCGAAGGCCGGCGGCGGTCCACGACGCCGGGCGGGGACTTCCGCAGGAGGAGCCATGACGGGTCAGGAGATCGTCGATCTGTGCCGACGCCATTCCCTCTACGAGTGGTTGGCCCAGTCGGTCGTGCAGCCCATTCCTGTCGACCGCGCGGAAGGGGTCTACTTCTGGACTCCCGAAGGCAAGCGATTCATCGACTTCAACAGCCAGCTCATGTGCTCGAACGTCGGCCATTCGCACCCGAAGGTCGTCAGGGCGGTTCAGGAACAGGTTGCCCGGCTCGCCTATGCGAACCCGTTCATGGCCACGGAGCCGCGTGCCAGACTGGGCGCGAAGCTTGCCGACATCACGCCCGGCGACATCGAATCGTTCTTCTTCACGACCGGCGGGTCCGACGCGAACGAGAACGCGATTCGCATCGCCCGCACGGTCACCGGCCGGCACAAGATCCTGGCGCGCTACCGGTCGTACCACGGCGGGACCGCTGGGGCCATCGCGCTGACCGGCGACCCAAGACGCTGGACGGCTGAGCCGGGAATGCCCGGAGTCGTCCGCGCGCCTGACTTCCACAAATGGGCGCGGCCCGAGCCGGAGCCGGTTGACGTCTGCCTTCAGGAACTCGAGGATGTCATTCGCTACGAGGGCGGCCAGAACATCGCCGCGTTCGTCATGGAACCGGTCGTCGGCACGAACGGCGTCCTGATCCCGCCCGACGGCTACATGCAGGGCGTCCGCGAGATCTGCGACCGCCACGGAATCCTGCTCATCGCCGACGAAGTGATGTCCGGCTTCGGGCGCACGGGCCGCTGGTTCGCCGTCGACCACTGGCGCGTCGTGCCCGACATCATGACGATGGCGAAGGGGCTCACGTCGGCGTACGTCCCGCTCGGGGCCGTCGGTCTGCGGCCGGCCGTCGCGCGGACCTTCCGGGACCGGGCCTTCCCGGGCGGCCTCACGTACGGCGGCCATCCCCTGGCGTGCGCTGCCGCCGTCGCGACGGTGTCGGTTTACGAAGAGGAGGACCTGATCGAGCGCGCCGCGCGAACGGGTCGGGTGCTCGCGGAGAGGCTCGCGGCGCTCAAGGATCGACACCCGTCGGTCGGCGCCGTGCGCTCGATCGGTCTGTTCGGCATCGTCGAACTGGTGCGCCGCCGGCAGCCCTACGAGCCGCTCGCGCCGTACGGCGGCACGTCGTCCGAAATGGGCGCGCTCGCGGCGTTCTTCCGAGAACAAGGCCTCTACACGTTCGTGCGCATGCACACGTTCTTCACGAACCCGCCGCTGAACGTGACCGAGGAACAGCTCGACGAAGGCCTTGCCATCATTGACGCTGGCCTCGAGATGCTGGACGGGATGATCAGGGTGTGAAGGAGAGGCCGCGCCGAGACGGCCTGACGCGCGGATCGGACAAGGATCACCGATGAGCGGCGCCGCGGCCTGCGGCCGGAGTGGACAGGACGGTGATCCTCGTCGG
>CAYZYG010000169.1:0-7280 GCA_964481395.1 uncultured Vicinamibacterales bacterium
GGTGGTGGATAGCCCCGTGAACCTGCAGCGGCAACGGGTGCAGGCCCGCGATGCCGTCCTGCTCGTCTCCGCTGCCTACCAGCGGTAATGGGCGAACGCCTTGTTCGCCTCCGCCATGCGGTGCGTGTCTTCCTTCTTCTTCACCGCGCCGCCGCGCAGGTTCGCCGCGTCAAGGAACTCGTTCGCCAGCTTCTCGTGCATGGTCTTCCCGTCGCCGCGGGACCGCGCGTACTGGACGAGCCAGCGAATGCTCAGCGACAGCCGGCGGTTCGGGTTCACCTCGATGGGCACCTGGTAGTTCGAGCCGCCGACGCGGCGCGACTTCACCTCGAGGGCCGGCTTCACGTTGTCGACGGCCTTCTTGAAGACCTTGACGGGCTCCTCGCCGGTCTTCTCCTTGATGATGTCGAAGGCGCCGTAGAGGATCGCTTCCGCGGTGCTCCGCTTGCCCTGCTTCATCACGGTATTGATGAACTTGGTGACCAGCGTGCTCCCGTACACCGGATCGGGCAGCACCTCGCGCTTCGGAACTTCTCGTCTGCGTGGCATAGCTTCGGTCCTACTGCTTCGGCCGCTTGGCGCCGTACTTCGACCGCCCCTGCTTCCGGTTCGCCACGCCGACCGCGTCGAGCGTGCCCCGCACGACGTGGTAGCGGACCCCCGGCAGGTCCTTGACGCGCCCTCCCCGGATGAGCACGAGCGAGTGCTCCTGGAGGTTGTGCCCCACGCCAGGGATATAGGTCGTCACCTCGATCCCGTTGGTCAGGCGGACGCGAGCCACCTTGCGCAGCGCCGAGTTCGGCTTCTTCGGCGTCTGGGTGAACACACGTACGCACACCCCGCGCTTCTGGGGATTGTCCTGGAGCGCCGGGCTCTTCGTCTTGATGACGATCGCCTGGCGGCCTTTTCGAACGAGCTGGCTGATGGTCGGCACGGCTGCTCCGTACGCACACAACCGACGGCAACGCCACGGCCGTTCCCCGGCACGGCGCTGCCGTCTCGTGAACCATGAAACTCCCGGCCCCGGGGGTGACCGTTCCACGTCCCGGAAACCTGGGGAGTCCCTCCAGGCCTGGAAGCCGCCCACCGGAGGCGTCTTGGCACCTGGAGGTGCTGGACCCTACTCTTGTGTTGTCTCGCCGAGGAGCGGATAATTCCGCGGTACCTTCAAGGCGGCGGGCGCTAGATAGGGTGTCCTAGCGTCCGATGAACCTGACGAGTGTAACACGGACCGTCGTCCCCTGCAAGGGCCGGCGCCGCAGGGGGAACGTGAACGCAGCCGCCCGCACCCACATCGGGTTGGTCCGCGCCTCAAACGAGGACGCCGTTCTCCTCGACCAGGAACTGGGATTGTTCGCCGTGGCCGACGGGATGGGCGGACACCAGGGGGGCGAAACGGCCTCGAAGATCGGCCTGCAGACCCTGCAGGACTTCGTCCGGGCTTCTTCTCTCGATTCCACCATCACGTGGCCCTACGGCCTCGAGCCGGGGCTGGCCTTCGAAGCCAACCAGTTGAGCAATGCCGTGCGCCTGGCCAACCGCCGGATCGTCGAGGAGGCGACGCGGACCCCCACACTGGCCGGGATGGGCTCGACCCTGGTGGCGGTCCTCGTCAGAGCCCGGCTGGCCTGGATCGTCAACGTCGGGGACAGTCGGCTCTACCGGTGGCGCCAGGGAACCCTTGACCAACTCACCCAGGACGATTCCTGGGCCGCCTCGATGGCGAGGGCCGGCGCCGCACCAGAGGTCATCCAGGCCCACGAACTCCGCCACGCGCTCACGCGGGCGCTGGGCTCCCGCGACGGGCTCCGGATCGACGTGGAGGAGCTCCGCCTCGAACCAGGCGACGTCCTGTTGCTCTGCTCGGACGGCCTCCACGGGCCGGTGGGACCCGAATCACTCTCGAAGGTCTTGGCCGATGCCGGAACTCCCTCGTCTGCGGCCGACCGCCTCATCGAGGCCGCGCTGGCGGCCGGCGGGCCGGACAACGTCACGGCGGTGGTGCTGCGCATCGACACGTGAGCCCGCGTCGGCGACCCTCATCTGTGATCCTCGCCAGAACCGTCCGCTCCGCCACGTCTCATGGAGGCCGGGGCCTTGAGCCCCGGCGGATGGAGGCCGGGGCTTTTCAGCCCCGGCGACATCCATCGAGGCCCTCGAATGGGGACGGGGAACCTCCAGAACCGGTCCCCGGTCCCAGGTCCCCGGTCCCTACATCTCTATCCGTCGAACAGAATCCTCGTCGCGCCGACGCCGACCTCGTCTCCCGGCCGCAGCGCCGCCTCGCTCACACGCTGGCCGTTGACCGTCGTGCCGTTAGCGCTGCCCAGATCACGAATCACGCATCCCTGGGGCGTCACCTCAATCACGGCGTGAACCGATGAAACTTCCGGGTCCGTGAGGATCAGGACGTTGCCCCCGGCACGACCGATCGTCGTGCTGCCGGCAATCTCGACGGCCCGCGTGGATCCGTCCCCGCCGGCGACGCGAATCCGGGCGCGCCCTTGGGTCGCGGTGCTCCCGCCCCTGACATGGGGGTGCCGCCACCCGGCTGGATCCCCTGAATCTGCGTCGCGAGGTACGCCGAGTCCTGGGAGAAGCACGCGCTCGAACTCGTCGCTGAACCCGTCCCGATCGCAGTCCCCTTCGTCACACGCCGTGGAAGTCGCCGACATGCCGCCGCCCGGGAACCCCGGCGCGGGCACCGGAGGCAACGGGCTTCCGGACGGCAGGGGGGCCTTCGTCTTCACGCCGGTGCTGCCGACGTCGCCCCAGAGGTCGAGCGTGAACGACACGTTCTCGGCGGCCGTCTGGCTGGTCTGGATGAGCGCCGTCCCATTGGCGCCGTACGACCCTCGAAGCGTGAAGCCGGCGTGAAGCAGCGTGCCGGTGCCGAGCGCGATCCGCTCCTTCACCGCGCCGCTCTCCCAGTGCACGAGCGCGCCGTACACCGCCTTCTGTTTCTCATAGACCACGACCGGACCGCCGCCCGTACCGGCGGGGACGATCAGGCCCGACACACCCGTGTCGATCGTCGTGCTCCAGCCCTTGTAGTTGTCCTTGACCGTCAGCGCCCCGCTCGACGGGTCGAATTCGAAGAGGTAGAAGATCGAGCGGTACTGGATCGGGATGAATTCCGCGTTGGCGAGCGCTCCCTGGCCCACCTCCCCGCTGGCGACTTCGGCACCCGCCGTTCAGCGCGGCAGCTGGAACGGTACGCCGACGTTGAACCAGCAGGCGACGGCCTGTCCCTTCCGCCGGGCGGGTGTGAACACCCACTGACGGACCGCTTCGATGGCGGCCGCCTCGAACGCCGGACTCTTCTGCGATCGCCGCAACACCTGCACATCGGCGACGCGGCCATCCTCGGCCACGAGCGCCTTGACGATGACGACATCCTCGAGCCGACGGGCTAGGGCATCGGCGGGGTAAACCGGAGGGACTTCCCTGAAGACCTGGGGCCGCTCGTCGACGCCGGTCAGTTCGAACACGCGACCGGCAACGACCGGCGCACCGGTCGCCGGGGGCGGCGCGGGCAGCACGGACGGCCCAGGAGGCGGCGGGCCGGCTGGGGCAGCCCCGGAAGGCCCGGCCGGGGCCCCACGTGGGGAGGAAACGGATCCACGCGCAGGGTTCGCCGGGCGGGGGGTCGGCGTCCGCGGACGCGATGCGGGTGTCGTCGCGGGGCCGGCCGATGACGACGCCTGACCGGCCGGCTGGCCGGCCGGAGCGCCGGCCGCATCCGGAGCAGGAACGGCTCCCGGGGCACTGAGGGGATCCGCTGCGGGCGGGGCGTCCGCGCCCCCGCCCGCGGCCGGCGGCGCGCCGCCCCGGCCGCTGAACACCACGACCGCAGCGGCGATGGCCAGCACGGCCATCATGCCACCGACGACTGCGATCATCGCCTTTCGCCTGGTGTCGAAGCCCGCCGACGGAGCCGGCAGCGGCCCCTCCGCGGTTGCGGGGATCACCTCGGCGACCGCGGGCTCCTGGACCACGGTGGTGGCCGCGCCGGCTTGTGCACGTGCGAACCGGTCCGGATCCCGAAGCGCCTCGACGAGCGCTCGGCCGCTCTGGAAGCGCGCCGCCGGCTGCTTGGCGAGCGCCGTTCGCACCACCGCGTCGAGCCCGGGCGGCAGGCTTCCGTCAATCTCGCGGGGAGGAGGCGGCTCGACGTTCATGATCCGGTAGATCACCGTCGTCATGTTCTCGCCGGCAAACGGCTTGGCAAACGTGAGCAGTTCGTACAGCACGGCGCCAAGGGCGAAGAGATCGGCACGGTGGTCGATGGCGGCCCCGGCGATCTGCTCGGGCGCCATGTAGTACGGCGTTCCCATCACCGTCGCCGTCTGCGTGAGACCCGACGACTCGATGCGAGCGATTCCGAAGTCGACGATCCGCGGCCGCCCGTCGCGGTCGACCAGGATGTTGGCGGGCTTGATGTCGCGATGGATGACGCCCCGGCGATGCGCGTAATCGAGCGCATCGCAGAGCTGATCCATGAGGTCCGCGACCTCCGCCACCGTCAGGCGGCGGCCGGATCTGATCCGGGCCTCCAGGCTTTCGCCCTCGACGAACTCCATGGCGATGTAGGTCAGGCCCTCATCCTCGCCGACCTCGTAGATCGTCACAATCGACGGGTGTGACAGGTTGCCTGCGGACTGGGCTTCGCGCAGGAACCGCCGCTGGGCGTCGTCGCGCTCTCGATCCCCGGCCAGGACATCGAACCGGATCGTCTTGATGGCGACCCGGCGCCCGATGTACGGGTCTTCGCCCTCGTACACGACGCCCATCGCGCCGCGCCCGAGTTCCCGATGAATCGTGTACTTGCCGATCTTGGCTGGTTCCATCGCCATCCGGTGCCCGCGCCGTGGCGGGCCTCAGGGAGTCAATTCCGGCACGAGCACGGCGACCACGGCCCCGAGCGCGCCGGCCAACAGCACGACCACGATCGCGACCACCGACACCAGGGGAATGTCAGGCCTGGCCAGTCGGAGCGTCAACACGAACAGCAGGCCAATCACGAGCCCGACCCCGGCGCCCGTTGCCGCCAGCCGGCCACGCACCCGCCCGAGGACGGCTCGCTCGTGGCCCTGGAGCACGTCCGGCGCGACACCCGGCCCGCGTGCGGACATGAACGGCCGGGGATCCGACGCCTGAGCCGACGCGCCCTCTCCGACGGCCACGGTGAGCGCATGCCACGCCTCGTCGGCACCGAAGCTCGACGCGAACGACAGCCGGTACTGGTTGACCAGCTGTTCCGCAATCGACTGATACAACTGCCGGAGGTCTTCCGGGCCCGCAGCGGAGAGGAAGCGGCCGCCGCTTCCATCGGCGAGGCTGGCAAGGGATGCCGCATCCACTCCGGTGCCGAGACCGATCGTGTAGACCGGAACGCCTCGGGCTTTCACGGCGGCGGTGACGTCGGCCGCCGGGCGCCGGCTGCGCGTGTCCTTGCCGTCACTGAGGACGAGGATGGCCTGCCGGGGGGTCCCGGCGCCGTCCAGCATGTCGAGCGCCGACTGGATGGCGTCGTAGAGGACAGTATTCGAACCGGGCACGATGCCGCGGATGGCCGATTCGATGGCCGACCGGTCGGCGGTCAGAGGCGCGTCGACGCGGACGCGGTCGTCGAAGCTGATGACGGCAAGGCGATCGTCGACGCTCAGTCGGCTCACGAACTCACTGGCGGCGGCGCGAGCCTGATCGAGCGACCGCGTCATGCTTCCGCTGCGATCGAACAGCAGTGCCACGGCGAGGTGCTCGCCGCCGGCGAGCGCCGACGTGAACGACGCGACGGCCTGCTGAACGCCGTCGACACTGACGGTCAGGTCGCGAGTCGTCAGCCCGAGCACGGACGTACCCGCGTCGTCCGTCACCGTCAGGTAGACATCGACGGTGGGTAGGCGCGTGACGTCGATGCGCTGGAGCGTGACGAGCCGGCGGGATTGGCCCTGGAGCGCCAGCCCGAGGAGGAGCCCTGCCAGGATCACGATCGGGCCGGATAGCCGGCTTCTCACGCGTCGCTCGCCCCCTGCCGCCCGTGGATCCGAACCCGGCCGTCGGCCGGCGCGTTCAGCTCTTTCTGAACCGGACAACCGTCCGCCCGAGTTCGATCAGGCTGTCGTGCTCGAGCAGCGTCGGTCCGGTGATTGCCACGCCGTTGACCTTCGTCGGGTTCGTCGCGCTCTCGTTGGCGATGGAAAACGTCTTCTGGGCCAGGTCGTAGTAGATGGACGCCTGGTCCTTCGACACCGTCTCGTCCGACAGCTCGAAGTCGTTCTTCCTCGCCCCGGCACGGCCGATGGTGGTCACCGGCAGGTGCAACGAGTGCTCGCGTCCCTTGTCGGGCCCCTTCTCGACAACCAGGTCAGCGCCGAGGCTCGTGAAACGCTGAGTCGCGTCCGCCGCGGCTGGCGGGATTTTCGTCGTTCTGGCCGGATCGGCCGCCGCAGGCGCCGGCGGTGCCGGAGCTGGCGCAGGCATCGGCGCGGTCGGCATGGGCGCTCGCACGGTTTCCGGCGGCCGGGCCCGGACGGTCGGAGGCAAGGGCGCCGCCGCGGGCTTCTTCGGCTTGACGAGCAGGGCGATGAACACCACGAGCAGACCCAGGAAGAGCACGCCGGCCCCGATCAGCGTGTACATCATCGTCGTGGACATGCCGGGCGTGGACCGCGACGCCTCCTTGAGGATCGGCGTGCCGGCCGCAGCAGGGTCCTGGACGATCACGCCGGTCACGGCGAACATCTTGCCCACTGGCGGCAGATCGGAGGTTCGGACGGTGATCGGATTCGGACAGCTGTCATCGAGTAGCTGGTACGTCCCGCGCGTCGTCCCGACGGGATCGGCGGTGACGGTCTGGACCTGCCCGGTCAGTGTGACCGTCATGTTCCAGTAGCGGGCCGGATTCGCCAGGATATCGACGATCCAGACCTGCTGCGCGTCTGCCTGAGCGGGCCACACCAACAACAACGCGAGAAACGCGAAACCCGTGACGCAACGGTGCCGTGTCATCCGCCACCTCCTGCAGTCAAGACGGCACGAATCTACCGGCTGGGCGGCGCTTTGTCAAACTGATGACGAGTGCCCTGGAACCGTGATGCCTTGCAGAAGGCCCGGAGCGCGGCGCCCGGATGGCCAGCGAAGCTTCGCCTCAAACCGCCAAGGCCCAGCGTTCCACGACGAACAACTTGCTTCATTCGACACGATCAGGCCCATTGGAGATGTCTCGCGAGGCTGCGCCTCAGAGCGTCGAGGCATGTGGATGCGGCTCCGCCTCG
>CAYZYG010000170.1:0-7205 GCA_964481395.1 uncultured Vicinamibacterales bacterium
CGCGGCCGTGGCGACGACAGGCATGCGAGCGGAGCGGTGGCGTGACACCCCGGGTCCGCCGCGGCGCGACCAATCCAAATCCTTGCGAGTGGCGCTGACCGCGGTGAGCGGCGGCCTCGCGGCCGTCGCCCTGCTCCTGCATGGCGCAACGGCGGGCAGTCTGAGCGCGGCGCTTGGTGGCGAAGGGCTGGGCGGAGTCCGCGACGTGCCCTGGGTCGTCCGCCTGATCTACGGCGCCTCAGTCGTCACGGGCGCGTGGTTCGTGGCGCCGCGCGCCTGGCACGCGCTGCGGCGGCGGCGGCCGGATATGAACCTGCTCATGACAATCGCCGTCGCGGGCGCGATGCTGATCGGCGAGTGGTTGGAGGCGGCGACGGTCGCGTTTCTGTTCTCGCTGTCGCTGACCCTCGAGGCGTGGAGTGTCGGCCGTGCCCGTCGGGCCATTGAGGCGCTGCTGAAGCTGGCGCCGAGCGTCGCCCGCGTGATCACCGCCGAGGGCGAGCGCGAGATCCCGGCGGAGCAGGTCGCCGTCGGATCACGGTTCGTCGTCCGGCCGGGTGAGCGGATTGCCCTGGACGGCCAGGTGCGGGCCGGAATCAGCCATGTGAATCAGGCGCCGATCACGGGCGAGAGCGCGCCCGTGGAGAAGGCGCCCGGATCGACCGTCTTTGCGGGCACGATCAACGGCGACGGGGCGATTGAGGTCGAATCCACGAAGGCCGCGATCGACACCACGCTGGCCCACATCATCCGCCTCGTCGGCGACGCCCAGGCCCAACGCGCGCCGTCCGAGCGGTGGGTGGAGCGCTTCGCCCGCATCTACACCCCCTCTGTGATGGCACTGGCCATCGTCGTCGCGCTCGTCCCGCCCACCCTGCTGGGCGCGTCGTGGAACGCCAGCATCTATGCCGCGCTCGCGTTGCTCGTGATTGGTTGTCCGTGTGCGCTCGTCATCTCGACGCCCGTGACGATTGTGGCAGCCCTGGCGGCATCCGCGCGGCAGGGCGTGCTCGTGAAGGGCGGCGAGCACATGGAAGCCCCCGCGCACCTGAATGCGGTGGCGGTGGACAAGACGGGGACGCTCACACGCGGACAGCCGGTCGTGGTGGACGTGCTGCCGCTCAACGGACATAACCAAGAGGAGCTGCTGGCGCGTGCCGCGGCGCTGGAGTCACGTAGCGACCATCCGCTGGCACGGGCGGTCCTGGCATGTGCCCGCGAACGCGGGATCGAGCCACTTCGGATCGGCGACTTCCGCATTGTCCCTGGCAAGGGAGCGATCGGGATCGTCGAGGGGCGGGAATACTGGCTCGGGTCGCATCGGTACCTGGAGGAGCGCGGTCAGGAAACGCCGGCGGTGCACGAGGAGCTGGAGCGTCTGAGTGCCGCGGGCCGGAGTGTCATCATCGTCGGCAACGAGGATCACGTTTGCGGGATGCTGGCGACCGCCGACGACCTCCGTCCGGAAGCCGCCGACGCGGTGGCGGCGTTGAAGCGGGCCGGCGTCAGCTGGGTCGTGATGCTCACGGGCGACAATCGCGCGACGGCGGAGATTATCGGTCGCCGGGCCGGCGTGGACGAAATCCAGGCCGAACTGCTGCCGGCCGACAAGGTGACGGCCGTCGAGCGCCTGGTCCGTCAGTGGAAGACGGTCGCCATGGTCGGTGACGGCGTGAATGACGCGCCGGCGATGGCCCGGGCCTCGTTGGGCATCGCGATGGGAGCCGCGGGCACCGACGCGGCGATCGAAGCGGCGGATATCGCCCTCATGTCGGACGACCTGTCCAGACTGCCGTGGCTAGTCGGGCATGCGCGGCGGACTCTTTCAGTAATCCGCCAGAACATCACGGTCGCGTTGGGCGTGAAGATCGTGTTCGTCGGGCTGACCTTCAGCGGGCACGCCTCGTTGTGGGGCGCGATCGCGGCTGACATGGGCGTCTCGCTGCTTGTCATTGCCAACGCACTCCGGCTGTTGCCCCGGTCCGGCTTCGCCACGTACAAGCCCGCGGTGCGGCCATGATCCGCGGTCTGAGGTTGCGCGGGTCAGTGCTGGCGTCCGCCTTGGCCCTCCTGCCGCTCGTGGCCGCCTCGTGCACGCCGGGACCGGCACCTCCCATCCTCGCCCCGGAGACGCCACAACTGGGTGCGCCAGCCGCCGGGCCGTTCCGGAGCGTATGGGTCGCCGGCTTCGTGGCGCCGGCGCGCTCGGATGGCGATGTGAACGCCATGGTGGTCCAGCGACTCCGTGACGGTCTCACACCGTTGACCACTGCGCGGGTGCTCTCTCGTCCGCCGATCCGGGTGGAAGACGAGCCGGAGTTGCGGACTCGCAGCGAGTTTGCCGACGTAGTGGGCGAGTACCCCGACGTCCTGGTGGTGACGGGCACGGTGGAATTCGACTACCCGGTCCGGCCTCGGCAGTTGGGGCGACCGGGCCGGAACCCGGACGTCCACTCGCCGGTAACCCTGCGAATTCGGCTTGCGTTTGTGGATGGCACCACCGGGCGAGTCCTGGCTGCGAGGTCCTATCCACGCGTTGGCCTTGATGCCGCGCACGGAAGTCCCGGAATGCTCGACGCCTTCAACCGACTGTTCCGCCTCGGAGAGGTGGCCATGCGGCGTGACATCCTCAATGGTCCAAGCGACCTTCGGTGGACCTTGAGGTGAACATCACGGCCGCATGGGAGTGTAGTGTGGTGTTCGTCGGCCCGACCGTCGGTGGACACGCGTCGTTGTTCGGGCGGGATCAGGACAGCCACGATCGTGTCGCTGCCTGAGATCGTGAACGCGATCCGGCTGTCGCCGAGGTCCGGCTCCGCCACGAACGCAGGTGCGGTGGACGGGTGAGTTTCTGGACGGGTGAGTTTCTTGACCATGCGGTCCCAGGCCACTACAGTGGTGGTCTATTAGCGTGTATTTAGATAGGAGTTTATAATGCGAGCCTCCATAGGCATTCTCGTCGTCGCGTCGGCCCTCGCCACCACGGCATGTTCGAACGGATCGTCCACAGTACCCACTGCCCCTTCTTCGCCGACCGCGCAGTCGGCGCCCGGCGCCACGATCCCGGGTGTGGCAGGAACGTGGCTCGGTACTGCGACAGATACCGTGGCGGCAGGACAGAACGGAACCGCCTTTGGCATCTCGATGGGCGCCGGCATGGGCCCTGGGATGATGGGGTCGCTGGGTACCATGACCTGGCAAATCACCCAGACCGGAAATGCCTTCACGGGTACAGTGGGCTTCGGCGGATTCCAGTGCGCCGCCCGCATGACCATGACAGGGACGTTCACCGGAAACGGCGGCACGTTCACCATCACGATGCCCGGTAACTCCATGCCGATGGGTAATTGCACCGGCACAGCGACTGGGACGTTCACGATCGACTCCGCCACGGGTCAGATGCGTGGAACCTACTCAGGCACGAACACCTGCATGGGGGCGTTTTCCGGGCAACTCATACTAGTCAAGGGGTAGACGGAAGACCGCTGCGGACCCGGACGCGTGATACCCCCCACCCGGACCGATGGTCCCTCCAGGGACTTCGAGCCTCAACGAACGTCTCTGGACTCGTGCTGCCCGAGCCCGGCGAGGTACTTGCCATCATCGTGGCATCCCGTCTCCAGGATTCCTCCACGACCGGGGAAGAACCCTGAGGACTGCCGGGGACTGCAGCGCACAAGTCGATGCCTGTAACTGCCTGAGACTCGAACCCTTAGAGCCAGAAGTCGCGCGCCATCAACCATTTAGAGAAACGCGTGATTAGGGTTCGAATCCCTCTCTCTCCGCCAGTTCTCGTTGCGCTCGCCCTGGCGGAGAGCGAGGGTCTCAGGCAGGCGGCGGCGCCTCACGGCGCGCCAGCCGGCTCGACTCCCCAGTCCTGGTCAGCCACACCGCTCGCCCTGCCGGCGTTCACCCCTCCTCGCAGCCAGCCCACGCGATCGCCAGGTCCGGTCCGTTGCCGTCGGGAGCGGTAGGGAACCTGAGGACTTTCCTCAGACAGGTCTCCTCGTCCCGGCCGAACTCGTGGTGGATCAACCCCTGGAGCCGCAGTCGGCGGTGTTGCGCCTGGAAGTTGTCCGAGAACCGGAAGTCGGCGAGCTCGAGCGCGTAGGTCAGCGTGTAGAACACCGTCGCCTCCCCGCACGTCACACCGGCGACAATCTTCTGCTCCCCCGCGGTCAGCTCCGACACGAACGGCAAGCCTCCCTGCACCGAACAGATATCGGGGCGGGGGAAGAGCGCGTAGGACAGTTCGCGTCCGCCGGTGAAGCCCGCGAAGCCCCCGGACTGCGGCGGCGCCTTCGAAAACGGCAGGTCCAGCAGCGCGATGGCTCCGTGGCCGAGGCCCGGTCCCGGATTGTTGATGCCGGCCACGAACACCTCGTGGTCCCCGTCTCCGTCCACGTCCACCGGCAGCGCGTGTTTGAGGCCGCCTGGGTGCCAGTACTCGTCCACCAACGTGCCGGTCGCCGCATCCAGCAGCACGATCTGCGACGGATACCAGAGCGCGTGACGGGCGAGGCTGAGGACGTAGTGACGGCCTCCCGCATGCACCGGCACCACGTTGTGTCCCGCATAGACCGCGCTGAAATCCCTGCCCTCCCACGACCGGGCGCGTCCGTAGTCGAACCGCCACCGCTCCGCCCCGTTGCCGGAAAAACAGATGAGATGCCCAGTCCGCGCACGGTCGCGGCTGATGGGCACGTCCACCAGCACCTCTCGACGACCGTCTCCGTCCACGTCCGCGACCACTGCCGGCACGGTGTCGCTTCCGCGCAACTCCTGCTCCATCGGCCCGATGCCCGGGATCTCACGGGACCAGAGTTCGCGGCCGTCGGCGTCCAACACCTGGATGACTTGGCCGGTCAACCGGAAGACCGCCGGTTCCCGGCCTCCGGACGCCATCACGATCCACAGAAGCACACCAGCGATCGGAACCGCAATCAGAGCCGACGCCACGAACCCCCGTCCCCATCCGTGCCTGGGCGACGGTGCGCCTTCCATTTTCCCCACGGAAGCGGGCCGCTGCTGACGGACCCAGGAGTCGAGATCGTCCAAGTAGACGATCGGCTGTGAATGTCCCTCGAGGGGCCGGTGGATTGGCAGGGGGTTCTTTCTATGCCATCGCTGCGCCGTGCGCACATCGACCCCCAGGTGGGCCGCGATGGCCTTCCACGACCTGAGCGCGCGACGGTCGGGCGGCGGAACGTCTGGCATGGCAGGCCGAGGTCGGCTCCCGGAGCCGGCAGAGCCAGACGTATACCACAGCCTGCCGACGCCCACAACGCCCATCTCGTCCGCGGCAAACCGCGGCAAACCGCGACAACGACCGGCATTCCGAGGCAAGCGCCTGGAAGAGCCGGGTGCGGGTTCTACGCGCGACGCTCACGAACTCGATCTTCCCGGCCTGCGCGCGTGGCCTTTGCCACGTTGCCCGTCCCTCATCTTCGACGCCGAGCGTGATTCATGCGTCGATGGGTGGCGTGTGCTCCACAGCGGCCGGGACATGCGAAGCGGATGCAGCATCCGCCGGACTCGGCGGAACGGTGAGTCTGGACCCGCGGGTCCACCCAACCTACTGCGGCTTATTGATCGCGACGATGCGCAGCGGCGCGCCCGGCTGGCCCAGGTGCGGCTTGCAGCACAGGCGGCCCGCGTCGATGTGCACGCCACGGTCATCGACGACGACGTTCTCGAAGTTCGACTCGGCGATGGCCTTCCTGAGTTCGGGCGTGAAGACCCTCGAGTAGCGGGCGAGCAACTCGGACTCGCTGCGCAACGTGATGACCTCCCCGCCGGCCCACACCTCGATGGGATAGGACAGCAGTTTGGCCACCTTGAATCGGTTGTCCACGGACACGGCTGTCTTCAGGGTCTTGAGGAAGTCGCTGACGTGCCGGGCATCGGTGCCGGCAGCCTCGAAGGCCTGGTCGGGTGCAGTCTGCGCCGCCGCCGGCAACGCGCAGCAGCAGAGCACGAGGGCGACGAGCGTGATGAGGGAGTAACTCGTACGCATAAGAACCTCGCAAACGTGAAGGAAGGACCGTGTGGCGGGGGGCCGACGCGACGCCGGATCCAGAATAGCCCCGGATTTCCATCGGGAAATCCGCAATCCGGTGGATGGGCACCCGCGCCTGACGAACGGGCAGCCGTCGTCCTGTACGGTACAATCGGGCCATCCCGAGAGGCCCTACCATGAACTGGCTGGTCAAGGAAGAACCGTCCCACTACAGCTTCGCCACGCTCGTCCGCGACGGCCGCACGTCGTGGTCCGGTGTCCGGAATCCGCTGGCCCAGAAGCACCTCAAGTCCATGAAGAAGGGCGACCGGGTGCTCTTCTACCACACCGGGGACGAAAAGGCGGTGGTCGGCATCGCCGAGGTCCTGGGCGAGCCCTATCCGGATCCGGCAGATGCCGCGGGGAAGCTCTTCGCGGTCGACATCGGACCGGTGAAGGCCCTGAAGACGCCCGTGACGCTGGCCGCAGTCAAGGCCGACCCGCGGTTCGCCACGTTCCCGCTCGTCCGGATGCCACGGTTATCGGTGATGCCGGTGCCGAACGACATCTGGGGCGCCCTTCTCGACATGGCCGGGCGGTAATCGCCCCGGGGAGACAGGAGTCAGGAGACAGGAGACAGGAGACTGGCTGGAGCGCGCCCGGCTGATAGGCCTTGGCGCGCGGGTAGTTTTCCTGTCCCCTGATCCCCGCTCTGCCCTGTCGCCTGTTACCTGTTACCTGCTCCCTGTCTTCAGCACCACACACCCAAGTGGAGGAACGGTGAGCACCAGCGCGTGCGGATGCCCGTGCGACGGTGCCTCGATCGCGTGGACGATCCCGCCGTTCCCGACGTTCGACCCGCCGTAGACGGCGGCATCGGTGTTCAGGACCTCGCGGTAGGCTCCACTGGCCGGTACGCCAATGCGGTACGCCTGGCGGACGACCGGCGTGAAGTTCACGACGAACACGGTGAAGTCCGAGCGGTCCGTCGCGTAGCGGACGAAGGACACGACCGAGTTCTCGTGGTCGTTGCAGTCAATCCAGGCGAACCCCTCGGGCGAGAAGTCGACCTGGTGCAGCGAGGGTTCCGTCCGGTACAGGCGGTTCAGATCGGCCACGAGGCGCTGCAGCCCAGCGTGTTCAGGGTACTTCGTCAGCGACCAGTCGAGCTCGGCGTCGTGATTCCACTCCCGGGTCTGGCCGAACT
>CAYZYG010000171.1:0-7017 GCA_964481395.1 uncultured Vicinamibacterales bacterium
CAGTTCCGTGACGCCGTGCTCGACCTGCAGCCGCGTGTTGGCCTCCATGAAGTAGAACTTGCCCTCGGTGTCGAGGAGGAACTCGAAGGTCCCCGCATTCGTGTACTGCACCGCCTTGGCGGCGTTGACGACGACCTGACCCATCTTCCGGCGCTGCCGCTCGGTCAGCGCCGGCGACGGCGATTCCTCGATGAGCTTCTGATGGCGACGCTGGATCGAGCACTCACGCTCGCCGAGGTGGATGACGTGGCCGTGATGGTCGCCGAGGATCTGGAACTCGATGTGTCTGGGCGCCTCGACGTACTTCTCGATGTAGACATCCGGTACGCCGAAGGCCGCCTCGGCCTCACGCTGCGCCGTCTTGAGCGCATGGGCCAGCTCGCCGGCCGCGCGCACCACCCGCATGCCCCGCCCGCCGCCGCCGGCCACGGCTTTGATGAGCACCGGATACCCGATGCCCTCCGCCAGCTTCAGTCCCTGCTCTTCGCCCTCGACGACGCCGTCGGAGCCCGGCAGGATCGGGACGCCGGCCTTCTTCATCGCCCGGCGCGCGCGCGCCTTGTCGCCCATGAGCCGGATCACCTGCGGCGAGGGACCGATGAACCGGATGTTGCAGGCCTCGCACACCTCGGCCAGATAGGCGCTCTCGGAGAGGAAGCCGTAGCCGGGGTGGATGGCGTCCGCGCCCGTGATCTCGGCGGCGCTGATGATCGCCGGCACGTTGAGGTAGCTGTCGGCCGCGCGGGCGGGTCCGATGCAGATGTCCTCGTCCGCGAAGCGCACGTGCAGGGCATCCTCGTCCGCCTCGGAGTACACCGCCACCGTGCGGATGCCGAGCTCCCGGCAGGCCAGGATCACTCGCAGGGCGATCTCACCGCGGTTGGCGACTAGGATCTTGGCGAACATCATTTCACCTTGATCGCGAACAGGCGCTCTCCGTACTGCACGGGCTGGCCGTTCTCCACGTACACGGCCACCACCTCCCCCGCGTAGTCGGACTCGATTTCGTTCATCAGCTTCATGGCCTCGATGATGCAGAGCACCTGGCCCTTCCTGACCTGCCCGCCCGACTCGACGAACGAGGGGGCGCCGGGCTCCGGCGCCCGGTAGAAGGTGCCGACAATCGGCGACTTCACGATGGCCAGATCGGCATCCACGTCGTGGCCGGCCGCCTCGGCGGGGCGGAGGGCCGCACCCACCGGTGCGGCACCCTGCGCAGGCCCCGGCGCCAGCGAGACGGCCGGAAGCGGTGACGGCAGCGGACCCGGCAGGTGGACGGCCGGCGCGACGCCGCCCTTGCGCACCTTGAGCTTCAGCCCTTCGAGTTCCATCTCGAACTCGGACAGTTCGTGCTCCCGCACCAGATCGAGAATCAGTCTAATCTCGTCGACGTTCATCGCAGCTACACCACCCGCCATGTGCGCGGTGCCCGGGTCAGGACCTCAGCGCCCTCCTCGGTCACCAGCACGTCGTCCTCAATACGTACGCCGCCCATCCCCGGCAGGTACACCCCAGGTTCGATCGTGATGACCACGCCCGGCGTCAGCACCTCGTCCCGGACGGCCACCTGCACGCCCCCGGCGTTGGCCTTGATCGGTCCGACTCTCGGCTCTTCGTGAACCTCGAGCCCCAGCCCGTGCCCCGTGCCGTGCGTGAAGGCGCCGGCCAGCCCTGCCCGCTCCAGCACCACCCGCGCAGCGCCGTCGATCGCGCTGGCGGTCACCCCGGGCCGGATCTCGGCAATCGCCGCTGCCTGCGCCGCAGCCACCGCGTCGAACAGACGCCGGGCCTCGGCGGACGCCTCCCCGACCACGACGGTCCGGGTCATGTCGACGCAGTACCCCCCGTGCACGCCGCCGAAGTCCAGGATGACCAGATCCCCGCGGCTCAGCGCACGGGGTCCCGGGCGGGCATGCGGCAGCGCGGCGTTGGGGCCCGATGCGACGATGGTCTCGAACGAGGTGCGCTCGAATCCCCCGCGTTTGATCCGCCAGTCGACGTCGGCCGCGATCTCCGCCTCGCGCATCCCCTCACGCACATGGTCCAGAATACCGGCCGCAACCTCGTCCAGCATGGCCGCCGCTTCCCGGAACAGCGCGATCTCTGCGGCGTCCTTGCGGAGGCGCTCGGCCTCAATCAGCCGGTCGGCCAGCAGCAGATCCGGACGGGGTCCGTCCCCTCCTGAGAGCGTCGATGCGAGCAGGTTGAAGCGGGCGACGCTCAAGTACGCGCCTTCCACACCCACCCGCCGCGCCTCCAATCCGGCAACCACGCGCGCGAGCGCGTCGTCGTACGTCGAGTCCACGACCACCAGCTCGAGCGGCGGGCAGACGGGCTTCACGACCTCCGCGACCTCCGTCGCGTAGCGGCCGTCCGTGATGAACACCAGCCGGTTCCCCGCGATCACCGCGACGGCCGAGCTACCTCCGAATCCGGTGAGGTAGCGGATGTTGGGGACGTGGGTGACGACCAGCGCATCGAGCCCGGCTCGGTCCACCCCGGCGGACACGCGCCTCAGACGAGCGGCCAGGATGTCTGGGGTGGGCTGCTTCATCAGCGAAGGGAAATTCTCTCACAGGACGGTCCATCCGCCAACAAACCCGAGGCGAGGCACGAACAAACAGCGAAGCACGAGGCGTGAACGGACCCAGACCGATCTGACGACCGGGCGTCTGCCCCGCTGTGGGATTCAGGCTGTCGAGGGAGTGGTCCCGTAGATCCGGTCTCGCCGGTCCTCCACGATCCCTTCGAGCCACCGCTCGAGCAGAAGCACAATCCGTCTCGTGCGGACGGTCTCGGGATCCTCCCGCCGCAGGGGCGGAGGGGAAACGGACGGGGCTGGCGGCGTGGGACGCGTGACGGCCGCAGGGGGCGGTGGTACTCCGGCCGAGCGAACCGACCCCGGCTCTCCGGGCGCTGGCCCCGCCGGCGGCTCCAGCGTCGGGACCCCGGCTGCCTGGCTGGCCGCAGGCTCCGGCAACCGCTGGGGAGTGGGGTTTGCGCGGCCCGGGACGGACGCACCGCGCACGGGTTCGATCTGCCGCCTCAGGTCCTTGACGATCTGATCGATGCCAGGATCGTTCTGCGCGAGCTCGAATGCCGATCGGTACTGCTCGAGGGCCTCGGACAGCTCGCCCCGCCGGCGGTGCACTTCGGCCAGGCCCCGGATGGCGGCGAGGTTCTCGGGAGCGACACGGCGGACCTCGTTCAGTTCGTGCTGCGCCGCGTCCAGCTCTCCCAATTCGAGGAGCGATCGGCCCAGCGTCACGCGTGCGGAGAGGTAGCCCGGGTGCCGGGCCAGCCCCGCCCGGCACGTCGCGATGGCGTCCTTGATCCGCCCGGCCCGCCGGTACTCCTCGGCGAGCTGGGCGAATGCGATGGACGCGGGGTCGGCTCGAAGCCGTGCCTCCAGTTCCCCGATGCGCGTCTGGTCCGCCACGGTGCCCCGCTACCTGCAGTTCGTGACGACGAGGTTCTGCGTCGACGTCGCTGTCAGACCGTTGGAATCGTTGACGGTGAGCCTGACGACGAAGGTCCGGTTGTTGGCGCCTCCCGGGCACACGCTCTTGTAGCTGTGCGACGGCCGCGTGAGGTCTCCTCCGTTCGCCGTCGTCCCGTCACCGAAATCCCAGAGGTAGTTCGTAATCGGGTTCACGCCCGACGAGCCGGTGCCGTTGAAGAAGACCGTGTCTTCCGGGGTCGGATTCGTCGGCGAGTAGGTGAACACCGAGGTCAGCGATCCCACCCCCGTGACCGGCACGACCTTGGTCGTCGTCCCCTTCTTGCCGATGTCGTCGGTGACGGTGAGTGTCACGGCGTAGCTGCCAGCCGACCCGTAGGCCTTGCTCACGATCACACCCGAGTCGGTCCGGCCCGTGCCCATGGTCCAGTCGTAGGACACGATGCTGCGGCCGGTCGCCGCCCGCGACGCGGACGCGTTGAAGTACACCATCTCGTTGACGATGGGGTTGGTGGGCGAGAAGGCGAAATCGGCCGTGGGTGCGGTGGTGTCGGTCACGGTGATCGTCGTGGTCGTCGACGCCGAGAGGCTCCGGTCGTCGGTCACGGTCAGCGTCACCGGGTAGCTGCCGCCCACCGTGTAGCGGTGCGTCGTGAGCCGGCCCGCTCCGCCGGTCCCGTCCCCGAAGTTCCACGAATAGGACACGATCTGGCCGTCGCTGTCGGTGCTGAGCGACGCATCGAAGGTGATGTCCGCCTGCACCACCGGCGCGGACGGCGAGATGGTGAAGACCGGCGTCGGCGTGCCGTTCGGCGGGAGGATGACTCCCGGTGGGAACAGGCGGATGCTCACCGACCGCGCCGTCGCGTTCGCGTAGTCGGTCCCGACGGGCGTGGCCAGCACCTGGACCACCGTGCCGGTGTCCACGGGATCGACCGGCGGGTTGGGCGCGGTGTAGACGGCCACGGCACGCCCGTCCGATCCGGTGACGATGTTCTTGGCCGAGATCTGGCCGTAGTCGGTGATGACGCCGTTCACGGCCACGTCGAGCCGGACCGAGACGTTGCGGACCGGCTGCCCGTTCGCGTCACGGGCCAGGACGCCGATCTGGGACTGCGACGCGCCGTCCTGGCGGAGCGTGTCAGGGCTGGCCGACATGGCGATGGAGGTCGCCAGCTCGGATGGGCCCGACAGGGGCGGGGCCGTCTGGTCCTTGGCCTTGCAGGCCGGCAGCAGGACGGCAACGGCCGCTGCGGCGGCGAAAGTGCGAAGCGTCGGCGACATGTCGAACTCCCTACGAGGTTGGGTCGCCCCAATCCGCGAAGTTGATGCTGATCTGGCCCATCACCGAGACGGCATTGCCGTTCTGGTCGTACCCGTAGAAGGTCACGTCGGCGATCGTCGACAGGACGATGGCCCCGCCGCCGCCCCGGAGCGATTTCAGCGGCTCCTCGAGCTTGGCCTGCGCGCGCACCAGGATGAACTGGAGCGTGCCGCCGTTCGCATCGAAGGTGCCGGTCGCGGCGCCGTCGAAGCCGTAGGGCACGTCGACGCCCGGCGTCGCCCGTCCGTCCGTGCGGCGGAACTCCACCCGGTAGCGCGTCACGGTGATCGCGTTGGTCGAGGTCGGTGTCGTGGGCACGTTGGGCGCGCCCACGTCCTTGAGCGCCATCCTGAGGGTCGCGCGTCCGGAGTCCTCGAAGATCGTCGGCTGGAGCGTCTCCTGGCCGCCGATCTGCACGCGGACGTTGGTAATCACGTCCGACTGGAGGACGTTCGCGAAACTGTCAGGCTGCGCGCCGGACGACGCGGTCAGCGCCTCGATGAACAGATAGGAAGGCGACCGGCCGTTCTCGTTCGCCCCGCCGCAGGATGCGCCGCCGAAGACGGCGATCGCGGCCGCGGCGAGGACGGTGATCCCCCGCGTGGTGAGCGTGCGTGCCAGCTGCGTGCGCTGCATACCTCTCTCCCGGTCCCCGGGCCGCCTAGCGGCGGATCCTCGGCGTGATGAAAATCAGCAGTTCGCGGTCCTCGTCGACCACCGAATCGCGCTTGAACAGCCACCCCAGCAGCGGGATCTTGTGGAGCATGGGCACGCGGTCGTTGATCGACTGCTCGCGGCTCACGACGATGCCGCCGATGACCGTCGTCTCGAAGTCACTGACCAGCACCTGGGTCCGTGCGCGCTGGGTGTCGATGGGCGGGATCCCGTTGACCTGCCGGCTGTAGTCCGGCGAGGCGTTCTCGAGGGTGATGTCCATGATCACGGTATTCGACGCCGTGATCTGGGGTTTGACCTTGAGGGAGAGCGCCGCGTCCTTGAACGTCACCGTCACCGTGTTGTTCGACACGGTCTGGATCGGGATCTGGACGCCCTGCGTCATCTCCGCCTCGACGTTGTTCTGCATCATCACGCGGGGCGTGGACAGCACGCGGCCCTGGCCCTGCTTCTCGATGGCCGACAGGGCGATGTCGAGGTTGAAAGACCCGTTCAGGGTGCCCATCGCGATGCCGATGGCGCTCGTCGCCCCTTCCACGCCCAGGTCAACGCCGGTTGGCGTGGCCGAGCGCACCGGGCCGATCGGGTTGCCCTGCGTGTCGCCGGTCCGGCCGCTGATGCTGCCCTGGGCCGGGAACTGCAGCGGCGACGTGTTGCCCAGCTCGCTGGCCATCCGGCCGGTCAGCCCCCACTGCACGCCGAGCGCCCGGGCGGCGTCGCGCGAGGTCTGCACGATGCGAGCCTCGATCTCGACCTGCGGCTCGGGCCGGTCCAGCGTCGTGATCAGGTCGTCTGCGGTCGCGAGGGCGGAGGGCAGGTCGGTGATGATGATCGTGTTCGTGCGGGGGTCGACCTGGACCTGGCCGCGCTGCGTCAGCGCGCTTTTCACGATCAGCCCCGACAGGTCCGACGCCTTCGCATAGCTGAGCGATCGGGTCAGCACCTTGAGCTGCCCGGCCATCGCCTGCTCTTCCGCGAGTTTGCGCCTCTGGGTCTCCTCTTCTGCGAGCACGGTCAGCGGCGCGATGCGCACGACGTTGTTCTCGATGACGTAGCCCAGTTTGTTCGCGCGCAGGATGATCTCCAGCGCTTGGTCCCAGGGGACCTCACGCAGCGACACGTCGACCGTCCCGGTAATCGTCGGGTCGATGATGACGTTCAGGCCGCTGATCTCCGAGAAGGTCCGCAGCACGGCGCGGAGATCGGCGCCCGTGAAGTCGAAGGTCACGGGATGGCCTGTGTACTGCCTCTCCGCCTGCGCCCCGGCGAGCGCGTCTCCCGCCTGGACCGGATCCGGCGCAGGCGCGGGCACGTCCTTCGGAGGAGGCGCCGTCTGCGGCGCGACCGGTGGAGTCGCCGGTGGCACATCGGGCTTGGCGGGTGCCTGCGGCACATCGGGCTTCGCGGGCGCCGGGGGCACGTCGGTCCTGGCGGCTGCCGGTGGAGCGACGGCCGGCGTGGCCGCCGGGGGGAGTTCCGCCTGGGCCGGCGCGGGCGTCGTGGTGGGCGCCACGACGACCGGCGTCGGCGGCGCCGCGGTGTCGGCCCGCGGTGCGGG
>CAYZYG010000172.1:0-1326 GCA_964481395.1 uncultured Vicinamibacterales bacterium
CCGACCGCGCCCATTTCGAGCGGTTGTGGCTCTCGCTGCTGCCGGCCAACCAGCGCGTCCAGGCCCGCACCATCTACCAGCAGACAGAGACAAGCATGGGGGCTTACCTGCGCAGCGAGTTCGTGCAAGCGCTGCTGGCCATCGTCATGCTGTCCCTTGCCTTTAGCGTGTTGGGACTGGACTATCCGCTGCTAACGGCGCTGCTGGCCGGTGTGGCCTGGCTCGTCCCGATAGCCGGCTTCGTCTTCGCCGTGGGGTTGTCATTCATCTTCGGATTGGCTTCGTCCGGCGGGCTGGAATTGGCGCTGTCGGCCGTGCTCATCACCGGCGTCGTCATGGCCTTTCTGGAGTTCGTCATCGAGCCGCGCTTCTTCCAGCGCAACGAGTTCAGCGGGCTGCTCATCGTGCTTCTGGTGCTGTTGATGGTCGACGCCTATGGCCTGATCGGCTTCGTCATCGCCCCGCCGCTGGCCGTGTTGCTCCAGATATCGATCAGCCACTTCGCCCGCGTCATGCAGCGCCCCGCCGCCCCGCCCATCCAGATCGAAAGTCTGGAAGAAAGGCTTGCTCAGGTACAGACTGCTTACAGCGCGCAGGTCAATGGCGAGTCACCCACCCCACTAGAGGTCGGCAGTCTCCTCGAACGGCTCGACGCCCTGGTCGACCGGGCGCGCGCCGTGGCTATCGAGCGCGAGTAGGGGCGCACCTGCGTGTGCGCCCTGGGGCAGCGTATGCGTCCTGGGGCAGTGTATGCGCCCTGGGGCAGCGTGTGCGCCCTGGGGCAGACACGCAGGTCTGCCCCTACTTTCTTCTTCAATCGGCCACGGGCGGCCCGCCCCGCATCGTCGTCACCACCCGATCCCACACGCCACGGACACGGCCAACTGCCGCCTGCCGTTCCCCTTCCGCGCCCGGCTCCTCGCCACCGTTGGCGCGCAGCAGAATGGCGATCCACCGCGTGCTGTCGAACGCCTCCAGAATGCTCAGGATGAGCAGGGTTAGCGGGGTGGACAGGATGGCCCCCACCGCGCCGAGCAGCCAGCCCCAGACGAAGAGCGAGATGACGACCACCACCGGTGAAATCTTGAGCTGTTGACCCATCATGCGCGGCTTGACGAGGTTCTCCACCGTGCCGTTGATGAGCGTGTAGCCGAGGAAGACGATCAGCGCGCTCGTGAAGCCGTGTTCGACGTAGGCCAGGATGAGCGGCGGGATCATGGCAACCCAGAAGCCAACAGCCGGAATGTAACCCATGAACCAGGACAAGAGGCCCCAGAGCAAGGCCAGATCGACACCCAGAATCAACAGCAAGATGGTGTTACCGAT
>CAYZYG010000172.1:1426-4842 GCA_964481395.1 uncultured Vicinamibacterales bacterium
AGCGACTCGGCCAGGGTGGCCTGAATGGCCGGCAGCCGCTCGCTCACTTGCGCCAGGCCGATGAAGACCAGGAACAGCACCAGGCCGATGACGCTCAGCACCACCACAAACGTCAGCACCAGCGACAGCCAGCCGGGCACACCACGCTTCGAGAACTGTTCCGGCAATGGCAGAACCGTGAGCGTGATGACGACGGACAGCAGAATGGGATTCAGGATGAAGGCCAGGTTCTGGATACCGGCGATGATAATGAAGACGCAGGCCAGCCCGATCAGCAGGTATAAAAAGGGCCGCGATTGTTCTACCATGTTTACTCCCAGCGCTTAGACCTGACAGGTGGGCGGCTATAGTACGCTGACCGGAACGAACTCTAGAGCCGCCCACCTGTCAGGTCTTTAGCTGCTGCGCGTTTGTCTTCTCCAGCGATTTCGCCATAATTGTCCGACTTCCTCATAAACGCGCAACGAATCCGCGGATCGCGCTGATACCTACTTGCACAGTTGGTCGGGAGCCAGGGAGAAGTTGGCGGTGGCGCTCGAGCCTGGTTCGACAAAAGCTGGGTGGATGGCCGGCGCGCGGGCCGGCCTCAGCCCGGCGCGCCTGCTCCCGTCGCTGCTGCTTGGGACGATTATCGGCATTGTGGAGATCGCCCTGTCCGCTTCGTTCGCCGCGCTGATCTTCGAGGGGGAACTGCGCGCCCATCTCTCGCGCGGCATCGGCATGGCCTTGTTCTCGGGCACGATCAGTCTGCTCGTAGTTGCCATTCTGTCCTCCCTCCCCACCATGATCGGCGGCAATCAGGACGCGCCGTCGGCTATTGTCGCCGTCGCCGCGGCGACCGTCGCCGCCACGGTAGTGGGCGCGGAGGCGCGCTTCGCCACGGTCGCCGTCGTTGTGGCGCTGACGACGCTGGTTACCGGTTTGTTCCTGCTACTCTTGGGCACGTTCAAGCTGGCCGGACTGGTGCGCTTCCTGCCCTACCCGGTAGCCGGCGGCTTTCTGGCCGGAACCGGATGGCTGCTGCTGATCGGCGGCCTGAGCACCATGACCGACGTGCCGTTTTCGCCTGGCAACCTGGCCGCGCTGGTGGAGGTGCGCACGTTGGCCTATTGGCTGCCGGGCCTGGTGGCTGGCATCCTCATGGTGGCCCTCTCCAACCGCATTCGCCACTACCTGTTCCTGCCGGGCATGATCATCGCCATCATCGCCCTGTTCTATCTCGTCGCCGCCCTCCTGGGCGCGTCCGTGGCCGAGTTGGGCGCGGCGGGCTGGCTGCTCGGCCCTTTCCCGGAAGGGCGCATGTGGCAGTCCATCAGCCCGGCCGAGTTGGGCCGGGTGCAGTGGGCGGTCATCGGCGCGCAACTGCCCAGCATAGTCGCCGCCGTCGCCATCAGCGCCATCGCCCTGCTGCTGAACGCCAGTGGCCTGGAACTCATGCTGCGCCGCGATGTAGACCTCAATCGCGAGATGCGCGCCGCCGGCTGGGCCAACGTCGTGGCCGCGCTGGGCGGCGGGCTGACGGGCTACCAGCAACTCGGATTGTCCACCCTCAACGCGCGGGCCGGCGCGAACAGCCGGTTGACGGGCGTGTTCGCCGCCGCCGTCTGCGGCCTCGTCCTGGTTGCCGGCGGCGCGGCGCTGGCCGTGGTGCCCAAGCTGGTGTTCGGTGCGTTGCTCGTCTATCTGGGAGTCTCCTTCCTGTGGGAGTGGGTCGTCGCCGCCTGGAAGCGCCTACCGTGGATCGACTATTTCATTGTCCTGATGATCCTGATCATCATCGCCACGGCCGGCTTCTTGCAGGGCGTCGCCGTTGGCATCATCGCCGCGGTCGTCATGTTCGTCGTCAGCTACAGCCGCAGCAGCGTCATCAAGCACGAACTGGACGGCCTGACCTTTCGCAGCCGGGTAACGCGCAGCGCTGAGGATAGAGCCATGCTGGAGGCGCTGGGCAAACAGGCTTACTTCCTGCAACTCCAGGGTTTCATCTTCTTCGGCACGGCCTATGGCCTGCTCGAAAAAGTACGCGCCCGCGTCCGCGCCACGCCAACGCGCTACGTCGCCCTCGACTTTCGCCAGGTCATCGGCCTGGACTCCACCGCGCTGCTCAGTTTTGATAAGATGCACCAACTGGGGCGCGACAGAGGATTCACCCTGGTGCTGGCGGGTTTGTCGCCGGCGCTGCGGGGGCAGTTTGATCAGGGTGGGATACGCGAGGAGGAGGACGCGCTCCGCTTCGCCGCCGACCTCGACCGGGCCGTTGAATGGTGCGAGGATCAGTTGTGCACCCTGGCCGAAGGCGATCCGGTCGAGCGCACGCTGGCTGACCACCTGCGGACGCTTATCCCCGGCGACGCGGTGGACCGGCTGCTGCCCTATTTAGAACGGCGCGAAGTGACGGCGGGCGAACACTTGATCCGCCAGGGCGACGCGCCCGACCGGCTATTCCTGATCGAGTCGGGCCAACTGACTGCTCAACTCGAATCGCCGGAGCGGGAACCGGTGCGCCTCCAGACGATGCGCGGCGGCTACGTCGTGGGCGAACTGGGCTTCTACCTGGGCACGCAGCGCAGCGCGGCCGTCGTCGCCGACCGGCCGAGTGTAGTCTACGCGCTCTCGCAGTCAGAACTGGCCCGGATCGAAGCGGAAGACCCGGCTGCGGCCTACGCCTTTCACCGCGCCATCGTCCACTTGCTGGGCGACCGGGTGCTGCACCTGGTACGGGCGGTGGACGCGCTGCAATCATGACGCCAATCACGTACACGGACGCCGACGAAGCGTGGCGGGAGCGCATCGGCCGGGAGTGGGGCCAACTGGCCGCCCGGCACATGCACCTGGATGACGGCTTCTCCATTCTCGCGCTGGCCGGCAATGAGCCGGTGGGGCTGATCGCCGTCGTCTGGCGCGACCTGCCGGCGCCGTTGCCCCCCACCGTCGAAGCCTACATCGACATCATCGAGGTTCGGCCCGCCTTCCGCCGCCAGGGAATCGCCGCCCGATTGGTGGAGTTGGCCGCGGCGCGCGCCCGAACGCCTGGGGCCTACCAACTGCGCGCCTGGAGCTCCGCGGACAAGGTGGAGGCCATCCCCATGTGGCGGGCGCTGGGCTTCGGCCTGTGCCCGGCGACGACGTACCCTGGTGGGCAGGAAGTGCGTGGCTTCTTCGTGGCGCGGCCGTTGTAACGCGGGTTGGTAACCCGCATTCCAGGTAGACGGAAAACGCGGGTTACCAACCCGCGCTACAAGACAATTTGCCCCTCCCCCCGCATTGGCGATAGCATACGCGCGATGCGTTTCCAAAGATTGCCCCTGATACTCATCGTTTTCCTGGCGTTCCTTTCTGGCTGCACGCTGCCCCCGGCGGCAAGTATGCTGCCCACGCCGGCGCTGCCGGCGGCTATGCCCGTCGCCACGGCCGGC
>CAYZYG010000172.1:4942-6933 GCA_964481395.1 uncultured Vicinamibacterales bacterium
CGCTGGAGACGACCGCGACCTACACCCGCTATTACATCGCCTACCCCAGCGACGGCCTGCGCATCACCGGCATCATGCAAATTCCGCCCGGCGATGGCCCTTTCCCGGTCATCATCCTCAACCACGGCTATCACGACCGGGGCAACTACTGGGCCGGGTCGGGCACGTGGATGGCCGCCGAGTACCTCAACGGCCGCGGCTATCTGACCATTGCCCCCGACTATCGCACCTGGGGCGAGTCGGACTGGGGGCCGAGCCTGTTCCACACCGGGCTGGTGGCCGACGTGCTGAACCTGGTCAGTTCGCTCCCGTCCGTGCCGCAAGCCGACCCAAACCGGGTGGGGATGTGGGGACACTCGATGGGCGGCGGCATCACGACCAAGGTAATGACCATCGACCCGCGCGTGCGGGCGGGCGTGCTCTACGCGCCCAACAGCGGCGACGACGCCGACCTGGTCGCCCGCTGGGGGCGCGGCTGCCTGCCGGGCGAGTCGCAGGCCACCACGTCTTGCAACCCGGCCGAGGCCATCCCCGCCGATCTGCCGCCGGAGATCGTGGCCGCCTACCTGGCCGCCGCGGCCGACCCGGCCATGCTGCAACAGATCGCGCCCATCTACCATCTGGATAACGTGACCGCGCCGGTGCAGATCCACATCGGCGCGGCCGACGGCCAGGAACTCAACGCCACGCCGCCGGAGTGGTCGGCCAAGCTGCACGCGGCCTTCCAGGCGGCGGGCAAGCCGGCCGAGCTATTCATCTATGAAGGACAGGGGCACATGTTCTACGGGCAGGGCTGGACTGAGATGATCAACCGGACAGCCGACTTCTTTGACGCCCATGTGAGGTAGTGACGTTGTAACCCACCCCTAAGGAACCCAGGCGCGCAGCACGTTGACCAACGTCTCCCCGCCCGGCGTCTGGCCGGTGGCCGGGTCCAGCGCGACCAGCGCCGCCCGCCAGGTGGGCGCAGACTTGTCGAAGCGCACGATGTAGGTGTAGGGCGTGTCGCAGTCGAACAGCGCCGGCGCGCCGCCGATCAACACCGGCTCGACGCCGGTACGGATGGCGCAGGTGCGCCCGCCATCCAGTTCGACGAAGAACGGCACGAGTTGATCGACTGAAGGCGGGATCAACGTCGGCGGCGGCGCGGCCGGGTTGACCAGCGCCTTCACCGCGCCGGCCACGGGGTCGGGGCTGCAGAGGAGCGAACCGCCGCTGGTGAAGCAAGGCTCGGCCAAGCCGCCGCTGTCCAGGACGCAGCGGTGCGTCCCCGGCACGATGGTCGATGCGTCACACAAGCCGCCGGTGGCCGCCCCGCCGGGCGCGATGGTTGTGGGATCGAACGGTAAGACCTCTGTGGCGCCCTTGATCTCCTGGGGGCCGACGAGACCGGCCTCGCCACTATTGGCCGGATCGCCGCCGCAAGCAACCAGAAGTGAGAAGAGCGCAAGCGCTAAGGGTAATAGGGAGCGGCTGGTGCGGATCATGTCAAGCCTCGCGGAAAGTTCACAGCGTGGCATACTTTAGCACACGATTCAAGACCTGACAGGTGGGCGGCTCGAAAGCACCCTGTTCGCAACGAACCCTTTGGCCGCCCACCTGTCAGGTCTGGGCGGCAGGCAACAAAAAACGGCCGGACTCGTCTGAGCCCGGCCGTTTTCGATGGCTGGTTAGCGATATGAAGATGTGTGCTAGACCGGCAATGGCTGCTCGGCGGCGCGGCGGCCGGCGCCCAACCGCCCAACCAGGGCCACGTAGGCCCCGCCGATCTTCGGCCAGTTGTGGCGTTCATTGAAGCGCCGGCTGCCGTCGCGCAGTTCGTTCAGCCGCGCCGGATCGCGGTAGAGGGCGCGCAGACACGCCGCCAGCCCCTCTACGTCGCCCGGCTCGAACAAGGCGACCATCGTGCCGCCGAAGGTGCTCTCGATGGCCGTCGTGCGCGAGGCGATGGCCGGCATGCCCAGGGCGGCATACTCCATCAGCTTGGTCGG
>CAYZYG010000173.1:0-6752 GCA_964481395.1 uncultured Vicinamibacterales bacterium
GCGTTGCCGCGCTGGACCGAGTCGAAGTCGAGGTCGGCGGTGTTCGCCCCCGTCGCCATCGACGAGGCCGAGCCGCCCCCCATCCCGATGAGGAGCCCCGGCCCCCCGAGGTGGACGAGGAGGGCGCCCGCGGGCACCTCGGCCTTGAGGGCGTGGGCGGCGCGCACGTTGCCGATGCCGCCCGCGACCATGATCGGCTTGTGGTAGCCGCGGCGGACGCCCGCGACCTCCTGCTCGTAGACGCGGAAGTAGCCGGCGAGGTTCGGCCGGCCGAACTCGTTGTTGAACGAGGCGGCCCCGATCGGGCCCTCGATCATGATCGACAGCGGCAAAGCGATGCGGTCGGGCTTCGACTCGGGGCCTTCCCACGGACGCTCGAAGCCCGGAATGCGCAGGTTCGACACCGAGAAGCCGCACAGCCCCGCCTTGGGCTTCGCGCCGCGGCCGGTGGCTCCCTCGTCGCGGATCTCGCCGCCCGAGCCGGTGGCCGCGCCCGGGAACGGCGAAATGGCCGTCGGGTGGTTGTGCGTCTCCACCTTCATCAGGGTATGGGTCGCACGTTCGTGATACCCGTACAGTCCCGTCCGGGGGTCCGCGAAGAAGCGCGGCACGACGGCCCCTTCCATCACGGCCGCGTTGTCTTCGTAAGCGACGACGGTGCCCTGCGGGTTATGCTGGTGGGTCGTACGGATCATCCCGAAGAGCGAGTGCTCCTGCGGCACCCCGTCGACGACCCACGAGGCGTTGAAAATCTTGTGCCGGCAGTGCTCAGAGTTCGCCTGCGCGAACATGGTCAGCTCGACGTCCGTCGGGTTGCGCCGGCGGCCGGTGAAATGGTCCACCAGGTAGTCGATCTCGTCGGGAGCCAACGCCAGGCCGAAGGCGGCATTGGCGTCGACGATGGCCTCACGCCCGCGCGAGAGGACGTCGATCGCGGCGAGCGGCTTCGGCGGGTAGTGGTGGAAGAGCTCGTCCGCCTCGTCCAGCGAGCCGAGCACGTTCTCGGTCATCCGGTCGTGGAGCGACGGCAAGGTCAGCGCGATGTTCCCGCTGCCGGCCAGCTCGAACATCGTGCCCCGCTCGATCCGCCGCACGTCGTCGAGCCCGCACTGACGCGCGATATCGGTGGCTTTCGACGACCATGGCGAGATCGTGCCGAGGCGGGGCGTGACGAGCACGGAGGCGAGGCTCGTCGCGTCCGGCGCAGGGCTCACCGCCGGTTCCGGCGGGCAGGCATAGGTCAGCAGCTTCTCGAGGGTCTCGCGGCCGCGCGCGTCGAGATCGCCCGCTGTCTCGACGAAGTGCCAGAAGTGCGTCGATGAGACCAGAAGACCCGGAGCGACGGCCCGGATACCCGCATTCAGCTTGTCGAGTCGAAATGCGGAGAGCGCCGGCCCTCCGCGCAGTTTGAGGATGGCCATCTGCCCACGGATTGTACCGGAAAAGCCTCCACCCGCTCCCGCGCGGGATGCCGGGTTCCCAGTGCCGGCCGACGCGGCGGTTGCCCGGCGTCCGACCGGCGACTCTCCGACCAGCAATTCTCCCCACGTTGGGGCGGCGCGGTGCTACCCTACGAGCAGGCCACACCGCGCGTCGACGGCGCGCCCGGGCAGGCCAGCTTCATCGAACGGTCGCTCGCTATGTCGGAGTGAGGTGGTGATGGCTGAAACGACCCCGTCGGCGGCAGACGACGTCTACCGGCAGTTGCGGCGGCACCTGGACAAAATGCCGGTCCCGTACCCGGAGACCGAGTCCGGTGTCGAATTGCGCATCCTGAGGCGGCTCTTCTCGCCCGAAGAGGCGCGGGTCGCGCTCGCCCTCGGCATGATCCCCGAGCCGCTCGCGAGGATTCAGAAGCGCGTGGGCAGGCGGATCGACGCGTCCGCGCTCGGCGGGATGCTCGACTCGATGGCGCAACGCGGCCTCGTGCAGCGCGTCTCGAGCAGACGCGGCCCGCGTTATGGCAAGGCCGTCTTCGTGGTCGGTTTCTACGAGGCCCAGGTCAACCGCCTGACACCGGAACTGCAGCGCGACACGGAGCAGTACTTCGACGAAGGCTTCGTCCACGCGCTGCACTCGAAGCAGTCGCCCCAGCTCCGCACGGTGCCAATCAACCAGTCGATCCCGGTCGAGCGCTTCGTGGGCAGCTACGACAACATCCGCGCGTTCGTCCGCGCCTCGCCGGGCCCGTTTGCCGTGATGAACTGCATCTGCCAGCAAGGCAAGGACCTGCTCGACAAGCCCTGCAAGGTGTCGACCGACCGCGAGCACTGCCTCACCTTCGGGTCGGCCGCCGAGGCGATGGTTCGGCGGGGCGACGGGCGGTTCATCACCCGCGATCAGATGCTCGAGTTCCTCGACCGCGCCGATCGCGAAGGCCTCGTGCTCGAGCCCCAGAACACGCAGGACCCGCTGTTCATCTGCTGCTGCTGCGGCTGCTGCTGCGGCGTGCTGACGACGGCCAAGAAACTTCCCAGGCCCGCGGAGTTCTTCGCGGCCAACTACTACGCGGAGGCCGACTCGTCGGCGTGCACGGAATGCGGCACCTGCGCGACGCGCTGCCAGATGGAAGCCGTGGTGACCGACACCGGGCCCACCACGGTTCTGGTGGAGCGCTGCATCGGCTGCGGGCTGTGCGTCACCACCTGCCCCTCCGAGGCGATGCGCCTCGTGGCCAAGACGGACGCGACCGCGCCCCCGAAGGACACCGCCCGCCTCTACATGCGCATGTACCGCGAGCGCTTCGGCACGATCGGCCTCGCCGGTGCGGTGGGGCGGCGGATGATCGGGTTGAAGTCCTGAGGCCGGTCGTCGTCCGCGGTGCCAGACGGGCGTTCGGCCCGATCACGGGGCGCCGACGATCCGCAGTGCCTGGGCGACCACGACGATGCCGCCCAGCAGCGTGACGCCCACGCCGAACGCGCGGCGCAGACCCGCGGCCGAGAGCCTCCGCACGATGGCCACGCCGACGGCGATGCCGGCGAGCGCGGCCGCGAGAAACGCGCCCGTGAGTCCCCAGTCGAGCGGCACCTGCTGCAGTTGACCGGCGAACCCGCCCAGGGCGTTGAACGCAATCACCGCGAGAGACGTCGGTACGGCCCGCTTGGCGTCGACGCCCACCAGCAGCACGAGGGCCGGGACGATCAGAAACCCGCCGCCGACGCCGAGGAAGCCCGTCACCACGCCGAGCGCGATGCCGATGCCCGAGGAGCGGGCGAGACCACGCCGCGAGATGCGGGAGGCGGGCAGTACCGGACGGGTCATCCTGAAGCCGGCGACGAGCATCAGGCCGCCGAAGATGAACATCAGCACGTCGGGCGCGACCATGTGCGTGAGCCGCGATCCGACGTACGCCCCGATTGCACCCGTCAGCGCGAAGACCGATGCCGCCCGCGCATCGATCCCGTGCTCGCGTGCCTGCGCCAGGCAGCCGACGGCGGCGGTCGCGCCGACGATCGCCAGCGACATGCCCACCGCGCTGGTCGTCGGGATGCGAGCCACGTAGACGAGCACGGGCATGGCCAGAATCGACCCGCCGCTGCCGAACGTGCCGAGCGTCACCCCGACGAGCGACGAGAGGAGGAGCGCGGCGAGCAACTGATCCGGAGGCACACCGGCATCCTACCGCAGCCGGACGCCAGGAGGTGCGGACGCGGGTTATCATGTGGCGCCCCTGCGTGTGCCCCGACCGGGCGCCCATCACTGCCATGGACCAGGAACGCCAGAGCCGCCGCGCGTTCATCAGCCGAGTCGGCGCCGCCGTCGGGATCACGGGCCTCGTCGCCCAGGGGGGCATCCTCGTCCGCTCGATGGTGCCGAACGTGGAGTACGGGTCACCCACCCGGATGAAGGTCGGCCTGCCCGAGTCGTTCGCCGACGGCTTCACCTTCCTCCAGGGCCAGCGGCTCTTCATCCACCGCGACGGAAAGGCTTTCCGTGTGCTCTCGGGCGTCTGTACCCATCTCGGGTGCACCGTCCGAGCGGAGTCCTACCTCGAAGCGGCCCCGGCCGACCGCGACGGCAGGCGGCAGCGGCAGGCCTGGCGGTTTGCGTGTCCCTGCCACGGCTCGCGCTACGAGGCCGACGGCTCGAACCTCTCCGGACCAGCGCCCTCACCGCTGCCGGCCTACCGCCTGATGCTGGCGCCCGACGATGGCCAGCTCGTCGTGGACGTCGACGAGGAAGTCAGCCGCGACGCCGTCCTGACGCTGCCGTGAGGCCCTGATGACCGAGCGTCGCCGCTTCTGGACTCTTCGCCCGGCGTCGGCGCGCGAGGCGGCCGAGGCCGTTCTCGCGAACTTCCTGCTCCACGCCTTCCCGGCCCGCATGCGGGTTTCGTCGCTGTCCTGGACGCCGACGTTCTGGCTCGGCACGGTCAGCTGGGTGCTCTTCCTCCTCCTGGTCGTGTCGGGCGTGCCGCTCATGGTGTTCTACGTCCCGTCCATCTCGGGCGCGTACGCGTCGATGAAGGACATCGAGCACGTCGTGTCGTTCGGCTGGTGGTGGCGCGCGGTTCACAGACTGGCGGCCCACCTCATGGTCGTGGCCGTCTCGCTGCACCTCGTCCGTGTGTTCCTCACCGGCGCGTACCGAAGCACTGGGGGCGGAAAGCAGCATCGCGAGTGGAACTGGCTGATCGGCTGCGCGATGCTCGTGGCGACGGTCCTGCTGTCGTTCACCGGCTACCTGCTGCCGTGGGACCAGCTTGCGTTCTGGGCCGTGACCGTCGGCACCAATATCGTCGCCGAGGCGCCGCTTCTGGGGTCCGCGCTTCGCGAGCTTCTCCTCGGGGGGCGCGACATCGGACAGGCGGCGCTCCTTCGCTTCTACCTCCTGCACATCATCGTCCTGCCGATCGCGATGGCCGTGCTCTTCGCCTACCACATGTGGCGGATTCGAAAGGACGGCGGTCTCGCACGCGGCGGAGACGACGAACAGGCCGTTCAGGCGGTTCCGGCGGTCGCAATCCGCATCGCCATCGTCGCCGTCGCCACGCTGTTCGTCGTGACCGTTCTGGCGATGGTTGTCGCGTCGCCGCTGGAGGAGGCGGCAGATCCGTTGGTCACACCCAATCCGGCGAAGGCGCCATGGTACTTCCTGTGGGTGCAGGAAATCGTGGCGGACACGACGTTCCGCGCCGGAGGCCTCTCCGTGAACGGTGCCCTCGTCGGCGGCGTTCTGCTGCCGGCGGTGCTGCTCGGGCTGCTGGTGGCGTGGCCGTGGCTGGATCGGTCGCCGCTGGCGACGGTGGGGCTCGCCGTCCCGGCCGAACGGCGACGCCAGGTGCTGATGTTTCTCGCACTGGCCGCCGCGATCGTCGCGCTGACCGTCATCGGACTTCTGCGCGGGCCGTCGTGGCAGTTCGTCTGGCCCTGGGAATCGTGGCCGGTGGTGCCGGGGAGGTTTTAGGGACAGTTATCAGTTATCAGTTGTCAGTTGTCAGTTATGAGTTATGAGTCATCAGTCGGCACTGAGAACTGAGAACTGACAACTGAAAACTGAGTGTCGATTGTCAGTCATGAGTCTGGAGTAATGAGTTTCCAGGTTCGAGTCCTGATCGCGATGGCCGTCCTGCTGGCCGCAGCGACCGGCGTGTTGATCTACGTGGAGGCGGCACCTGAATACGCCGTCCACCAGCAGTGGTTCCGGGTGATGGTGGCCCAGCGTGCCGGAGCGGCGGCGGCCGCGGCGGTCCCAGAGGGCATCCAACAGATCTGGCTGCCGGGCCTCGGCAGGGCTGACCGGTGCGTGACCTGCCATCAGGCAACGAACTGGCGGGGCCTTGAAGACGCCGAGCATCCGTCCCGCACGCACCCGCGGGAGGTGCTGGCCCGACATCCGGTCGATCGGTTCGGGTGCACCATCTGCCACGGGGGCCAGGGATGGGCCGTCGACGTGGTGCGCGCCCACGGACACGTGCCGTTCTGGCCGGAGCCGCTGCTCGACGCGTCGATCGCGCGGCGGCACGACATGGCCTCGGATCGAGGCGCGCTGCTGCAGATGCGGTGCAACGCCTGCCACCGATACGAGTCGGAGACCGAGGGGATGGGCCGGGTCAACCGGGCCAAGCGACTCGTGCTCGAGAAGGGCTGCCGGGCGTGCCATCGCATCAACGGGTGGGGCGGGCTGGTCGGCCCGGATCTCACATTCGAAGGCGACAAGCAGCCGGAGCAGTTCGACTACGCGAGCCTCCCCGGGCGGCCGAGCGTGTTCGCCTGGCAGCGCGCCCATCTGGCCGATCCGCGGGCGCTCGTGCCCGACACGGTGATGCCAAACTTTCATTTCTCACCGCCCGACGCCCAGTCGTTGGCCATGCTGGTGATGTCGTGGCGCGACGAACGCCTGGAACCCGAGCTGCTGCAGGGACTTCCCCGGTCGGATCCTCAACCCGAGGCCGAGCGACTGCTGGCGGCCGAGATGGAGAAGGGGCCGGGCGCGTGGTTCGTGCGAACTGGTTGCTACCAGTGTCACCCGGTCGCCGTGCTGGGCGTGCGGAGCCCGACCCCGATCGGGCCCGATCTCTCCACGGCGGCGGAGGACACCGAGCGCCGGTTCAGCCGGCCGGTCGATGACTTCGTGATGAACCCGGTCGGGACCATGCGGGCGGTCTTCGCGCGGCAGTTCATGCTGAGCCGGGCAGAGAAGGAGGCCGCCATCCGGGAGCTGCGTGCGGCCTACGCCGAATACCAGGCACAGCTCGCCGCCGGGAAGAACCCGCTCGCCCGCGAGCCCTGAGCGTCTGGGGCGGCCGG
>CAYZYG010000174.1:0-6719 GCA_964481395.1 uncultured Vicinamibacterales bacterium
TTTGGCCGAAGAAGAATTGATAAACAGTTTTACCGAAAAATTGGCCATTCCCTTCGCGCTGGCGGCGAGGCCGCGGAAGATGTTGCCGCCGCCGATGACGACGGCAACCTGGACGCCGAGCTGCTGGATCTCGCCGATTTCGAGGGCGATCTGCCGGGCCACTCCCCGGTCGATGCCGTAGGCTTGTTCGCCCATCAGCGCTTCGCCGGAGAGCTTCAGCAGGACGCGCCGGTAGGCCGGGGCCGGGCCCGAGGAGTCACTCATACGTGGCCGAGATTATAGCTCACCCCTGGTCCGGCGCCTCGCCGACCTTGAAGCGGGCGAAGCGGGCGACCGAGATGTTCTCGCCGGTCTTGGCCGTGGCCTGCACCACGAGCTGCCCGACGGTCATGTTCGGGTCGCGCACGAACGGCTGATCGAGCAGGACCACCTGCGCGAAAAAGGTGCCGAGCTTGCCCTCGACGATCTTCTCGATGACCTGCGGCGGCTTGCCCGATCCCTCGAACTGGGCGCGGTAGATCGCGCGCTCCTTGTCGAGCACCTCGACCGGGACGTCCTCGCGCCGCACGTACTTCGGGTCGGCGGCCGCGACGTGCATCGCGAGCTCTTTCACCAGGTGCTGGAAGTCCTCGGTGCGGGCGACGAAGTCCGATTCGCAGTTGACCTCCACCAGGACGCCGAGCTTGCCGCCTAGGTGGATGTAGCTGCCGACCACGCCCTGCGAGGTCGTCCGGCCGGCGCGCTTCGCCGCCTGGGCCAGCCCGCGCTTGCGCAGGAGGGTGATCGCGTCGTCGATGTTGCCGTTGGCCTCGGTCAGCGCGGCCTTGCACTCCATCATGCCGGCTCCGGTCTTGTCCCGGAGGGCCTTGACCTGTTCTGCGGTGATTGCCATGGACGTCTCTTTCTCTGCAGTACACGAAACGCGCCGGCCCGGGAATCCGGCCGGCGCGGATGACAGGCCGTCCGGGCGCCCGTGGGGCACCCGGGTTCTCCTTCAGGCCGTGGCCTGGGGTGGCGGGGCCGCGGCCGCTGGCTCGTCGCCCTTCGGCCGGCGCGCAGCCGGCCGGCCCTCGCCTTCGGGGGCCTCCGCATGGGCCGACTCGCGCATCCCGCGCCCGGAGAGGACGGCTTCGGCCACCTTGGACGTAAACAGCCGGATGGCCCGCAGCGCATCGTCGTTGCCCGGGATCACGAAGTCCACGTCGTCCGGATCGCAGTTCGTGTCAACGACGCCGATGACCGGGATCTTGAGCTTCCGGGCCTCGTCGACGGCGATCTTCTCCTTCTTCGTGTCGATCACGAAGACCGCGTCGGGCAGCTTCGCCATGTGGCGGATGCCGTCGAGGTTCTTCTGGATCTTGCGCTTCTCCTTCTCGATGGAGGCGACCTCCTTCTTCGAGAGGGATTCGTAACGGCCGTCGGTGCTCATCCCCTCGAGCTCGCGAAGCCGTCCGAGACTGCGCTGGATCGTGGTGAAGTTGGTGAGCAGTCCGCCGAGCCATCGCTGATTGACGAAGTGCATGCCGCAGCGCTGGGCCTCCTCGGCCACCGCGTCCTGCGCCTGGCGCTTCGTGCCCACGAAGAGCACCGTTCCGCCGTCCGCCGAGATGTTCGTGAGGAAGTCCTCGGCTTCGCGGAAGAGCCTGGCCGTCTTGCCCAGGTCGATGATGTAGATGCCGTTCCGCTCGCCGAAGATGTACGGCTTCATCTTCGGGTTCCAGCGCTTCGTCTGATGGCCGAAGTGGACGCCGGCCTCCAGCAAGTCCTTGATGGCGATCCCGCTCAAAGGTCCTCCCTCGTTGGCTGACAGCTGCCAGTGATGATTACCGTTTGCTGAACTGGAAGCGCTTCCGCGCACCGGCCAGCCCGTACTTCTTCCGCTCCTTGGCGCGCGCGTCGCGCGTCAGCAGCCCTTCCTTCTTCAGCGCGCCCCGCAACTCCACGTTGTACTCGCAGAGTGCCCGCGCGATGCCCAGGCGGATCGCGCCGGCCTGACCGGCCACGCCGCCGCCCGCCACCGTCGCCAGGACGTCGAACTTGTCCGCCGTCTCGGTCAGCACCAGAGGCTGCCGGATTTCCATGCGCAGCACTTCCGTGGGGAAGTAGTTGGCGAACTCGCGGCGGTTGATCGTAATCGTGCCCGATCCGGGCCTCAGGAACACGCGGGCCGCCGAGGTCTTGCGGCGCCCGGTGGCGTAGTACTGGATGACCGTCACGTTAGGCTACCTCGATCGTAGTTGGTTTCTGGGCCGCGTGCGGGTGGTCCGGGCCGGCATAGACCTTCAGCTTGCGGTACATCGCGTCGCCGAGCTTGGTCTTGGGTAGCATGCCGCGGACGGCTTCCTCCACGAGGCGGATCGGCCGGCGGGCCCGCACGTCCTTCGCACGCTCCTCGCGCAGGCCGCCCTCGTATCCGCTGTGCCGCCGGTAGATCTTCTGGTCGTCCTTGCGTCCGGTCAGCCGCACCTTGTCGGCGTTGACGACGACGACGTGGTCGCCCGTGTCGAGAAACGGCGTGTAGGCCGGCCGGTGTTTGCCCATCAGCAGACGGGCCGCCCGGGTCGCTATGCGCCCGAGCACCTGATTCTCCGCGTCGATCACGTGCCAGCTCCGCTCGACGCTTCCGGGTGTCGCAATGAAGGTACGCATCTGCAAGTCTCTATCCCACCGTCAATTCCGAGGACGGCAAACCAAAATCGTAACAGCGGCCGCACATTCTGTCAAGGCGAGGAGCGCCGTTCCGGGCGTATCTCGCGTTCTGCAGCCGGCCCGTGAGCACGGGCCTTCCCGCTACTTCCCGCTCCTGCCTGTAGCCCGGGCGCGGTCCCTCCGATAACTGTAACGACTTGGGGAGGCCGTGCGGCCGTGCGCGGACCGAACGGCACCGGCACGCGGCAATTTCTGTGATTCGCGGCGTTCCGGGGTGTTGCGGATTCTGCACACCGACCTCCGGGGCGGGCCCCGGAGACGCCGGCGACGGCCCGGCCGAAGCCCAAGGCGGCAGCGGAGTTCCGGCGGCGGATGGCCTCGTGCGCCGCGGGCCGGGCGCCGCTGGCATTCGACTTGCCGGTGTCGTGACGGGGGAGGCCCCGTCGCACACCTCCGGAAAGGGGCAGGCGCGGACGTGTTCGGAAAATCCAAAGCGCTCGTCGGACTCGACATCGGGTCCAGCAGTGTCAAGGCGATCGAGCTCAAGCCCGCCGGCCGCGCCCTGCGCGTCTCGGCGTGGGGCGTCGAACCGATTCCGCCCGACAACATCGTTGATGGCGCCGTCATCGATGGGGCCAGCGTTGCCGACGCGATCCGCCGGCTGCTCGACCGCGTGAGTCCCAAGGCCAAGGACGTAGCCGCCTCCCTGTCGGGCAATGCCGTCATCGTCAAGAAGATCGTGCTGCCCGTGATGACGGAGGAGGAACTCAACGAGTCGATCCGCTGGGAGGCCGAGCAGTACATCCCGTTCGACATCCAGGACGTCAACCTGGACTACCAGATCCTCGACGGGAATGCCGGCCGCGGCAACATGGACGTGCTGCTCGTGGCGGCGAAGAAGGAGAAGATCGCGGACTACACCGGTGTCATTGCCCAGGCGGGCCGTACGCCGGTCGTGGTCGACGTCGACGCCTTCGCGCTGCAGAACGCCTTCGAAGCCAACTACGACATCGACCCGGCCGTCGTGACCGCCCTGATGAACATCGGGGCGAGCGGCATCACCATCAACATCCTGGCCGGTACGACGTCCGTGTTCACCCGCGACATCTCGATTGGCGGCAATGCCTACACCGAAGCCGTGCAGCGTGAGTTCGACCTGACCTACGAGCAGGCCGACCAGCTCAAGCACGGCGCCGCCATCGACGGCGTGACGCCTGACGACGTCAGGCCGGTGCTCGCCGCGATCACCGAGAACGTGCTCCTCGAGATCCAGAAGACCTTCGACTTCTATCGCGCGACCGCGTCCTCGGACCGTCTCGACCGCATCATGCTCAGCGGGGGCGGCGCCCGGTTGAGCGGGCTGCAGGCCGCGCTCCAGGACCGGTTCGGGCTTCCGATCGAGCCGCTCGACCCGTTCCGCCGCGTGGCCTTCGACGAGGCCAGACTCGGCATGCCGAAGAGCGAGGCCGGCCCGACCTCGGCCGTGGCCCTCGGCCTTGCGCTCAGGCGGAAGGGGGACCGGTGATCCGCATCAACCTCCTCGGGCAGCCGCAGGAACGCCAGCGCAAGACACGCCGGGCGGCCGCCGTGTCGACGGAGTCCGGCCAGAAGATCGCCGTCGCGTGCAGCCTGATTCTCGTGCTCGCCGGCCTTGGCGTCGGATGGTGGTACTGGTCCCTGCGCCAGCAGGGCACCCGCCTCGCCGACGACATCGCCACGGCGGAGCAGGAAGTGGCCCGCCTGCGGTCCCTCATCGTGCAGGTCGAGCAATTCGAGGCCCGGAAGGCGCAACTGCAGCAGCGCGTCACGCTCATCGAGCAGCTGCGGCGGGGCCAGAGCGGCCCGGTCCACATGCTCGACGAGCTGAGCCGCGGCCTGCCCGAGATGCTCTGGCTGGTCCAGCTCGAGCAGAAGGGCGGCGACGTGCTCATCGACGGCCAGTGCACGACCCTGACCGCCCTCTCCGACTTCGTCGACAACCTGTCCGGATCGGGCTGGTTCAAGCGGCCGGTGGAAATCGTGGACAGCCAGGTGGACCGGGCGACGGGCGCCACCGCCGAGCTGATCCGCTTCACCGTCAAGGCACAGTTCGCGCCCCCGGGGGGGGCGTAGGCATGGTGGTGGTAATGGCCGGCCCGTCTGCCCCCGATATGAGACCTGACGTATGGACCTGCGTCTGAACAAGCTGCCGTGGTACGCCCAGGTCGGGTTGTTCGTCGTCATCGCGCTGGCCGCGGTGGCGGCGTTCTACTACCTGTACGCGGAACCCAAGGCGCTCGAACTCGATCAACAGCGCCAGAAGCTCGACGCGCTGCGCGCCGACATCAACAAGGGCCTGTCCATCGCGCGGCAGCTGCCCCAGTTCCAGGCCGAGGTGACCGACCTCGAGGGCCGGCTCGACAGTCTTCGATCCGTCCTGCCCGAGGAGAAGGACTTCGGCGACCTGCTGCGCAGCCTGCAGACGCTGGCCACCCAGTCGAATCTGGCCATCAAGGTCTTCAAGCCGGGCGCCGTGGTCACCAAGCAACTGCACGCGGAATGGCCGATCACGATGGAGTTGGAGGGCTCGTACCACAACCTGGGGCTCTTCTTCGACCGGATCAGCAAGTTCACGCGCATCATCAACATCAGCAGCATCACCATCAAGGCCAAGGACCGGCCCGAGCCCAACGCCACGATCGACGTGACCTGCGTGGCCACGACCTTCGTCCTGACCGAGCCGGCGCCCGCGGCCCAGGCCGCCGCGAAGGCAGGTGCCAAATGACGCTGGGATCCGCCGCACGCCTGGCCGCGCTGGTGGTCGTGTCCGCCGCCGGCGCAGCGTCCGCCGTGACGCAGCCGCCGTCGACTCAGCCCCCGCCGCCCGGCGCGACCACCGCGCCGGCGCCGGCTTATTCGTACGACCCCGCGGGCCGGCGTGACCCGTTCGTGAGCCTGGTGCGGCGCGGATCCACCGAGGCGGGCGGCCGCCAGGGCCGGCCTGCCGCCGGGGCCAGCGGACTGCTGACGGGCGAGATCGTACTCAAGGGGATCATGCAGAGCCAGAAAGCGTTCGTCGCCCTGGTCCAGGGGCCCGACGGCAAGACCCACCTCGTGCGGGTCAACGACAAGCTGCTCGACGGCAGCGTGCGGGCGATCACCCAGGACACGCTGATTCTGATGCAGGACGTGAACGACCCGCTGTCGCTCACGAAGCAGCGCGAGGTCAGGCTGACCTTGCGACACGGCGGAGAGCCCAAGTGAACGTGGAGAGGAAGGCCGTGATGACGCAGGCGATGGCCCGCCCAACTCGATTCAGGACCCGTCCGACGGCCCGGCGGCGCGCGACCTGGCTGCTTGGCGCCCTGGTACTGGCATGGCAGTGCCAGGCGGGCGCCGAGCCTGACGCCCTCGCGCGCCTGACTGGCGTGTCGGCTGCGGGAGAGGCCGGTTCGCTCACCGTGCGGATCGACGCTTCGGAACCCGTGTCCTATGTGACGGCGCACCCCGATCCGCTCACCGTCGTGGTCGATCTGCGCCATGCGTCCGCCGCCGGCGTGACGAGCACCGTGCCCGCGCCCGTGGGACCGGTCGCCGCCGTGGAGGTCGCTGACGCCGTGGCCGATGACGGCGCACCGCTGGCGCGCGTCCGGTTCCGGCTGAGCGAGCCGGTGACCCCGAGCGTGCGAAGCCGCCGCCACACGATTCTGGTCGCGTTCGACTCGACTGCCCCGGACTCCCAGGGCGCCGCAGCGCAGCAGGAAAAGGTGCCTCCAGGCACCGTCGTGCTGACGGGGATCGACACGGCCGCCGGGCCGACCGGCACGCGGCTCACCCTGAGCGGGTCGGGCCCGCTTCACGCGGCATCCGTGGAACCCACGAAGGACCTGCCGCCCCGTCTGGTGATCGACTTGGCCAACGCGATCTTCTCGGTGCCGCGCACGACGGAGGTTGGCATCGGCGCGGTCGACAGGGTGCGGGTGGCCGTGTTCAGCCGCCAGCCGCTCGTGACGCGCGTCGTCGTGGACCTGAAGTCCCCGGTGGCGCACCGTGTCGAGTCGGACGGCAACAGCCTCAACCTGATCCTCGAC
>CAYZYG010000175.1:0-6688 GCA_964481395.1 uncultured Vicinamibacterales bacterium
CCTGGGGGGGGGTGATGGTTCCGGGTGGGGCCGCGGCAACCCCGCCCACCCCCCCCGCCCCCGCGGGGGGCAACGCCGGGGAAACTCCGGTATGACCCCCGCGCTAGAGCGGGGGTGGTCGGCGGTCGGCAGGGATCACAGTCGCCCCAGGACCGGCTCACCGCTGATGAACGTCTCGACGACCCTGAGGGCGTCGTCCAGGACGACGAGGTCCGCGACGGCCCCAATGCCGATCAGCCCGTGTCCAGCCAGGCCAAGCTCCCTCGCGGGCGTGGTGGCGCACAGGTGCGACGCCTCGACGAGGCTCAGGCCGACACGAGACGTCAGTAACCGGAAGACCCGGTCCATCGTCGCCACGCTGCCGGCGAGCGTGCCGTCCTCCAGAAAGGCCGCGTGTTCCGTCACGGTGACGCGGCGTCCGCCCAGCGAGGCGGCACTGCCGGGCGGGAGGCCCGCGCCTGCGCTGGCGTCGGTGATGGCCATCACACGGTCCACGCCCTTGGCCGCCACGGTCATCCGCACCATGCCTGGGTGGACGTGGTAGCCGTCGCACACGATTTCGGCGGCGACGTTCGGCGATGCGAGGACCGCCCCCGCCAGGCCGGGCTCTCTGTGCAGGAGGGGCGGCATTCGGTTGAACAGGTGGGTCGCCTGGCGGGCGCCCGCCCGGATCGCTTCACCGGCCACCTCGTAGTCCGCGCCCGAGTGCCCCAGCGAGACGATGATGCCGGCCGACGTGAAACGGCGGATCAGGTCCAGCCCGCCCTCCAACTCCGGCGCCATCGTGACGATGCCGACGTCGGGCGCGAAGGCGTCGATCGCGCTCAGGATGTCGTCGGCGCCGAACGCGCCCGTGCCAGGCTCGCCGCCTCCGCTGGATGCCGGCCCGGCCGGAGCCCGGAGGCACTGGACGGGCTGGGCGCCGCGATAGTCGGGGTTGATGAAGTTGCTTTCGAGATGGGCGGGCAGCACCCTGGCGCTCTGTGGGCGCGGCGCCACGCGGGCGTCACGCACGGCGGCCAGCACCATCGTCACGTCCGCCGGAGGACACGCGACGGTCGTGGGCGAGAAGGCCGTGACGCCGCACCTCGGCATCCGGCGGGCCAGCTCGGCCACGGCCTCCGGACCGTCGAGCGTGTCGATGCCGTCGAGCCCGTGGACGTGAATGTCGATGAACCCGGGAACGACGAGATGCCCCCCGAGGCGAATCACGCGCGCGGCCGGGGACGGTGCCACCTCGCGCGGCACGATTTCCGAAACCCGTCCGCCCGAGATCACGATCGAGCCCGAGCTCAGCACGCGGTCCGGGAGCACGACATCCGCGCCGGACAGAACGATCGTGTCGGTCATGGCCTCGGCTTCGTCGCGGGCTGACCCGGCCAGTCCGGGGTTGCTTCGAGCTTCCGTCCGTCGAGCGGCAGGCTGGACCTTCGTCCGCTGCTCGCGGACCTTGGCCTGAAGAGCCGCCTGTCGAGCCGCGAGAGCAGCTTCGTCAGCCTGATCTCGTCAGGGGCACGCACCACGAGCACGCCGGACGTCTCGGCCGGCGGATAGCGCCGGTCGTCAAGATAGTCGCGGTCGAGGCTGATCAGCGTGCGCCGCATGTCCCGGGCGCGGCGGAAGTGCTCCTCGTCCGACGCGCGGCGCAGGTCCGGGTGCTCGACGACCGACAGCACGTCCCACTGGAGCCGCGTCCGCATGAACCGGACGACGCCCGCTGGGAGGTTGGCGTCCGCGTAGAGCCGGGGCTGAGCCGACTGCCGCTCGGCGAACGCCGCAAGCTCCGACGAGAGCGAACCCATCGACGCGGGCCTCCGCGTTACCCGTCCCGGCTCAGCCGCTCGCGGGCCTGAGTCCGCAGTTCCTCGACCAGTTCGTCGCGGCGGTCCAGCAGGCGCTTCAGCGGGCGCCGCGCCGGCGGGACGGCGCACGCGTATTCACAGAAGAGCGGGAACGCGATCGTCGTGTCGCAGTAGGCGACCACCGTGTCCGGCAGCACGCCGGGATTGACCTTGCCCCAGCTCACGGCCTCGGACGGCGTCGCGCCGGAGAGCCCGCCCCAGACGACCTGGTCCGTCGTGAACTGGATGAAGTAGTCGTTGCCGCCTTTGGGGATGCCGTACACCTCCCACAGCGTCGGTTGCCCCTGGAGGTAGAAGTTCTTGGGCGATCCGCCGCCGAGGATGACGGCGCCGTTCTTCTTCGCGGCGAGGATGATCGCGCACACCTCGTTGACGTCCCGGCTCGGATCGATCATCGTGCGTCCGCCGTTCATCAGCTCGTGGTACGCGACGTTCATGCCGATCGAGCTGTCGCCCGGCGACGACGTGTAGATGGGCACTCCGCAGGCCGCCGCCCGGGCGACGACCGAGTGCTCTTCGCACCCGGGGAAGTGCTGGATCAAATCCCGTCCGAGCGCCGCGTGCAGGTCGGCCGACGACATCGGCTCGGTGAGGTTGGCGCGGACGAGGAAGTCACGGATGTACCTGTCGGTCTCGAGCAGGACCTGGGCCGGAAACAGGACGTCGTAGATGCGGATGACGCCCTCGTCGTACAGCTCCACATCGTTCACGAACGGTGAGCCGCGGTGCAGCGTGAAGTTCATCGCGTAGTGGAGATCGTGGTACAGGTTGGCCCCTGTGCTGATCACGAAGTCCACGAGGCCCCGGTCCATCAGTTCGATGATGCAGCCGCCCAGGCCCGCGGGCGTCAGGGCTCCCGCGACCGTCAGACCGACCGTGGTGTCGTGCTCGGGCTTCATCATCTTCCCGGTGAAGATTTGGCAGGCTTCCGACAGGCGGCCGGCGTTGAAAGCCTGGAATCCGTTGTCGATGAGCGCCCGGACCCCGGGATTCCCCGACGGGCGGTAGTACCTGATGGGCTGACCGGCCAGAAACCGGCTCGACGAGGGGTGCGCTGACCCCGGGGCGCGATGTGGCACGAGGTGGTCCCTCCAGAATTCCATCCCAGCTTAAACCCTGGCCGGTGGCCTGTCGAGAAGGGGCGACCGCCGGTCCCGCGATCCGGATCTTGACACGATGCGCACGGCCGGGCGAACGTACGGCGTTCGACTGGAGGCAGACGGTCATGACCTGGTGGATGTGGACGCTCGCGGCAGCCGCGGCCGTGGCGCTGTTGCTGCTCATCGTCGTCCTGCGCAAGGGTCGTCCCTTCGCCGAGGGCGACGTCTTCCGTGCCAGCCGCCTGAGTGCGGGCAACCGCCTCTTTCCCACGCAAGTGCTGATCACCCCGACCAGCGTCGTGCATCATACGCCCCAGTGGTTCGGCAAGTACGAGCACTCGATCCACATCGCGCACGTGGCCTCGGTCGGCATCGACACCGATCTTCTGTTCTCCAACGTGCAGATTGAAACGTCCGGAGGCGCGGCGCCCATTCTCTGCCGGGGCCACTACAAGTCGCACGCCGTCCGGATGAAGCAGCTCATCGAGTCGTACCAGAGCCGGTACTACGAGCAGAAGAACGAGTGAGCGGGCGTCACGATTCTGGACACGCGTGATCGGTTTTGTCACACAACCGTGCCCGCGTGCCCGGTGCCGCCGATGCCACCGGATCCCCGTCCGCCGCGATTCCGGCGGAAATCCGGGCGACAGTGGGCCTGAAGGTGTACCATGCCCGTACGGCGGCCGTCTTGCAGGACAGCCAGCGGGAGAGGTGCATGAACCGAACCGACAGGCTGGCAGAGGTGTTGTTCGGCACGGGCGAGCGCACCGGCGGCGCGGGGTTCCTGCTCATCGTCGCGCTGCTCGTCGCCGTGCTGCTGGCCGTGGCGTGGTGGCTGCCCGAACCGCCCTCGTCGCAATTGCTCGTGGGCGGCCTGCTCGTGGTGTCGCTGGTGGCCGTGGTCTTCGGCTACTGGGCGCATCGCCGCTATACGTTCGCCCTTGCGGAGCAGGGCCACCAGGCCCGGCGTGCCGCACAGCTCAGGCTCTCGATCATCGAAGCGCTCGCCCTCGCCATCGACGCGCGCGACCGCACAACGCACTCCATCCGCCGCGAACAGGCGTACGCGGGCGCGCTGGCCAGCAGCCTCGGCCTGTCCGAGGCGGAGATCGAAGCGGTTCGCACCGCCGCACTGCTGCACGATATCGGCAAGCTCGCCGTACCCGACCACATCCTGACCAAGCCGGGACCGCTCACGCCCGACGAACGGCTGAAGGTCCGCACCCATCCCCAGGTCGGCGCCGACATCATCGCCGGGGTACCCTTTCCGTACGCGGTCGGGCCTCTGGTACTGTGCCACCACGAGCACTGGGACGGCAGCGGGTATCCCAACGGCCTGAAGGGGCACGACATTCCCATCGGCGCGCGCGTGCTCGCCGTGGCCGACTACTTCGAGGCGCTGACCTCCGAGCGCCCGTTCCACCCGCCGATGCCGTACGACGAGGCCGTCAAGGTGCTCTGGCAGGAAGCGGGCAAGGCGCTCGACCCGGCCATCGTGACGCGGTTCGTCGAACTGTTGCCAGGCCTGGTGCTGGCCGAAGCCGGATCGTCGGGAATCACCGCTCACGCGGCCCCCTCGGGCCGGAACCCGCTTCACGACATCGGAAGGGCGCACCGCGAGATTCACGGCCTCTACGAGGTGGCACGCGGCATGGGTACCGCGCTGGGCGTCTCCGGGTCCATGGAGGTCATGGCGGCCGGCCTGCAGTCGCTCGTCGCGTTTTCCGACTGCGCCCTGTTTCTCTGGGACCGGGAGACGCAGACGGCCAGGTGCCGCTGGAGCCGCGGACTGCGTGCGACGGCCATTGAGGCGCTCAGCTTCCACACCGGTCAGGGCGCGATCGGCCGGGCCATCGCCAATGACGCGCCCGTCATCGCGGCGGATGCCGCGTCCGAGGTGCCTGGCTGCGCGATCTTGGGCACGCCGCCTCCCCTCTCGATGCTCGCGTACCCGCTCGGCACCGGGGATGGCACGATTGGCGCCATCGCGCTCTACGCGGACCGACGCGACGCGTTCGGTCAGGACGCCGTGCGCATCACGAAGGAGATCGCCGCGCAGGCGGCGGCGGTGCTCGCCAACGCCCTGACGTTCGAGCAGGCCCAGGAGGAATCGATCACTGATCCGCTGACGGGTCTTCCCAACACGCGCTTCATGTACGCGCACCTGAACCGGGAGCTTGCCCGCGCCGGGCGCCAGAACTCGTCGGTGTCGCTGCTGCTGATCGACTGCGACGGACTGAAGGCCGTGAACGACTCGCACGGCCACCAGGTCGGGGATCAGGTGCTCTGCGAAATCGCGGACATCCTGCGAAACGCGATCCGTCCGTACGACGCCTGTGCCCGCTACGGCGGCGACGAGTTCATCGTCGCCCTGGCCGACTGCGGACTCAGGGAAGCCGAAGCCAAAGGGGGTGAACTTCAGCAGGCCGTCGAGGCGCATCCACTGGTGACACCGCGCGGCAGCCGGATCCGATGCTCCATCAGCTTCGGTGCGGCCTCGTGTCCGGGCGACGGCTCGACCTATGCGACGCTGCTGGCCTCGGCCGACAGCCGGATGTACGCGGACAAGGAAAACAGGCGCCACGCCGGAGGCGGGGCACGCGGCCGACATCAGCGGACAGGCGCCCTCTCGGAAGCGGACATCCAGCAGGCAGCGGCGGGAGTGCTCTGAAGACGGGGACCGGGGACCAGGGACCGGGGACCAGTTCCGGAGGTCCCCAGTCCCCATTCGTGGTCCTCGGTGGAGGTCCCCGGACGGAGGCCCAAGGATGGGTGCCGGCGCCATCGTGGTAGCATCCTCGGTTGTGGTTGCCCCACTGGAACTGCGTGTCAGGGATGTCGAGCCCTCGGGCGGGCGCGCCATCGTGCTGCGACTCGACCTCGGCGGCCGGCAGTTTCAGTACGAAGCGGGTCAGGCCGCCTGGCTTGGCAGGACGGACCAGGCGAAACGATCGCCGTACTCGATTGCGTGCGCGCCGTCACGCGCGCGCGAAACGGGGGCGCTCGAGTTCCTGATCCGCACCGACGCCGGGAGGCATGCCGGACCGCACCTGGATCCCCTGGAGCCGGGCGTCGCCATCGCGGTAGATGGTCCGATCGGCGGGTTCACGCTGCAGGCATCCCTGGATGCGCGCGCGCTCCTCTTCGTCGCGGGAGGTGTCGGCATCGCACCGCTGCGCGCGATGATCCAGGAAGCGCTCGCCAGGCCGTTTGCGCCGCTGGTCACGGTCGTGCATTCAGCGCGCGCCGTCGATGACTTCGCCTTCAGTGCGGAATTCGACGCGTGGTCCGCCTCGGGCCAGCTTCGCATCGTCCGCACGGTCACCGGGGCGGACGACGCGAGCGGACGTCCCGCCGGCCGCATCACCTCCGACCTGCTGGCCTCGCTGAATCTGAACCGCGACACGCACTGCTTCGTCTGCGGCCCGGACGAGTTGGTCGGGAACGTTTCGTCGCTGCTGCTCGATGCCGGCATCCAGCCCGAGCGCGTTGCCCGCGAAACCTGGGGCTGAACAGTTCCCTGCCCCCTGCCCCCCGTTCTTCCCTGTCGCCTGTCGCCTGTCGCCTGATCCCCGTTCTTCCCTGTCGCCCGCCGCCTGTCGCCTAGTCCCTGTTCTCCCCTTGTCGCCTGTCGCCTGTCGCCTGATCCCCGTTCTTCCCTTGTCGCCTGTCGCCTGTCGCCTAGTCCCTGTTCTCCCCTTGTCGCCTGTCGCCTGTCGCCTGATC
>CAYZYG010000176.1:0-6647 GCA_964481395.1 uncultured Vicinamibacterales bacterium
AACGGGAGCGACTTGTTAAACGCAAAGGGCTTACAGCGGAAACCCTGTTTCTCAACAAGTACGGAGAGCCGTTATCGGGCAGGTCAATTCAGCGCATGGTGGAGAAGTATCTAAACCAGGCGAACATCAAGAACGCTTCAGTTCACAGCTTGCGCCACACAATGGCGACACACTATCTTGCGAAAGGTGGAGATATTAGGTCAGTCCAGAACATGCTAGGACATGCAAGTTTGGAAACGACACAGATCTATGCCGGACTTGCGAAGAAGGTCCAAAAGAAAATGGTTCAAGACTTTGCCTTATAAATGGTTTAATCTTGTGAGACCAAGTTGAAGTTTGTTTCAACCTGAAGTGCTTGCAAAAAACTAGTTGTATCGGCGCATGTTTGGGTTGCCAAAATGCCCACAAAAAAAGATGTCAAAAAAGCTAGAAGATTACACAACAGAAGAACTTATAGGGATTATCGAGGGCTTAAAGCAGCGCAAAAAGTTTGGCCTGGTTTGGGAAGACAAGCCAGAAGAAGTGGCAAAACAATGCCAGGAAGCGTTACCAGTTCTTGAAGAAATAACAGATAAAGCAATAACAAAGTCTGATCTTGACCCCACAAACTTCATTATCGAGGGTGATAATTACCATGCCTTATCGGTCTTAAATTATACGCACGCAGGCAAGATAGACGTGATATACATCGATCCTCCATATAATACGGGTGAAAAGGATTTTATTTACAACGACAGATATGTAGATAGGGAGGACACTTACAGACATTCCAAGTGGCTTAGCTTCATGTCGAAAAGGCTCGAGCTTGCCAAAAGTTTGATGACTGAGAACGGTGTTATTTTTATATCCATTGGAGAAGATGAGTACGCACAACTTAAGATACTCGCCGATACTATTTTTGGTGAGGAAAACTACATTACCAATTTTATATGGGAAAAAACCCAGCATTTCGGCCGACAAAAGGTCAATTTTTATTCAAATGCCGATTATATCTTGACCTATGCTAAGAGATTAAAAGTCATAAATAAGAAGGAGCTTTTAGTTGAAAAGGTGAAGTCAGAGTTTGAAGACGCACCGCTGTTTAACGCTTCAAATCCCACAAATACACTTACTTTTCCAAAGGGTAGTGTGAAGTTCAACATAGCTGATGGTGAATACACAGCCACGATAGACGAAAAATATAAGCTAATTAACAAGGTTGTGGTGAAAAAAGGATACAACGTAGTCCCATTCAGCTTGAGGTTTCGGTCAAGGTGGTCGCAAAAGCGGGTAGAAGAGGAGTTGGCAAAGGGCACTACTTTTTGGGTTAAAAGCTCCAATTTTGCAATAAGGGCAATATATGCTAGCGGTAAACTTTTTAATGAGTCTCCTAAGCAAATACTATTTACAAATACGAACAATGAGTTCTGTGCAATATCTAGGTTTGGTGTAAAGGTTGGTGTGAACGAGGAAGGCTCTGCTGAACTAAACAGTATTGTGGGTGCACAAAACTCATTCAGCTATCCAAAGCCCAAGTCTTTGATCGCGTACCTAGTATCCTTATACCACTTGCCCGACGATAAACACCATCCAGATGACATTACAGTATTAGACTTTTTTGCAGGTTCGGGTACTACCGGGCACGCCGTTATGCAACTAAACAAGGATGACGGTGGCAAGCGCCGATTCATCCTTGTGACTAACAACGAAAACGACATAGCTAACAGCGTGACCTATCCACGAATAAACAACGCTATTAATGGGTACGCTAAAGTTGGAGGTATTCCTACAAATTTGCGTTATTTTAGGACTAGCTTTGTAAGCAAGGAACAAACTGACGATCAAACTCGTGTTGAGTTAGTGGCACGCAGCACAGAGATGATCTGCCTCCGTGAAGACACTTTTGAGAAGATCCTTGATACTAAGGAATTCAAGGTTTTTTGTGGCGCCAAGCACTATACAGCAATCATATTCGACCCAGAGGCGATTGAATTACTAAAGGATGCGTTACAAAAGTTTGAGGATGATAAGCCAGTTCACATTTACATTTTTAGCTTGAGTAACGATATATACGAGAGCGATTTTGCCAACCTTGAGCGCACCCACGAGTTAAGGCCAATTCCTGAAAGCATACTTGAGGTTTACAGGCGTATATTTGGCAGCCAAAATGGGGTTATGGGGGCTTATGATTGAGCTAAAAAAGTTTCAGCAGGAAGCAGTTTCAGAGCTAGTGAAGGAAGTTAGAAGTCTGCTAGGTAGTTTGGGGAGCAAGGTTTGTGTTTTCAAAGCCCCTACTGGCTCAGGCAAGACAATAATGATGGCCGAGTTATTGAAACGGCTTATCCAGGAAAGCTTACCTAATGAATACGTGTTTGTATGGACTAGCTTGTATGACTTACATTCTCAAAGCAAGGTCAAACTGACAAGTTATCTCCAAGACACTCGCTACAAATTATTGAGCCTTGACGAGTTAACACAGGACGCTTTAAACGCAAACAGCGTGCTATTTGTGAACTGGCACAGCCTAACAACCACCAAACAAAAAGGTGATACAAAAAAGCGTGAATGGTCCAATGTTTTCGTCAAAGATCGCGAGGACGGTAGAAGTGTCGTCGAGGTGCTTCATAAGACCCGCGAGACTGGTCGGCAGATTATTTTGATTGTTGACGAGGCGCACCGCAATTATCTGACTGAAAATTCACAGCGTTTCATTTCCGAAGTCATAAAGCCAAGACTTATTATTGAAGTATCGGCCACACCACTTATACCTGTTAGTGCTGAGGATTTAAAGAAAAAAAAGGCCGGTTATGTCAGTGTTTCTTTCGATGAGGTCGTGGAATCGGGGTTGATAAAACAAAAAACGGGTATCAACCAAGAAATCGAGGACTATACAGAGATAGCAACTTCCGCGGACGAAATTGTCATTGAGGCAGCGCTTGCAAAGCGTACCGAGCTTGCAGGGTTATACAAGCAGAGTGACATACCAGTAAATCCACTTGTGTTGGTGCAATTACCGAGCGATAGCGAGAAAACATCAGCGCTAGATAAAAGTGTGCGTGAAGAGGTCGAACAACAACTTGCCAAGCATGACATAACGTACGAAAGCGGCAAACTTGCGGTCTGGCTATCTGAAGACAAAAAGAACCTCAACCTTATTGAGAAAAATGGTTCAGAGGCACAGGTATTAATATTCAAAGAAGCTGTCGCTGTTGGTTGGGACTGTCCACGAGCACAAGTGCTTGTAATGTTGCGTGCTATTCGTTCGCTTACATTCGAAATACAAACTGTTGGGCGTATTCTGCGTATGCCGGAAGCGAGACACTATGACGCCCCCGAACTGAACAAGGCTTTTGTTTATACAAATATCCCGAACATCAATATTAACAACAAGCCCGAAGACTTGGACTTTTTCAAGACTCGCTTTGTCCATAAAAAACCCGGCATCAAAGACGTGCAGCTTCCAAGTACGTATCTGCATCGACAAGACTATGGTGATCTTACGGCTACATTTAGCACCCTCCTTGTTGGAAGCCTAAATGAGCGCTTTGGCATTGCGGATACCGATGAAACCCAGGTGGCTTACGAAAAAGCAGATAAGGAGCTTGATCTAAGCCCCGACGAACTAAAAACACCACTGATGGCTGACGTTTTCGTGAATAATCTAGATACCATACAAGATGAGCTTGGTATATTAGACATTGAGAAAATACAGGTCGATGTAAGTGCGGCAAACATCCAAAAGGAGTTTGATTATCTTCTAAAAGCATGGAGTTTGCCTTACGCCCCTATACGTTCCTTTTCAAAGATAAAGACAGCAATTTATAAATGGTTCGGGGGCATTGGCTATGATCAAAGCAGATGGCATGAGATACAGCGTATTATTTCTTGTTCGCCCAATAACCAAACTGTGTTTAATGAGGTAATTAAAGCGGCCAAACTCAAATACGAGAAGATCAAACCGGAGGAGGTCGCCAACAGGAAAGCCTCGACACGTAGCATTTTTATTCTGCCTGAAACAGATATGTTTGGTGATAATTACGAGCTTGTATCTGTCAGCAAGTATCCGTACGGCCAATGTTATTTGCGCAAGGATCGCTCTGAGCCTGAGCGCTATCTTGAGAAAATGCTTGAGGGTAGCGATAAAGTTGAGTGGTGGTACAAAAACGGAGAAGGGCAGCAACAATACTTTGCTATCAGCTATCAGACTATTGACGAGGAAACCAAGCTCACCAAACTGGCGAGTTTTTATCCCGACTACATTGTTAGATACTTGGATGGTAGCATTGGAATTTACGACACGAAAGCGGGGAGCACCGTCACCGAGCAATCAACTTACGACAAATCGGATGCATTGCAAGCCTATATAGCATCAGAAAACTCTCGTGGTGCTAAGCTAACTGGTGGCATACTCAATAAGCGAAGCGAAGGTATTTTTATCTTTACGGGTGCAAAGTACACGCCTAACTTGGACGAGTGGCAACGGTTCACAGTTTGACACAAACGTAGCTCTCCCAAGCCCGGCTCAACACTACGCTCCGAAAAATGCCGACCTTCGTCCGCCACTTTTCTCCGCTCCGTGTTCAGCCTTGTTGTTTGAGTGACTTCTAAAGAAGAAGAACAGAAAACACCGTACGCAGACGCACCGTGTTTTCTGCCAGAATGCCTTACCGGCTCCCCTACCCTACTCCGGCCGGAAGCGCGGACTTGCTAACTTCCAGGCATTTTTCCACTGCCGTTCGATCTCTTTTTCTTTGAGCCAGATGTGCTCTTTGCAGGCATCTTTTATCCTGGTCAAAGCCTCGTCGTAAGTGATGAAGGGTTGTCCAGTCCCCTTCACTATTGCCCCGATCTTCAGTAGGCAAGCGAAAAAGGCGCTACCTGGTTTGTTGATATTTTCGTCCTCGGTTAGATCCTCCAACCTCTTCAATTCGCCAGCAATCGCCGTCTCGGTCCACGCCCGATCACGTTTATCTTTGTCTTCCATTGTCCTATACCTCTGGGGATTGTTTTTTCAGTATAGCAAGTGCAATTACTCTGATAGAATCGCGCCATGACTGACAAAGGCCTCATTCCCGTTGAACAAAAAACCGTTGAGTTCTACGAAGACGAGCTAGTCGCAATCCGTGCAAATGACGGGCAAATCTATGTGTCTATTCGGCACATGTGTAACTCTTTGGGATTGGACGACAGAAGCCAGAGACGCAGAATACAGGATCACACCGTCTTGAAGAAGGGCTATGCTTCAGGGGTCATCATGACCCCCGAAGGCGTTAGACGCACGTCCTCTCTTCTCAGAGTTGATCTTGTTCCCTTGTGGTTATCAGGGGTTGATACAAGCAGAGTAAAGGACGAGATAAGGCCAAAACTCGACCAATACCAAGAAGAAGTGGCCAAGGTTTTATGGGAGGCTTTTCAGGAAGGAAGACTAACGACAGATCCAAGCTTTGAAGAACTACTTAAGACCGACTCGCCGGCAGTACAAGCCTATAAAACCTTTCAGGCATTGACCAAACTGGCAAGAAACCAAATTCTGATTGAGGCAAAAATCGAGGATCACGAGCAAAGACTTGAGCGCATCGAGGCCACGCTTGGAGATACAGGCAAGAACGTAACACCCGACCAGGCAAGCCAGGTCAGCCAAGCAGTAAAGGCTATTGCAATGGAACTTGGTAAAACTACCAAGCGCAACGAATATGGTGCAATCTATGGAGAGGTTTACAGAAGGGAAGGAATAACCAGCTACAAACTTCTTCCTGCGCACCGTTTTGAAACTGTTATGAAGTGGCTCACCGAGTGGTACAAACAGGTTACAGATAAGGATTTGCCGTTTTAATCATCGACCGCCTCAGTCACCCAGGCGTATGTTTGCCCGTTTTTGAAGCCGTACATCATCTTGCAGATCGCGTTTTTGCTCATGCCGTCTTGGTGGTAAAGAAAACGCATAAACTGCCTTTCTTCATTCGTTGGCGCCCTCTCATGACTTATTGGAATTTGGAAGTTTGGAACCGGTTCCGGTTCTTGAAAAAGTGTGGTTCTGCGCGGTTCTGAACCGGTTCTAACTGGTTCTGTTTCATCAGAAAGCAAAAGCCAATCTTGACTTACCGCCGGTTGCACAGGATACCCCGCAAGATAGGCTTTTAATTCTGTATCTGTCGGGTTTGCCGATACCCCCTTGACCAGTTCCCCCGATCCAATCATTGCCAGGAATTGACCTTCTTCCAAAGTTTCTGCTCCACTCGCATCAAGCACAGCCCTTGATATATTGGACTTTGAAACTCTGAAGCTAATCCTTGCGCTACATTGTTCACGCCAGTTAAGCCCAGGTCCTAAAATCCTGTAAGTGGGATCTGTTAATGCTCCAATACTCCCCATCGAGAGTTTTCTTGCCCTACTCGCATATGTTGCCAAAAGGCTCCAAAACTGCCTTTGTTCGATAGTGGTCATGGTCATTGCGAGGGATAAAACCTCGTCAATTACAACCAGCGCCGGCGGACCATCAGCCAGGTAATCCGGAAGTCTTCCCCACTCCGATACCCGGGCATTTCTTAGAACGGCTTCCCTTCTCTCCATTTCCCTGAGCACACTTGCCAGAAAGTTGATGTAAGTCGAGGGGGTTCCGCGAATAACAAAAGCATTTGGATGATCGTAAAAGGGCGAGAAGTCTGCTC
>CAYZYG010000177.1:0-6203 GCA_964481395.1 uncultured Vicinamibacterales bacterium
TGGGATGCCCGATGCGGTCCCAGCTCATGTCGGTGATGTGCAGCAGGCCGTCGATGCCGCCGAGATCGACGAACGCGCCGTAGTCCGTGATGTTCTTCACGACCCCGCGCATCACCTTGCCCTCGGCGAGGGTGGCCAGCGTGAGCTTCTTCTTCTCGGCGTTCTCCTCCTCGAGGAGCGCTTTGCGGGACAGCACGATGTTGCCGCGCTTCTTGTTGACCTTGATGACCCGCATCCGCAGTTCCTGGCCGCGCAGCGCGTCCAGGTTCCGCACCGGCCGCACGTCCACCTGCGAGCCGGGCAGGAACGCCCGCACGCCGATGTCCACCGCCAGCCCGCCCTTGATGCGCTCGATCACGCGCCCCAGGACCACCTTGCGATCCGCGTACGCCTTCTCGATCTCGTCCCAGATCTTCATCTTCTCCGCTTTTTCGCGGGAGAGGACGACGTAGCCGTCACGGTCTTCCGTGCGCTCCAGTAGGACATCGACGATGTCCCCCGGCTGCACGATCACCTGTCCGTGCTCGTCCAGGAACTCCGAGACCGGAATCATGCCTTCGGACTTGTACCCGACATCCACGATCACCGCGGTCGAGGTCACCTTCAGCACGGTGCCCTTGACCACTTCACCTTCCGAGATGTTCCGGAAACTGTTGTCGTACAGATCGAGCAGCTTCGCGTACTCCTCCGGATCAATCTGATCGTCGTCGTACCCGCCGGCCAGCGGCCGTGTCGGCTGAGCCACCTTGGCCTGGCCGGTCTGGATGCCCGCCTGTGGTGCCAGGTCAGGTGTGTTCATACCGTCTGTGTTCGACATGCCCTACGAGTCCTCCTCGTATTCAAGATTGCCGGTCTTGGGGTTGCAGCGCCGGCGGGCTGAATGTCGGGTCGAGCCCGATTGCTACAAGCAGTTGAGTATACGACACTTAGGCTTGGGCGTCAAAGACGAACTCCTCTGGAGCCTCGCGCGGTCGGGATCCGGGATCGGGGACCCGGGATCCGGGTCTGTCCCGACACGCGTACGCCCGCGGTCACCGGCTTCATCCTGGTCGCTTGGCGCCGGTCGCCGGCTCCCCCCGCCGCCTGTCGCCTATCGCCGGTCGCCGGCCTTCTTCCCCATCGCGCAGCCCGCGATCGTCAGGACTCTGGCGACCACATCGTCGATGGGGATCCCGGTGGTGTCGATCACGTGCGCGTCCCCGGCGACGGCGAGGGGGGACGCAGCCCTGGTACGGTCCGTTTCGTCGCGCAGCAGCATGGCCCGGGCCACCTCCGACAGATCCTGCGCGTGGGCGGCGTGCGCCGGGTCGTTCAACCGGCGGCGGGCCCGTTCCTCGGGAGACGCGTCGAGAAAGATCTTCACGTCCGCCTGGGGGAACACCACCGTCGCGATGTCACGTCCCTCCATGACGAGGCTGCCGGCCAGCGCCATCGAACGCTGCCGGTCGACCAGGATGGCGCGGACGGCCGCGAGCCTGGCGACGCGCGTCGTGGCACGGTCGATCTCCGGCGTCCGGATGGCCGACGACACGTCGTGGCCGTCGATGGCCACCAGGCTGCCATCGACATCGATGCACGCGGCGGCCGCCAGCGCCGACACCGACGCCTCATCGTCGAGATCCAGGCCCCGCTGGCGCGCCAGCCAGGCGACGGCGCGGTACATCGCGCCCGTATCCACGTGCCGAAACCCCATGGCCTGAGCCACGGCCCGGGCAATCGTGCCCTTTCCCGCGCCGGACGGTCCGTCGATGGCGATAATCATGGGACTACAGGGACCTGGGACCGGGGATCGGGGATCGGAGACCAGCTTCACGTCCCCATCACCGGGAAGTCGATCGGATTGCCCTCACTTGGGACGATAGCTACAGCCCGCGACGGAACCCTGGGAGTTGCGATCCGCCAGAAGACAGGAGGTCCGCCGAATCAGCGTGATTCGTCTCCAACTGGTCCCTGGTCCCCGGTCCCTCTTCCACGGGCTGTTGAGTGTAACATGGCCCGCTATGCGTCTTCGGACTGTCGCCGGCCTGGGCGTCGTCGGGGTCGCCGCCGCAGCGGTCGCCGCCCCCGTGTTCACGTCGTGGCTCAGGGCCGGCTCGCTGATCGTGCGCGTCGCGAACATCAACGGCGCCCCGAGCGTGCTCGCGGCCGTGGCCGAGTCCCCCGTTACCACGGAGGAGATCTCGGTGCCGACGCGGCACGGCCCGATCCGGGCACGGCTCTACCGGCCCGCCCGCATCCGTCGAGCCGTCGTCCTCACCCCGGGCGTGCATGCGTTCGGCATCGATGAGGCGCGCCTCACCGGTCTCGCGGGCGCCCTCGCGCGACTGGGTCTGGCCATCGTCACGCCGGAAAGCCCGGATCTTCAGCGATACGCCATCACGACCCGCACGGTTGACCTGATCGAGGACACCGCCCGGTGGGTCGCCGCCCGACGCGACCTCGCCGCCGACGGACGCGTCGGCCTCGCGGGCATCAGCTTCTCGGGCGGGTTGTCAATCGTCGCGGCGGGGAGACCCGGCGCTGCCGCCGTCACCGCCTGGGTGTTCGCGTTCGGCGGGCACAGCGACCTCCCCCGCGTCATGCGGTTCCTCTGCGGCGGACTCGATCCTGCCGCTTACGGACCACTGGCGAACTCGCGCCTCGCCCTCGGCCTGGGCGACGGTCGGACGCTGAAGCCGCACGACTACGGCACGGTGGTCATGCTCCTGGCGCTGGCGACCCGCGTGGTGCCTCCCGAGCAAGTCGAGCCGCTGACGCGCGCCGTGCTGACGTACCTGGAGGCTTCCTGCTGGGACCTGGTCGACAAGGACCGCGCGAACCGGCTGTGGGCCCAGTCGCGCGAGGCCGAGGCCGTACTGCCCGACCCGGCTGCCACGCTGCTGCGGCACGTCAACGACCGCAACGTCGACGCGCTGGGCCCCGTCCTGCGCCCACACGTGGACGATGCCCCGGTTCCGCCGGACCTGTCGCCCGGCCGGTCGGCCATCCCTCGGGTGCCCGTGTTCCTGCTGCACGGCGCCGGCGACACCGTCATCCCGGCTGCGGAATCGCTTGCGCTCGCGCGGTACCTCGAGGGGCGCACCCCCGTGCGTGTCCTGCTGTCGGAATTGATCACGCACGCGGAAATGGACCATCCGCCCACGACCCGCGAGGTGTGGGAGCTGGTGAGGTTCTTCGGGGAGATACTCCGGAAGTAGGCGGCAGGCGACAGGCGACAGGCGACAGGGAAAAGGCAGGCGGCAGGCGGCAGGCGGCAGGCGACAGGCGACAGGGAAAAGACAGGCGGCAGGCGACAGGCGGCAGGCGACAGGGAAAAGACAGGCGACAGGCGACAGGCGACAGGCGACCGGGAAAAGACAGGCGGCAGGCGACAGGCGACAGGGAAAAGGCAGGCGACTGGGGGCACAGATGGCAACAGAAGGCGTGCGGCTGCAGAAGATCCTGTCGATGGCGGGCGTGGCGTCGAGGCGCGCCTCGGAAACGCTCATCTCGCAGGGCCGCGTCACCGTCAACGGGCGGACCATCCTCGAACTCGGCGAGAAGGCCGACCCAACCGCCGACGACATCCGGGTGGATGGTGCCCGCATCCGCATCGCCGAACGTCGGCGCTACCTGCTGCTCAACAAGCCGCGCGGGTACGTGACGACGCGTTCCGACCCGCAGGGCCGCCCGACGGTCATCGACCTGCTGAAGGGCGCGGGCGGGTATGTCTATCCGGTCGGGCGGCTGGACTTCGATTCGGAGGGCCTGCTGCTGCTGACCAACGATGGAGAACTGGCCGAACGCCTGCTCCACCCCCGGCACGAAGTGGAACGCGAGTACTACGCGCGCGTCCGGGGTGTTCCAGACCCGCGCGCCGTCGAGCGGCTCCGGGCAGGCATCGTCATCGAGGGGCGCCGGACGGCGCCGGCGAAGGCCAGGGTACTGGAGGCCGGCCTCGGCGCACGGGCGGACCAGTCGCTGTTGTCCATCGTGCTGCACGAAGGGCGCACGCGCCAGGTTCGGAGAATGTGCGAAGCGATCGGACACCCGGTGATCCGCCTGCGACGGGTGCGCTTCGGCCCCCTCGCCGACACGACCTTGAAGGTGGGAGCGTTCCGCGATCTGACGCCCGCCGAAATCGATCGGCTCACGCGTGCCGCCGGGCTCCCCCGCGGCATCGCTCCCGGGCCGCGGGTCGCGCCTGCTACTCCTCCACCGGCTCGCCCGGAGGAACATCCTCGGCGCCGGACCCAGCCGGGGCCGCCGCATCGACCGACGGCCCCGAAGCCGTCTCGTCCGGCTCCCCCAACGGCAGGAACTGCTCGGTCGGCATCGGCTCGCCCAGCACCGACGGCAGATCGAACCCGAGGGCATCGGCCATCTCCTCGACACGGGGGAGATCGGAAACGTCGTTGAGCCCGAAACGCAGCAGGAACTCCCGCGTCGTGGCGTAGAGGAACGGCCGGCCGACGACGTTCTTGCGGCCGGCGATTTTGATGAGCTTGCGCTCCACCAGCGTGGCCAGCACGCCTGACGTGTTGACGCCGCGGATCTCCGCGATCTCGGCCGCCGTGACCGGCTGGCGGTAAGCAATCACGGCCAGCGTCTCGAGCGCCGCCACCGAGAGTTTGGTGCTCTTGCGCTCGTGGAACAACCGTCGGACCCAGTCGTTCAGGTCGGGCCGGGTGACGATCTGATAGCCTCCAGCGACCTCGATGAGCTGGAGGCCGCCTCGCCGCTCGTAGTCGCGCCTGAGCGCAGCCAGTACGCGGGTGATGCTGTCGCGGGCCTCGCCGTCAAGCACCTTGGCCAGCGCTTTGACGGAGAGGGGTTCCGGCGACGCGAACACCAGCGCCTCGACGATCGCCTTCAGGTCGTCGGGTACGCCTGGCTCGTCACCGACCGCCCTGTCGGCCCCGTTCCGCGCGACCTCCTCGGTGCCGCCCCCAAGACCGAGGTCCTCCAGACGCACGGACTCGACGGATACCGCTCCGGCACCGACATCAGGCACGTCGCCGGGCCCCGTGACCTCGTCGGGCACCACGGCAGCAGCGTCCTCCGCCGCCGCAGCATCGGGCGCCGCGGCCGCCGCCTCGCCCGCAGGGTCGTCCGGCGCCACAGACGGCTCCGCCGGCCCCAGCGATTCGTCTCCAACGGTGCCGTCCCACTCCGGCTCCGCCCGCCGCGTTGCTCGTTTACGATCCGCCATGTGCCGTCCCCGGCCCTCCCAGGTTCATGCCTGCCCGCCGGTGCTCGTGCGCCGGCCGCTTGTAGATTCGAATCTGTCCGAACACGCCTGCCTGGAATACGCGCACGAGCCGGAGCCGGATCATCTCGAGCAGCGCGAGGAACGTCACGATCAGGCTCGGGCGCGACCCGACGTCCTCGAACAGGTCCTCGAATCCGCACGCCTCGGTCTCGGAAAGCCGCTCGAGCAACTGCGCGATTCGCGTCTCGATGGAGATCTGCTCCGGCGGCAGCGGCACCGACGGCCGGGCTTTCGCCCGCTCCAGCACGGCCCTGAAGGCCGCCATCAGGCTGAAGAGATCGACCTCGACCTCCGGTTCCACCTCCTCGCCGGCAATCGCGGCGACGCGTTCGTCCGGACGCTGCCACTGGGCGCTGCGCAGCGTCTCCCGTTCGTGCAGCAGGTTGGCGGCCGCCTTGAACTTCTGGTATTCGAGGAGCCGCTCGACGAGCGCCTGCCGCGGGTCTTCCGGTTCATCCTCCTGGAGCGGGTCCGGCCTCGGCAGCAGCATCCGCGACTTGATGTGGATGAGGGTCGCCGCCATCACCACGAATTCCCCCGCAACGTCCAGGTTGAGCTCCTCCATCAGTTCGAGATACTCGAGGTACTGCCCCGTGATGAGGGCGATGGGAATGTCGTAGATATTCACCTCGTTCTTGCGGATGAGGTGAATCAGCAGATCGAGCGGCCCCTCGAACGCCTGCAGGCGTACCCTGTAGGCGTCGGGCGACGACTCGAACTCCGGGCCGGCGGTCAGGCTCACCGGTACGAGATCTTCATGGCCTCGCGCACGCGGGCCATCGTCTCCCGGGCCACGCGCCGCGCGCGCTCGGACCCGTCGTTGATGATCTCCCGGAGGCGCTCTGGTCTGGCGAGCACCTCGGCTCGGCGCTGCCGCATCGGCTCGAGCGTCAGGTCGAGCGCCGCGACCAGCTTCTTTTTCACCTCGACGTCCCCGACCTTGCCGGCCCGG
>CAYZYG010000178.1:0-6185 GCA_964481395.1 uncultured Vicinamibacterales bacterium
TCACGGATCCGCCGGGAGCAGGTCAACTGAAGAGTTATTTACGCCAACTTGTACTGGATTACTTGGACAAGCCGTTCTCGAGCAGTTGACATCCCTGCGCAAGGTCACCTTGATCCTGGGCGCCCGGCAAGTTGGCAAGACAACGCTTTTGCGCGGCATGGAATCCAGGTTCTTGGGTGACGGCCGGCGGGTTCGGTACCTGAACTGCGATCTTGAAGAGGAGCGTCGCGCAATCAACACCTCGCGTTTTTTCCTGGGCTGGCCATCGCCCTGACCATGCTGGCCCTGCTCGTATCGGGCGACAGTCTGCGCGACGCCAGCGATCCCCGCTTTGCCACGCCCCCGTGACCGATGGTACAATGCCGTTCGCACATCGACGGCGGCCACGCAGAATGCACAACGCCCGGCCGATTGGCCGGGCGTTGTTGTGTTTGTGACGGCAACGGACAGGCTCGGTCGGAGACCGGCCTGAGCGATATTATGCTCCAAACGATGCGCTGAGGCGGTCGATGGCCGCGGTCAGCTTGGCCGTGGCAGCCGTGGCCATGGCGTCCAGACCGGGGTTGCCAACCACGCCGATGGCGGCCATGGGGTTGAGCGCCGAGATGGTGCTGGCGCCGTCGCCGTTGTCATAGACCACCACATTGCAGGGCAGCATCAGCCCAACGCTCTTGTCAGTGGAGAGCGCCTGGTGCGCCAGCGGTGGATTGCAGGCCCCCAGGATCACATAGCGCTGAAAATCGAGGTCCAGCTTGGTCTTCAAGGTTGCTCTGACATCGATCTCGGTAAGCACGCCGAAGCCCTGCTCCTTGAGCGCGGCCTTAGCCTCTTCGACAGCCTGGTCATAGTCCAGCTTTACCACAGTCGTGATACCCAAAGATGGTATGGACATGTTGAAATCTCCTTGTTGCGGCAGTTGTCACGCCTTTGTCTGCCTCTGTGATGCACCGCGGGGCCGCGAGGTTTCATGCCGCGCGCCGGCTGCCCGTTCTGTAACTATTTTGCCAGGAGCGCCATCGTAATGGCAGGATTGACCATCGACCTCAACCTCTACGCCGATGAAGCGACGCTGATCGACGCCCTGCTGAGCGGCGACAAACACGCCTGCGCCTGCATGGTCAGGCAGCACGGCAGCCAGATGTACGCCGTGGCGCTGCGCATCATGGGCGACCCGGACGAGGCCGAAGATGTGGTGCAGGACGCGTTCATCAGCGCCTGCGGCAAGGTGGCCAGCTTCGAGGGCCGCAGCAAGCTCAGCACCTGGCTCTACCGCATCACCACCAACGCCGCGCTGATGCGCCTGCGCAAACGCCGCGATGACACGGTGTCGCTGGACGAGCCGCAGATCGGCGAAGAGGGCGAGCTGCTGCCCCGTCAACTGGGCGACTGGGAGATCGATCCCGGCCGGCAGGCCCTGTCGTCGGAACTGCGCCAGGTGATGGAGGAGGCGGTGGAAAGCCTGCCTCCTACGCTGCGGGCCGCCTTCGTTCTGCGCGATATCCAGGGCTTGAGCACCCAGGAAGCGGCCGAGGCATTGGATATCAGTGAAACTGCCCTGAAAGTACGGCTGCATCGGGCAAGGTTAGCCCTGCGCGAGCGGCTGGCCGGCTATCTGACCGGCCATCCGCAGGAGATGGCGCCATGAACACCCACGACCACGACCACGGCGACTGCCGGCAACTGCTCAAAGACCTCAGCGATTACATCGATGGCGACCTGGACGAGACGCTGTGCGTCGAGATCGAGCGCCACATGAACGACTGCGATAACTGCCGGGTGGTGGTGGACACGCTGCGCAAAACCGTGTCGCTCTATCACGATCTGCCGGCGACGCCGATGCCGGCTGAGGTCGAGGAGCGGCTGTTCAGGTGTCTCGATCTGGAGGCCTTCGTCGGCGCCGAGCGCTAGATCGACACATCCCCACATGAAAGCGCCCGGCGCCTGAGCAGTAACCATCTACTGAAGGAGAGAATGAACATGGCACAGGTAAGCGTCACCTGGCAGCACGAGGATCTGCTGCTGCAAGCTGAAAACGACACCGGCAACACCATCGTGCTGGATTCTGGCGCGGGCGTCGGCGGCAAGAACCGCGGCGCGCGCCCGTTGCAACTGCTGTTGATGGGCCTGGCCGGCTGCACAGCCATGGACGTGCTCAGCATCTTGCAGAAGAAGCGTGAGCCGGTGCAGGATTTTCAGGTCACCGTCTCCGGCCAGCAGGTGGAGAGTCACCCCCGGGTCTTTGCGGCCCTGCACATCGAGTACATCATCACCGGCGACGTCAGCGAGAAGGCGGTGCAGCGCGCCATCGATCTGTCGGAGAACATCTACTGCCCAGCCCAGGCCATGCTGCGCCCCGGCGCCGTCATCACCAGCAGCTACCGCATCGTCCAGCCCTGAGCCCATTCCATCTGCATCGTGTGCAGCACCCCAGCGTGGAGCCTGGAGGGGTACAACGCCCGGAGGGGCCGGCCAGGGCCGCGCGCCGGTCGCCAGACGCGGCAATGCCCATCCTGGGTTGGGGGAGGAGGTCCAGGATAGGCATTGACGCTGGCAGTATAGCACCGAGTCTCAGGATTGCCAAATCCTGACAACTGGTGTGGGGAGGTCAGGATTTCGGATACACCGCCGGCACGAAAGTCTGTGAGGTGATGGGTGGACGGACATAGCCCACATCGCTTTGCCGCGCCGGCAGCACCAGCGGATCGGGGGTCAGGTCCTGGTAGGGAATCTGACTGAGCAGGTGATGGATGCAGTTCAGCCGGGCCAGCTTCTTGACATCTGCGTCCACCACCCACCACGGCGCCTCTTTGATGTCGGTGTAGGCGAACATATCATCCTTGGCGCGCGAGTATTCGACCCAGCGGGAGCGCGCCGTCAGATCCATGGGGCTGAGCTTCCAGCGGCGGGTGGGGTCGTCGATGCGATCCTGGAAACGCTTCTCCTGCACTTCGTCGCTGACCGAGAACCAATACTTGAGGATGATAATGCCTGAACGCACCAGCATGCGCTCGAAGGAGGGACAGGAGCGCAGGAACTCCCAGTATTCCTCCTCCGTGCAAAAGCCCATCACCCGTTCCACGCCCGCCCGGTTGTACCAACTGCGGTCCATCAGCACCATCTCGCCGCCGGCCGGCAGGTGGTTGACGTAGCGCTGAAAGTACCACTGGGTCTTCTCGCGTTCGGTGGGGGCAGGCAGCGCCACCACGCGCGCAACGCGGGGGTTGAGCGTCTCGGTGATGCGTTTGATGGCGCCGCCCTTGCCGGCCGCGTCACGACCCTCGAAGATCACCACCACCTTGAGCTTCTCGTGCTTGATCCACTCTTGCAGCTTCACTAACTCGATCTGGAGCTGGGCCAGCTCGGTCAGATACTCCTTGTTGGAGATCTTGCGCTTGGCGACCGAGGCTTCTTCAGGAATATCCGACGCCGTGTTGTCAGCCGGCGCGACGTCGGTCTCAGGCGCGGCTGCCTTCGGCTTCTTCTCCTTGCTCTTCTTCTTCTCTTTGGCCATCTTGTCCTCCTGGTTGAGAAGGGAAAACCGCCCGCGGGCGGCAGGATACCGTTGGTTGATTATCGCGCCCAGAGACCCGTTTGTCAACGGCTGGATTCGACGGCTTGCTCAGCCAGCAACACCTCGCGGCAGGCCAACATCTTCTCGCGCTGCGCCTGGCTGACGGTGGGGAACTGCGGGTCCATCTCCATCAGTTTGGCCGCGATGATGGCAGCCACGGCGATGCGGGTGAACCACTTGCGGTCGGCCGGCACCACGTACCAGGGCGCCCAGGCAGTGCTGGTGTGCTCGAAGACCTGCTGATAGGCCGACCGGTACTCGTCCCAATGCTTGCGCTCCTCGATGTCGCCGGGGTTGAATTTCCAGTTTTTCTCCGGCTTGTCGATGCGCTCCAACTGGCGCTCCAACTGCTTGTCTTTGGAGACGTTCAGGTAGATCTTGACGATCTCGGTGCCGTTCTCCGTCAAATGGCGCTCGAAATCGTTGATCTGGCGAAAGCGCTGCTGCCACAGCTCCGGGCCCAGCGTCTGCGGCGGAAGGCGTTGGGCATCGAGGAAGCTGGGATGGACGCGCACCACCAGCACCTCCTCGTAGTGCGAGCGGTTGAAGATGCCGATGTTGCCGCGCGCCGGGAGCGCCTTGACGCAGCGCCACAGATAGTCGTGCTCCAGTTCCTCGACCGACGGCGCCTTGAAGCTGGTCACCTGGCAGCCGGCCGGGTTGACGCCGCTCATGACATGTTTGATGGTGCTGTCCTTGCCGGCAGCGTCCAGCGCCTGCAAGACCACCAGCAGCGCACGCGAGTTTTCGGCATAGAGCTTCTCCTGGTATTCAGCCAACAGCTCCACGCCATCCTGAAGGATGTCATCCGCGTTCTTGGACTTGGCGTAGCCATATGTGTCGGCCGGGTCGAAATCTTTCTTGAGGTTGACCGGGCGGCCCGGCTCGACCAGGAAATGGCGGACGAATGTCTGGAAATCAGAGGGTTGCAGGTGCATGGCGGTGTGTTCTCCAGTCTCTTTGATCGATGCCACGCTTCATGGCAAGAAAAACGTGTCGGCCCGATTATACCACAGCGCCAAGTCGGGCTCTTGACTCTGTTCCGGCAGCCGTCCTTGTTTACACCTGCCACCTGGGCCGGTACTGGATCGCCTCGGCCAGATGCGCGGTTTCGATGCGCTCGGCGCCGATCAGGTCCGCGATGGTGCGGGCCAGCTTCAGGGTGCGATGATAGGCGCGGGCGCTCATGTGCAGCTGACGCATGGCCGCGCGCAACAGGCTGTGACCAGCCTCGTCCACCGCACAGAACTCACGAATCTCCCCCGGTCCCATGTCCGCGTTGGTCAGGAGCTGGCTGTGGCCATCGGCATAGCTGGCAAAACGCCGCCGCTGCCGCTCTCTGGCCGCCTCCACCCGCTCACGGATCGTCTTGGAGGTCTCACCCCGCCGCGCGTCGCTCAGCTTGTCGAAATCGACCCGCGGCACCTCCACGTGGATGTCGATGCGGTCCAGCAGCGGGCCAGAGAGGCGCTTCTGATAGCGGCTGACCACGGCCGGCGAGCAGGTGCACTCGTGCTGGGTGTCGCCATACCAGCCGCAGGGGCAGGGATTCATGGCGCCGACCAGCATGAAATTGGCGGGAAAGCTGAGCGAACCCTGGGCGCGGCTGATGGTCACCACCTTGTCCTCCAGCGGCTGGCGCAGCGTCTCCAGGTTGTGCGGCCCGAACTCCGGCAGCTCGTCCAGAAAGAGCACGCCGCGATGGGCCAGGCTGATCTCTCCCGGCCGCGGCAGCCGGCCGCCCCCTACCAGCCCAGCGTTGCTGATGGTGTGATGCGGCGCGCGGAAGGGCCGTTGATTGACCAGCGGCGTATCCGGGGGCAACTGCCCCGTCACCGAATAGATGCGGGTGATGTCCAGCGCCTCGTCCAGGGTCAGTTTGGGCAGAATCGAAGGGAGTGAGCGGGCCATCAAGGTCTTGCCCGCGCCGGGGCTGCCGGTCATCAGACAGTTGTGTCCGCCGGCCGCGGCCACCTCCAACGCCCGCTTGATGTGCTCCTGCCCCTTGATGTCGGCGAAATCCACCGTGTAGGGCAGGTCTTCCACCTGGTCGAAACGCTCGCTGTGCTCGAAGGGGGGGATGGGATCGAAATCGCGCAGGTGCGAGACCAGGGCCGACATGGAGGGCACGGGGATCACCTCCAGCCCGCGGATCAGCGCGGCCTCAGGCGCGTCGATCTCCGGCAGATAGACGGTCTTGACCCCCTGCTGCTGGGCCATGTGGGCCATGGGCAGCACCCCATCGATGTGGCGCAGGCTGCCGTCCAGGCTCAGCTCGCCGATGAAGAGGGTGTTTTCCAGTCGATCCAGCGGCACCTGCTCGCTGGCCGCCAACAGTCCCACCGCGATCGGCAGATCGTAGACCGGCCCCACCTTGCGCAGGTCAGCCGGCGCCAGGTTGACCGTCACGCGCCCGCGCGGATAGTACAGCGCCGAGTTGAACAGCGCCGCGCGCACCCGCTCGGTCGATTCTTTGACCGCGGCATCGGGCAGGCCGACCAAGGTGATCGAGGGCAGCGAGTTGGCATAGATGTCCACCTCGACCTCGACCGCCGTGCCTTCCAGACCAACCACTGAACAACTGATGACTTTTGCCAGCATAGGCCCCGTTCCT